>CBFHKM010000175.1:0-3584 GCA_965656385.1 Oceaniferula sp.
AGTTGGAAAAAGCCTTCAGCCCCGCCGACATGCCGCTGGTGATGGGGGACACAAGCGACCAGAGCGTGTGGCTCAAGACCAACCGCCACGACATGGCGATGAACGTGCGCGGTGTAATGGCCAATGTCAAAAAGGGCGGACTACGCCGCGACCTCTCACTGGCATTTGAGATGGATGGCAGCGCGGAGTCGGAAAGCGCCGAGCTCTTCAATCAGCAAGCGGGAGAATTTGTTGGTGATCAAGACCCACTGGTTCGCGAACAAGACCAGCTATCCAGTCCTTACCTAACACCTGGAACCTCGCTCTACGCTCGATACCCCTTCCGCGATATGCTTTCATTTGGGCAGGTTTTTTCAGGTGACATTAACTGGAAAACCGTTGTAAGGGGGCCGAGCTGGTGGCTATTGAGGGATTATGCCAATCTATACAAACGCTTAAGCAAATCAGGTGATGACTATGCGATTGATGCAAGAGCGTATTATCCGAATAGAGGCCAGACCGAAGATTTATTTGATTTACATAAATACAATATGGGCGGAGGCCCCAGATTAGTCCCGATTAATAGAGAGGATTGGCTGGGAAGAGATTACCGTCCCGTAAGAGCGAACTACGCACCGGTTTTGTTGGGGGTGAATACCGTTTACAGCCTTAAATACGATACCAGCCTGAAGATGATTGTGGATCCTTACTTTATCTTGTGGAATCCATACGATGTTGGAATAAAAGCAGAGAGATTTGCGATTACTGTAGAAGGTGGCTTTGCTGGAGGCATGCTTTTTAATATTCAAGATAATGGCGTATGGACTCGGTATGGCCAATTTAGCTCTAAAGGCTCGCGACATAATTTTGGAGACTACGCCAAAAATAAGACGGGGGGGGGGAATGCGAATGTGAGTTATCTTTTGAAGGAGCTCGAGCTTAAACCTGGCGAGGTAATGATTTACTCCCCTCCTAATGACGCTGATAGAAGCGACGAGGCGACCTGCAAGCATGATGAGTTGAAGATCGGCTTGGGTTATAACTCAACGAATTCGGGGATTGTTTTTGACAAATTTCCCAACAGCTCTGGGGAGAGTTGGGCGCCAGTGGTGTTAACAGGAAGACCTGGGCAAACCGATATCAGAGCTATGTTTAATTTACACAGTTATTATGATTTTGGGAGACGTCATATGGTTGAGACCAATTTGCCAGTTAAAGACCCAGATGGTGAGTATAAGAAAGCCTATGAGCTGACACAGGAGATTAATTTCGGAAGGCATGTGGCAGGCCAGGAGTTTCGTTTAAATGCAGCAAGCCGTGATAAGCACAGTTGGGCAGGTGTCCATATGGGTTTTGATGCAAGAAGGGCTCGGAATTGGCAGCGAATTTTGCTGAGGGAGATAAAGAATATAAAACTTCCTTTTGCTTCCCTCACTATGGTGACGCACCCGACGGACCACTTTGCAGTTTCAAGTAAGATGGAGGTCTTTTCACAATTGAATGTGACCCCGGTGGTGAGAACTTTGTTAGAAAATCCAAGGAAAGCGCCCTTAAACATGATGGTGTCGGCAAGACTGGGTAAAGGTTATAGCAACGTGGTTAGTGCTGCTGGCATAGACTTTGATCCTTTCGGTTCTGGCGATAATGCCTTTTACGGGAAAGCTTATTCTTCAACCGAGGGGGATACCACCTTTCCCTTGTTAGCCATCCCAAAGAGACCGATGTACTCATTGGTTGAATTATCGGGAGCTAATATTGGAACGAGGCTTCTTGAACCAACGCATGCGATTGGTAATTCATGGCAACCTCCCTACACCCCCCACGATTCTATCTATTGGACTGGAGATATTTGGTGTCAATACAGCACCTTGAATGATGTTTCATGGCAGGTCAACGACGCCTTGTTTGATCGTTATTATTTCTCGGGCATTGCACCTGAGTTTGCGATTGCGTCGGGGGGGAAGTATGTTTCCACGGGCTCACTGAGTGATACCTTGAAGCGTTTCTACGGTATTGACCCGGCTGACCCGACTCAGAAGGTTGACCCTACTACAGCGCAGGCCAACCCGGCACTTGAGCCTCATGTCCCCGCAGGCAAAACATCGGAGGATATTGTCACAGAGCTCACACCAACGATTACTAGTCAGGATGGGTATAAAAAGGTGGGCGCCTACAGCCTGATCAAAGGGGCCTTCAATGTGAACTCAACCTCGGTGAAAGCCTGGGCGGCTTTTCTCAAAGGCAACAAAGACCTCGACCTAAAATCGGCTCAAGGAACTACGGATGAAGAAGAAGGTATTCCATTCCCATTGAGTAGTACGACATCAGCAGAAACCAGCCCCAGAGACGCAGAAGCCGGGCCGGAAACCAATGAGGTGTGGGAAGAATTTTCCCGGCTTACTGATGAGCAAATTTGGAATGACAATGCCACGCCGAACGACTTCACTGACGACACCGGGTTGGCTGTCGAGATCGTCAATCAGGTCAAAGCCCGTGGCCCCTTCATGAGCCTCTCAGACTTTGTCAATCGGCGCATGGGTAGTTATACTGACCTAAGAAGCTTCCAGGGGGCTATTCAGGAGGCGATCGAGCAAGCTGAAATCAACGGTACTTATGATAGAGATGGGGGGGGATATGATGGGCTCCGAGCATTCACCACTAGCAGTAGACCAAATTATTCTACATATTGGAAGTTTTTTCCTCATGCGAGTGATGGTGGTCCTTATGGGAATTATCTGGGTAATCGTAACAGCGCCACTGGCATCCCGCTGGAAATTAATCAGGCCAACATCCTGCTGCCACTTGCCCCCAAGCTCAGCGCAAGGACGGATACCTTCAAGATTCGTGGCTACGGTGAGGTCAGGGATTCTGCTAATAACATCATCGCTCAGGCAACTTGTGAGGCCGTGGTGCAACGCCTGCCTGAGTATGTCGATCCCAAGACTGATGAGACAAACAACGAACCATGGGACGATGATTCCCAAACTCCGACGCTCAACACCATGAACCAGACCTACGGGCGCCGTTTTGAAATCCGCAGCTTCCGCTGGCTAGATCAAAGCGAAGTGTAACTTTACCTTCATGAGCTTACTCCGATCCACTCTGCTACTGGCGCTATTTGCCTGCGTGATCTTGAAGAACACATCAGGTGCCCAGGAAAAAGAGGAAGTCACAGGTCCTGCTTTCACGGCTATCGCGTTGGGAACACTTCCCTGTGAAAAGATTTATTACCGGAAGGGGAAAGAGCTGATTTTAATCGAGCTGTTCAATAATACTCGGTCAGATCCTTATTCCTTGGATCGTTCTTCGGAATATTTAGAGATTTATACGGATGCTGAGCATACTGAGAATGCTGAGGAGAAATACAAACTCATTGGCAAGGTCCCTCTCGTCCAGGGGACCAGCAAGATGCTCTATTTTCTCAGATCGACAGGCGTAAATGAAAAAGGGGATCTGCCAATACGGCTCTTTGGCATGGATGATTCTCAAGAGAAGTTCCCAAAAAGTAGCTACCGCTTTATTAATTTTGTCAATGCGCCACTGGTCATTGATTTCAACAGGAAGCGCTTTCTCATCAAACCCGGCAAACCGACGGTGAAAAAGCT
>CBFHKM010000176.1:0-3546 GCA_965656385.1 Oceaniferula sp.
CAGTGGCGTGTTATCGTCTTGGTGTTTATTAGTCATGATAGCCAGGAAACCAGTGGGGTTGATCTTGTCTTGAGCGTGGACTTGATTTGCAGTGATACGAGGTTGCAAAAGATAAGGCGTGTTTTCCAGCAAGGGGACTTACCGATACTACGATAAACAGGGAGATAGCTTGCGTTATGTAGTGTCCCTGTGTATTCCAAATGCATATTACTAGTGAGGTAAGTTGGCCATTCCGCCTGATGGCTGGATTTTTCTATGGGTATGATAACAAGGATACAGACACATGATTGATACTAAGAAAGAATTGGTCTCATTTCTCGGCCAATGCACACATCAGGGAAAGCCTGTGGTATGTGCGGTGGATACGGAGGCAGACAGCTTGCATAGGTATAGCGAGAGTCTGTGTCTGGTGCAGTTCAGTGATGGTAAACAGCATGTATTAATCGATCCTTTGGCGATTAAGGATCTAACCCCGTTACGTGACTATTTGCAGGATTCCACCTGCTGGATGCATGGTGCGGATTATGATATGCATATGCTGAAGACCAACCTTGATGTGATTCCCCCTACGGTGTTTGATACTCAGATTGGTGCTCGTTTGCTTGGCGTGAGGAAGTTTGGCTACGGTGACCTTGTTTCACATTACATGGATGTGCAGCTTGAGAAAACCTCTCAAAAAGCAGATTGGGCAAAGCGGCCACTGACTCCGGTGATGGAGGATTACGCGCTCAATGATGTCGTCTACTTGCTCCCGATGGCTGAATTGATTGTGGCCGAGCTGCATGAGGCGGGACGCTATGAGTGGTTTGTGGAGAGTTGCCAGGCCGCGCAGCGCAAGGCCGAGGAGAAGAAAGCCGAGAAGGAGGATAGGTGGCGCATCAAAGGAAGTGGCAAATTGACTCCCCAAGGGCTCAATTATCTCCGCTCACTGTGGTTGTGGCGTGATGCAGAGGCAGCCTCATGGGATCGCCCCTCGTTTATGGTGACTGGGAATAAACAATTGCTGACATGGGTTGCTGATTTGGTCGCTGGTAATAAGCCCATCTTGCCGCGCCACTATCGTAACAGCAGAATCAAGAACTTTGAAAAGGCGGTGGCACAGGCCCAGAGCGTTGACGAGGCTGACATGCCGCAGCGTATCAAAGGTAAGCGCCGCCGTAAGGAGCCACAGTTTGAAGCGCGACTTGATGAATTGATCGCAAAGCGGGATAAGGTAGCCGAGGAGCTAGATATCGACAGCTCGCTCATTGCTCCACGAGCTATTCTTGAAGCCCTCGCGGGTAAGCATGATGGAGCCGTGGACTTATTGCTCAATTGGCAGAGAAATCTGCTTGGATTAGAGCATTAAAAAAGTTAGCTTCTTCCTGATTAATTTTAATTCATGACTGACACATCAGAAAAACACATGCTTCGCTTTGGTTGCCCTGAGTGTGATAAACGTCTTGTTGTTGATCCGTCACTGGCTGGAAAAGAGGGGCCCTGCCCCTCATGTGGTGAGGTCATTATCGCGCCACCCATCGCCGCCACCACGAGGCTGGTTGCAAAGGCAGGGGCCCCTGTTGCGATTAAGCCACGAGAGATTGGGAGAAAGGGAGCAGGCATGGCCTCAGAACCATCGAGTGTATCCGCTGCGGAGAGCACAACTCAAGATCGTAGAAGAGGACGTAAGCGCTCGGGCATTGTCGCACCAGGTCATGGTAATGCCGCAGATGCTGGAGCTGATATTTCTGTAGCCATTCCTGCTGCTAACAAAGGGGCTATTTCTGGGTCTCGTAAAATCAGTGCAGATACAAGTGTTTCGCAAAAATCGGCCCAAGCAAACGATGTTAAAACATTGATGCTGATGGTTTTGGTAACCTGTATTGTAGTCTGTATTGCATTGGGTGTATACTACTACATGACTATCGTTGAGTGAGCTGTTGAAGCGTGTGCATTCGTGCTCCGAAAACTCATTTGAATGCAGAAAAGTCGGCTTAACTAAGTGGCAGAAAAAAACTGCATAAATAGGCGAAAGAAACTTGTCTAGAGGGTCTAAATTTCAGACATTTTGTCTGCCTATGTCTGATATCCCTGATGAGCCAAATGACGTCCCTGAAACTGACGCTGAAAACGTAGAAACTAATGTCTCTGACGCCCAAGAATATGGGGCTTCGCAGATTGACAAGCTAGAGGGGCTTGAGGCTGTGCGTAAGCGCCCAGGCATGTACATTGGCGATCCTGATGTGCGTGGTTTGCACCATTGCGTTTTTGAGGTGCTGGATAACTCTATCGACGAGCATCTTGCTGGATATTGTGAGACGATCAAAATCGGCCTTCATGTTGATGGCTCGGTATCTATCGCTGACGATGGCCGAGGTATTCCGGTCGAGGTACACCCCAAGTTTGGAATTCCTGCTGTTGAGTTGGTGCTGACGAGCCTTCATGCAGGTGGTAAATTTGGGCAAGGTGCTTACAAGTATTCAGGTGGTCTGCACGGTGTTGGTGCGAAGTGCGTAAACGCCCTTTCCGATTGGTTCAAAGCAGAGGTCAGTCGAGAAGGGAAGGTACATGCTATTACGTTTGAGCGCGGTAAAACGGTCAAGCCCCTTGAGGTCATTGGTGAAGTTGATCCTGCCCATACGGGAACTAAGGTGAGCTTCTTCCCAGATGCTACCATTTTCACTGATACGATTGAGTTTGAGTTTGCTCGTTTGTCGACTCGTCTGCGGGAACTTGCTTTCCTCAACCCTGGCTTGATTATTGAGCTGGAAGATGAACGCCCTGAGAGTGCCCAGAAAGAGCGTTTTTACTACGCCAAAGGAATTGAAGAATTTGTTGCTCAGCTGGGCGAAAACAAAACACTGGTTCATGACGAGCCGGTGATCATCAAAGGTAAGCGCAAGATCGAAGTAGATTACGACGGTAAGATTGCCAAAGATGACGTGTTTGCTGATGTGGTATTCCAATACAACGATAGCTACCAGGATAACATTCTTTGCTTTGCTAACTCTATTCCCAATGCGGATGGGGGAACTCACCTCACTGGATTCCGTGGTGCATTGACGCGATCGATCAATCAATACGCTAAGGCCAATAAGATTCTCAAGGATAAGGATCCCGCGCTCTCTGGAGATGATGTTCGCGAGGGCATTATCTGCGTGCTCAGTGTCAAGATGCCAAATCCGCGCTTCAGTTCGCAAACAAAAGATAAGCTGGTTAATGCTGAGATTGAGGGTGTTGTAAGCTCTATTGTTTATGAAGGTCTTCAGGATTACTTTGACGAGAATCCAAACCTTGCCAAGACGATTATTGATAAGGCAGTCAATGCAGCCCGTGCTCGGGAGGCCGCTCGTAAAGCTCGGGAGACGGTTCGTAAATCGGTGCTCTCAGGAGGCGGGCTTCCTGGAAAGCTCGCTGATTGCTCAGAGCGTGATCCCGCTAAGTCAGAAATATATATTGTGGAGGGTGATTCCGCTGGTGGTTCTGCGAAATCAGGTCGCAACCGTATCAACCAAGCTATTTTGCCGCTTCGTGGTAAGGTGATCAATGTCGAGAAGGCGCGCCTCC
>CBFHKM010000177.1:0-3515 GCA_965656385.1 Oceaniferula sp.
GAGGATGGCTCGGGGACAAAAACCGTAATGAATACATCGTCTGATGCTTGGTCCTGAGTAAGGATGTAACCATAGTCGGTGTTGCCCTCCTGACCGAGACCGACGATACTGATGTTGGCCGCTTGGAATTCATTACCAGACAGATTGGTAGTGTTAATCAAATTGAATTGGGTTCCGCTCGACACATAAGGCCCGGTGTAGGCAGACCCGTCAACAGATAGAATTTGGTTTATGGGATTAAAATAGGAATAATAATCCAGACTACTGACGCCTGTGTCATCAAAGAAGAACTCAAAAGTGCTTGCCCCCCCGCTTTTGGCCAGTTGGCGCAGGTTGATGGTCGCATCATCGCCCGTGACCCGAATGGTGCCACCACCAAAAATATCGACCCGACCATACAGATTGTGAGTTCCACCCGTGATGTTGAGCACGGCATCATCTCCGATGTTGATCGGTGATGTGTTCGAGTTGCCGTCTGCGAAGGTAAGAGCCCCTCCATTAAGGTTCAGCTGCGCAGTGCTGCTTACGTTTATGACCACTGATCCATTGGACAGACTCGAGGTGAAAGTTGTGTCGAAGTCAACGATGGCAGATCCACCGATATTCATGGTGTCCCCTGCTGTTGGGGCGTTATTCGTGCTCCAATTATTTCCATCTGTCCAGCTGACACCGTCACCACCACCGTCCCAAGTAATAGTGGCCGCATTTGTTGTCAATGCTGGGGCGAGTAGTGTTGCGATGAGTAATAATGGGGCTTTCATGATATCAGTTATGTTGTGGGTTTCAGGGTTTTATTATTTAGTGATGGCGATTTTGCTAACAAATTTAAGACATACAATTTGAGCAGCATTCGTGATTATATTACTTATAATCAATGATTAACATAGCATGAAAAAATGGCGCCGTCTATCACCCTTTAGGGTGATGCTTCATGAAGGGCATTCAACACAGTCATCGGGGAGGCATAATTTTCGTCTCCTCATCAATCATGAGGTCTCGCTAATTGGCGCATTAAAGCCAGCGAGCAAACCGCGCTCTGTAGTGACCCATGCTAGCACTACGATTATTAGCAACACTATAGAAACACGCCGACATCTGTGGAAGCTTCATTACCCTGCGCTCGCGCAGGGCTAAGCAAGTATCCCTTTGACCACGTGAGCGTGCTCGACCCCTGTGAGGCGCTGATCGAGGCCTTGGAAGGGGAACGTGAAGCGCTCGTGATCAATACCCAGAGTGTGGAGCATGGTGGCATTGAGGTCGCGGACGTGCACGGGGTCTTTGAGAATGTTGTAGCCGAAGTCGTCAGTCTCACCGTAGGTCGTGCCTCCCTTGATACCTCCACCTGCCATCCACATGCTGAAGCAGCGGCCGTGGTGATCCCTACCGCTTCCGAGCGCGCCCTGGCTGTAGGCAGTGCGGCCGAATTCGCCGCCCCAGATCACCAGGGTGTCATCGAGCATGCCTCGTTGCTTGAGATCGGTAACGAGTGCAGCAGATGCCTGGTCGGTGTCCTTGCACTGGGCACGCAGGTTTTTATCAAGAGCGCCATGCTGATCCCAGCCACGGTGAAAAAGCTGAGAGAAGCGCACCCCGCGCTCTGCCATACGGCGAGAAATCAGGCAGTTGTAGGCAAAGGTACCAGGCTCTCTGGCGTCTTCGCCATAAAGGTCAAAGGTGCTCTGCGGCTCGTCTGAGAGGTCTGCGATTTCTGGGGCGGCAGACTGCATACGGAAAGCCATCTCATACTGCGAGATACGGGTCGCAATCTCAGAATCACCATGACTCGCGTATTTTAATTTATTGATGGCTGCAATTTTGTCCAGCTGGCCTCGGCGATTCTCGCGGGAGATACCCGGTGGGTTGTTCAAGTATAACACAGGGTCATCACCACTGCGCAGCATCACACCTTGGTGACTGGAGGGCAGGAAACCACTACCCCAGAGACGGGAGAAAATCGGCTGACCAGGATTCTTACCATTTCCCTGCGATAGTAGCACCACGTAGGAGGGCATATTCTGGTTATCACTTCCGAGACCGTAGCTAGCCCACGCACCAGCACTGGGCTGGCCTGGTATCTGGGAGCCGGTATTGATCAGGGTAATGCCCGGGTCGTGGTTGATCGCTTCAGTGTGCATGGAGCGCACCACGGCGATGTCATCGACAACCTGTGAGGTGTAGGGCAAGAGATCACTCATCCAGGTGCCACTCTGGCCATGCTGAGCAAATTTCCCAATGGACCCGAACAAGGGAAAGTTTTTCTGGTTGGCGGTCATGCCGGTGAGGCGCTGCTCCCCACGGACGCTGTCGGGCAGGTCGTCACCTTGCCGTTTTTTGAGCTCCGGCTTGTAGTCGAAAAGATCCAAGTGGGATGGCCCACCTGACATAAACAAGTAGATGACTCGCTTGGCCTTCGGCGGAAAATGAGGCAAGCCGGGCTGACCAAGCCCCTGATACGGCGGCGCTGACGCGGACTTGGCAGAGCCAAAGAGATTGTTGGATCCCAACAAAGATCCTAAGGCGATACCTCCCAGCCCGCCGTATGAGCGCTGTAGAAAAGTGCGCCGGCTGATCTCGCGGTTGAAATTTTGGAAGTCTTCTGTGTTCATTGGAATGCTCTGCTTGGTGAGTAAGGGCCTGGCTAGTAATTACTCACGGGTGATGGTTTCATCCAAATTAAGGATAATCGATGCTACGGCAGTGAGAGCTGCTGTTTTATTTTTCTGCTGATCGCTCATCTTAGCCAGTGGCGCTCGGCCATAAACTAAGTAGCTATCACGCTTCTTAGCAGACTGGCCGAAGTAGCTGATTTGCTCTTGATACGAGGATTTAAGGAATGCCAGTTCCTGGCTCGAGGGCTGACGTGAGGTGGCCAGGCGGAAGCCATGTTCAATCTGCCCAGTTGGCTCATCACCTGCTTTGATCATTCGCTGGGCTAGTCCGTGGGCAGCCTCACTATATTGGGGTGCGTTGAGCAGAGCAAGCGACTGCAGCGGAGTGTTAGTGAGTGAGCGGCGCGCGGAGCAAGTCTCACGGTTCCCCGCATCAAAGGTGGTCATCATCGGAGGTGGTAATGTGCGCTTCCAGAAATGATACATACTGCGCCGGTATCCACTGTTGTCGGTATCAGGATAGAATTGAGATGCTGTCCAGCGGCCATGAGCATAGAAGCTGATCTGCTTCCACAGCCCTTGTGGCTGGATCGGGTATGAGCTAGGGCCCCCGACTTTCGGGTTGAGCAAGCCGGCAATGGTAAGTGCATTATCGCGGACGTATTCAGCAGATAGTCGATACCTTGGAGAGCGAGCTAGCAGGCGGTTGTAGGGGTCTTGCTCTTTGAGCTCAGCGGTGCTGCGTGATGATTGGCGATAGGTCTGGGAGCTTACGATCAATTTCACAAGCTTGCGCAGATCCCAGCCGCTGGCAACAAACTCGGCAGCCAGCCAATCAATTAACTCCGGGTGTGATGGCCACTCACCCTGCGAGCCGAAGTCTTCTGCTGTTTTTACAATGCCAGT
>CBFHKM010000178.1:0-3506 GCA_965656385.1 Oceaniferula sp.
GACATCGCACTCGATTAGCTTCGGCTTGCCGGATTCGACCTGTCGATAGTAATGGAGATCATCAGCATGGGTCACAGTGCACAGGCTGCAGATCATTAATCCTGCTAATAGTAAAAATTTTCGATGTTTCATAAGTATCGTTCTATACATAATGTTAATTTCTTTTGTCTTCTTTGTTTAAGAGTTTTGGGGACACCAGGGCGGGCGTCACGATGAGCCCGGCAAGCACTGCAATCAGCGCACCACCGGTTACTTTAAAGAAGTATCGTCGTGAATAGATCATGATTTATTTTTTGCTCAACTCGGCTAGTGACAATCTTTGTCCGTCTTTCAAAAGCTGCCCTCTCAAGGTATCGTAATCTACATCCTGAACGCTGACTCCATCACTGATGGCCTGCGCGGCTGCGGTGGCGGCGCTCTCACTGAGCACCATGAAGACGGGCTCCATACGGATCGAACCGTGGGCAACATGGGACGCGGACACGCAGACGGGGGCGAAAACATTCTCACATTCCCCTTTGCGAGGAATAATGGAGCGGTAGGAAACCGGGTAAGGCACGGGAGGCCTGCGCCAAATGACCCCTTCATTGCGCACATGGCCCTGCTCATTGACGATGTGCTGCACTGCGTGGGAGTCCATGCCAAAGGAGGCGAGCCCCACCGAGTCTTCGGCTTTCTTTTTGTTCATGCAATTGTGCTGGGTCATGACATAGTCGCTGACCATGCGCCGGGCTTCGCGGATATAGATCATATACGGCCAGCCGCCATTGCGCTGAAACTCATCTTTGGGCAGGCCGTAACCGGCCGCTTGTTTACGGATGTATTGGGGAACGCGTTTGTTATTGCCCAAGGTCCAGAGGAACCCGCGGATGTAGAGCTGGTGCTCTTTTTCAATTTCCCGGCGCTTGGCATAACTTGCCTCGGGGTATTCCCAGTTGGCACCGACATAGTCGCTACCCACGGAATGCATGTTGTTCCAGTCCACCTTGGATCCGGACCCAGCCAACGGCTCGATCAGGGCGGGCATGCGCTTGTCTCCAGCGTCAAAAATACGTAGCAAGAGTTCGTGATCGATCTCCCGGTAGCCCTCTGGTTTCTCCAAGGGAATTTTCAAGGCGGGATCTTTCGTCAAGCACATGCGGTAGTTGTATCCCTGGATCTTATGGTCACCCTGCCCATTTTTAAGGCCTTCAATCTTGTGTATGTGAGGGAGCAGTCCACTGGAAGAATCACCGGGGATGACATAGCCATCAACCTCGGCAACGAAGTGATCCTTGTCACGCTGACCATAATGCAAGCGGGGCTTGGTGTCACCGCGGCGCACTCCTGCAAGGTCTTCGCCATACTGGCTCTCCGGCTCACGCCCCACGGTGTAACTCACACCTGCAGCAGCCATCAAGTCCCCGACATAGGTCGCATCGATGAACATTTTCCCGTGGAAGGTTTTACCGCTCAAGGTGGTGATGGAAACGATACGCTTGCCGTCCATTTTCACTCCAGTTTCACGGTTTAATTTTTCATCAAAGAGTACCTGTACTTGGGCATCCGCGATAAGCTTTTTAAAAACCTGCTCGCCTACATGTGGTTCAAAACTACGCACATGAGTTTTCCCATAGGATGCGTTAATCCCCTCATAAAATTCTGAAGCAATACCACCGAAGGTTCTACGCTGGCCGAGGAAATCAGTAGCTCCCAGGCCACTGGCACTCATGCCTCCAAGGAAGCCCGTGGGATTGATGAGGATCACTGACAAGCCCTTGCGCTTGGCCGCAACCGCTGCAGTAACAGCTCCCGAGGAGTCTCCGTAAACGACCAGGTCGTATGAGCTTGCGCCCGCTGTTCCAACGTTATCGGATTTTGCTTTCTCTGCGAATGCCACCGTGGCTAGGCAACCGAGCATCAGGCCGGCTGTTAGTTTAAAGAAATGTCGTTTTGAATAGATCATGATTTAGTTGTTTGTCGGTTTATTGTTAGTTTGCTTCCCGGTACTTGAGTTCCGGCCAAATACTTCTCATCTGCCAGGCTCTAAGAGACACGAGTTTAGCTTCGCTTCCGCGTGCCATGAGCGAGATTCCCGAGCTATCCTCACGAGTGGGATAGGCGCGGATGGTCAGACATTGGCGGTCGTTGGCAAACACTTCGATGATGCTCCGGTCGATAAACACCCGCAACCGCAGGGGTTCGTTATCCTCCAGGTAGAGCAGGCCAGTCTCGGGCGGGCGGGCCAGCACATCGGGTGAGAGGGATGCTTCGGAGACGTCGATGCTCAGAGCCCGGGCGTTCTTATTGCGCTGCCAGCCCTGCATGAAGAATCGAATCCGGGTCTGCTCACTGCCGTCCGGCGAGCGCAGTACGCGAAGCTCAACTTCACGGGCGTTTTTCGGATCAATCACGGCCTCCATCTCCATGGACTTCCCTTTTATTTCGGGAATCACAATCTCGCGGTTGGCTGCAAGATCCATCGCGCCGACCTCGACGGGATTGAAGCGCAGTGTTTCCAGGGCCGCAGGTGGCTTGATCTCTAGTGGGCTGAAGAAATTCCGAAATCCTTTTTTGGAGGTATGTTGTGTTAGATAATCTTTGTGGAGGGAGAGGTGTCGCGGCAACGCCATCATTCCTTCCCACCCTTGATGCGGGCGGTTTTCGCTGACATTGTAGATGGAGAAGCAACTGTCAGCGGAATCAGCGGAATCAGCCACTTCAATAAACGCGGAGGGGGCATGCAGTGAGCCCAGCTTGACCGAGCCGTATTGCATGCGCCCGTGGTATTCCGCCACGAATTTCTGCTCTTGTTTTGACCGGTCGTAAGTACCGATTTGGTACATGGCTCCACGCGGGTGATTGAACCAGAGCAGCATCTGCCGGTCCTGGCCGATGGAAAGGAAGTTCGGGCAGGCAAAGTCGTCCCCGGGTTGGGTGTGGCTGTCCTCGCGACTCAGCACTCCGTCATATTCCCAACGTTTCAAGTCCTTGGAACGAAACACCGTCAATACCGGTTTGGTGCCGCGGAGGTGGTAAAAACGTTTTTCCCAAACTTGTTTGCGAACCCCGATGAAGAATTCACCGTCTTCTTCCCAGATACAGCTGTCGATAGGTTGCTGATACCCTTTCAGAACAGAGAGCGGAAGCACGGTGCTCACTTCCCATTCCATCAGCAAGGGATCCCTTGAGGTAGCAAGTTGCACCCCCTTTTTCCACCCGGTAACGGTAAGTAAGGCCATATCCTCAGTGGTGATCATCTGTCCGGTCATACCGCTGAGCTTTCGGATCGGTGGAAGATCCTGCCAGTGAACCATATCGTCGCTGACGGCGTGCCCCTTGCCTCCCCAGCCGATGTAGAACAGATGGTACTTTCCCTTCCATTTGCAGAAGCCGCCGGGGTCCCATAAATTCCCCTTGGGAGAGGAGAAGTGATACAGGGGGCGGAACGGATCCGTCGCGAGGGCTTGCCGCGACTGGAGAATCGTTTGCCGGGCCCCGTTCATGGCCTCACGGCCCAGATCATC
>CBFHKM010000179.1:0-3486 GCA_965656385.1 Oceaniferula sp.
ATACTGGTAGAGACCAGTTGGCTCTTTTGCTTCTAGACCAAGCATGGTCTCGTAGCGACCAGCTGTGATGCTGGCACCGTTGCCCAGATCGTATGCAACGAAAGCCTGCTCAACAGCTGTACCAGAGTCATTGTCTTGAGTACCTGAATTAGCGTTGTCTTGATACTCAAGGTCAACACGACCAGTTACTTTGCCGAAGTTGAACAACCAGTCGATTTCAACTTGGTCCACACCGAAAGTGTTTTCACTCTCTTTGCCTGGGTTGAAATCACGATCAGCGTGAGTGTATGACATGTCGACAAAACCTTCGAAGCTGAGGAATTCATTAATTTTGATTTCCGCAGTCGCAAGGCTTGAGGCCGCTGCAAGAGCGGACGTAATTGCAATTGTTTTTTTCATAGTTTGTATTGTTTATTTGGGTTGGTTTGTTGGAGGTGAACTACTCACCCGCGGTAACCAGAACCGCTTAGATGAGACGCTTAATATAAATTAAGAACACCCCTGACAAGCAAGATTATGACAAAAACGCCACAATTAACAAGTATTTTGTTAACTAATCTTAATTAACGTTTTTTTAGGTAGCGCAGTTATTTACCACACTCGCTGTGTTAATACGCTGATCATTAGCCGACTAGACTGGGAGCAGCCTAAAAAAACGAACATCAAATCGCAAGCTGCTCGCCCCACTCTCTCGCTTTTTGTGCGAATGATTTCTCCGGCTCGGCATAGCTGATACCACGTGAGACGTTGACCACATCGGGTGCCGTTCTGGCTCGACCTTGCAGGCTAGCGAGATCGCCTCCCTGGGCACCAAGCCCGGGAATGAGTAGCGGGCTATCGACGATACGGTCGAGAACCTCCTCGCTGGCATTGGTGAGTCCCACCACATAACCAACGTCAGTGGCACGATCTTCATCGGCAGCTCGCTTGCCGAGTTGCTGCACCAGCTCAAAGACGAAGCGACCATCGGCTAGCTTCTGGCGTTGGAAGTCAGCACTGCCCGCATTGGATGTTACCGCCAGCAGGTAGATGCCCTTGCCCTCCCAATTAAGAAAAGGCTCGATCGAATCATAACCAAGGAAAGGGTTCAGTGTGACCGCGTCGACATTCCAATTCTCAAAATAGGACTTGGCGTAATACTTTTGTGTTTCACCAATGTCTGATCGTTTTGCATCGAGGATCACCGGCACTTCATCCGGCATCTGCTGGAGCATCTCCTCGAGCATCTCGATACCCCGTATGCCCATCGCTTCAAAGTAAGCCATGTTGGGTTTGTAAGCCGCCGCGTATTCAGTCGTCTCACCAACAATGCGTTTCAGATACTCGGGGACGGCATCAATACCACCCGAGAGCTCAGGTCTTGGGTCGATGCCCACGCAGAGGCGGGAGCCTACAGATTCGATGCGTCGAGCGAGCTTAGCGGAATAGGTCATGATGATTACTTGAGAGAGTGCTAAATGGTTGTGATAAATTACTGAGCTTGCCGCGCAGAAGCCAGGCGCTTGCGAAGTTCTGGCCATTGGTCTTGATTGACGATGTAGCCGATGCAGTTCGCACTGCCACAGCGGCATGGATGATCCTCGAAGCATTCGATGTCAAAGCCATAGTCGAAAGTAAGCTCCTCTCCTTTTCTGATCTCGCGTAGGGAGTAGATATAAACACGACGCCCGATGATCCACGCCTCACAGTTCGGATCACAGGAGTGATTGATCAGTCGAGCTGTGTTCCACGGCACGTTGCCATCGATATCCCACTGCTCGTCTAAAGTGAATATATAGACTGCAGCATCACCATGCTCTTCATGCCTCGCATACTGGTCCCATGCACGATCTTCGCTGATCTCCTTATTAACGGGCTCACCAACATACTCGATCACTTCGGTCTCTTTAGGAATGTCCTGAGTTGCATACACTCCCCTGCCATGAATTTCAGAGCCACGCACTTCGCACCAGTCACTCTGGGCACGCTTGTAGAGTTTCTTGAATTTGCGGACCAGCTTGGCCTCCCGCTCGAGCTTCTTCTGTTTCGACATAGTAAAATGGGTGATGGTATGTAGTTACTTAATCTCGCGGGCACTCGACTCAGGTAGGCCTAGCTCATTCCTATCGATAGGCAATGAGGGGAACAAGCTTCGTAAATCTTGAATGCTTGGCTTCATCCCGGTAAGGAAATACCACTGATTAGAACCTTTCTCGGCGATGGCAATGGCGTAGCTCTTTTCTTCGAGCGTTCTCATCCTACCTCCTTGTTGCGGGTCAGGCACCTTCACCTGTGTCGTGGTTGGCACTACCGCTAGCCAATGACTTACCACAACTTCACGCCCATCCTCGTCGAGCGAGAGTTTGCCAGAATCAGGGTCGACTTTCTTCGCTCTCCAGACATCAAAAAAAGCAGTTGGTTTATCTGCGCGGTAGCTGCTCACAATCAGCCCCATCTTCACCCTTTGTTGATCTCCCGTTGCCAACTGCGCCTCTAAGTCTTCCATGCTGCCTACACGCTTGGCTAGCCGCCGCTTCCAGCGTGGATACATACGCTCTTGGCTGTATTTGAAATTTCCACGCATGAGCTCTACCCCCATTTTCTGCACTGCAGATTGAGCTTGCTCAGCTAATACCGGATCAACAACAACGCGCTGCGCATCTACACGTGCGGCGCATATGACCATGACAGCTATGATTATGTGAAAGTATGTGTTCATCTTACCCTGCCCAGTATTTGCACCCTGCGCTCCACATTCATTCCCGCTTGCGAGACGAAAGTCAAGCCATGGCTAAGTGCTACTGAGAGTGCCCGACCGATTGCCATTCAGCAGATGCTAACTAATTGCCATTGGACATAGTTAATTTCTCTTATCTAATTTTCTAAAAAACTTAGAAAATCGTCTTTGCAAAATCAACAAGATTACGCCTATGCTCTTGCTATGGCGAAAAAGGCATTAGGAAAAGGATTAGGCGCGCTCATCAAACAGCAAGCCGGTGGTGATCTTAACCCATCAAAAAAAGATGCCCCGCCAGCTGACTCATTTGTACCTATTGACAGTGTTGTCCCCAGCCCGCTGCAGCCCCGTAAGCACTTTATACAGGGTCAGCTCGACGAGCTCAAAGACTCGATCAGCCAACACGGTATTATCCAGCCTCTTATTGTGCGTGAGGTTAGCGGCAACATGGAGCTCATCGCAGGAGAACGCCGCTGGCGAGCATCGAAAGCACTCGGCCTAACGGAGGTTCCCATTGTCATTCGCGAGGCTAGCGACCAAGAGGTCCTCGAGATGGCACTGATTGAAAACATCCAGCGCAAGGACCTCAACCCCATCGAGGAAGCCCAAGGCTATGTGAAACTGGCGAAAGATTTTGGCATCAAGCAAGACATCATCGCCAAGCGTGTCGGCAAGTCACGCGCCACTGTAGCTAATGCGATGCGCCTCATGGAGCTTGATCCGGAAGTCAGAGACCACGTGGCGCAGGCGCGTCTCAGCGTTGGTCACGC
>CBFHKM010000180.1:0-3437 GCA_965656385.1 Oceaniferula sp.
GGACATTCTGGCAAATGGCATGTCGGACTAAGCGCCGCCAGCTACGGTTTCAAAATCGTCAACCAAGACCGAGGCCCACACCGTAGAATGGATGACCGCACGAAGGGCTTTGCGACCGCTGACGATAAAGATTACCCACTCAGCAAAGAAAAATACCCTCCCTTCAGTGACAAAAAGCCAGACGGCATTTCCTACCCCTATGATGAAGTCACCGAATCAGCGCTCAAATTCATGAGCGAAAGCGGAGACAAGCCATTCTTCCTCAACCTTTGCCACTGGATGGTTCATTGGCCAGCCCTCACACGTAATGGAGAACTCCTTGAACATTATTGTGACAAACTAGGACAAGCTTTCCCGCCTAAACCTGGTGACATGTCCCTTCCCGGTCAACAAAACCCCTACTTCTCCGCCATGGTCACCACCGTTGACTGGAGCCTTGGACGAGTCGTTGATTACTTGGAAAAAACCGATGACCCTCGTCATCCGGGAAAAAAACTCAGCGAGACGACCTACATCTTCTTCACCTCTGATAACGGAGGTGCCGAAGCGCGCGGTCCAGAGATCCTCTCTGATAACGCTCCTCTAAAATACGGCAAAGGCCACACAGAAGAAGGCGGCGTCCGCGTACCCATGGTCATCGTCGGCCCTGGAATCGAAGCCGGTAGTACCTTCACCGGTCTCGTCAATCAACTCGACTACTTTCCTACCATTCTAAAGCTCACCGATTCTTCCCTTCCTGAAGCTGATCAGAAAAACCTCAGCGGAGCAGACATCACCCCCGTCCTCACTGGAGCCTCAGAGAAAATCGTCGAAGCTGACGGCAGTGACCGCGATCACCTCTTCTGGCACTTCCCACACGGTGACGCAGACTCTATGATGTCCAGCATCAGAAGCGGAAACTTCAAACTCTATTATCGCTACTACACGGACGACTACCTCCTCTACCAAATCCACAAAGATGGTGCGCGTCACGATATCGAAGAAGCCAACGACCTCGCTAAAAATCCAGAATTTGCCTCAGTCGTTGAAAGCCTCTCCAAGATGCTCGATGCCGATCTAAAGGCTAACAACGCCGAACTCCCCTACCTCAATGCCCTCTACACTGAGAAGAAAACGCCAGCGGCTAGCTTAGGACAAACGAGCTATGACCCAGCCACTCGTATCGGGAAGCTATCTCTCAAGCCCACTGACTCATCCATCAAAAAGGCCTTTGTCATTTATTGCGAGCCGCCGAGCGATGGTAAGCAAAAAAAGAGCCGCTCATCCGGCAAGGGCGAGGATAAAAGAGAAGCCATCCCCGGCATGAGGGCACCAGCAGAAATCAGCGAAGACGAGCAAAGCGTTCAAGCCACCCTTCCAAAAGGAATTGACGCTTTCTGTTTCATGATCGTCGATGCCAATAACTACATGCAATTCAGCAAAATCTTCCCACCTAGCGAAGGTGGCAAGAAAGGCAGCAAGAAATCTAAAAAGAAAGACGGCAAGAAATCTAAAAAGAAAGCTCCTAAAGTTGATGAAGCTGCAGAATAAGATGGAGAACATTCTCCTTTCATTCACCACTCTACTCATCGCAGGGATCGCCCCGATCTCAGCGGCAGAGAAGGCTCAGCCTAATATCGTGGTCGTGATGGCCGACGACATGGGCTGGGGCGACTCCGCCACCTACGGGCACCCTACCATTCAGTCGCCAAACATCGACAAACTCGCACAACAGGGGATGAAATTCACGCAGGGATATTCCGCCTGCGGAGTCTGCTCTCCCTCTCGCTCAGCCATCCTCACCGGGCGCACCCCTTATCGTAATGGCGTCTGGCGTCACCTCTCTGGACACCACGAGGCACACCTCCGCACCAGCGAAATTACCTACCCCGAATTACTCAAAGATATTGGCTATCAAACCTGCCACATCGGGAAATGGCATCTCCTCTCCAGACAACAATTCAATAACCCTGCCTACCCAAACCCCGGTGAACAAGGAGGCTACGATTACTGGTTTGCCACCCAAAACAATGCAGACCCCAGCCACAAAGACCCCCATAATTTCATCCGCAATGGCAAAGCCGTCGGCGAGCTAAAAGGATACTCCGCGCCATTAGTCGCAGATGAGACCATTTACTGGCTCAAAGATCTCCGCGACCCGGAAAAACCCTTCGTTCTCTCAGTCTGGTTCCATGAGCCACACAAACCGATCGCCACTGATATCAAGTTCTCCAGCCTCTACCCCAATGAAAGTGAAAAAGAGGCCACCTACTTCGGCAATATTACACAGCTCGATTATGCCCTAGGGAAAATCATGAACACTCTCGAAGCGGAAGGCTTAGCAGACAACACTATGCTCATCTTCACCTCTGATAACGGCCCCGTCACCTCCGTAGGGGGAAGCTCGGGCGGACTCCGAAGCGGTAAACGAAGCGACTATGAAGGCGGCGTGCGCGTTCCCTTCATCGTTCGCTGGCCCGGAAAGATCAAAGCAGGCAGCGTCAGCGACACCCCCGTCATCGGAACAGACATCTTCTCAACCGTCCTCGACATGGTCGATGTTCCAGCCCCCTCTGACCGCACCATCGACGGCGCGAGCATGCTCCCTGTCTTCGCGGGTAAAAAAGCGGATCGTAAAACCCTCCTTTTCTGGCGCACCCATGTTTCTGCCGCCGAATGCCGAGTTGCCCTTCGTCTTGGTGACTGGAAAATTGTTGGAAATGACACCCTGACCGACTTCAAGCTCTTTGAGATTCAAAAAGACTGGAAAGAAGAAAACGACCTTGCAAAAGAAAGGCCCGCAAAAACCGCTGAACTGAAAAAAATCCTCCTGAACACGTGGGAAGACATCCAAGCCGAAGGTCCCAAAGAATGGTGGCTGGAAGAAAAAAACAAACCCTTCAAGGGGGCTACGCTTAGCTATTAACAGCCTAAAGTCTACATCGGTCATTCAACCCACAGAGATGCTTTTACCTAGCTCCGTAGAGTATAATAATACCATTTGAATAGTTAGATTGACGTAATGATGTCGAATGATTTGCTTGTAGCAAAGCGAAAGGAGGGAGCATAGCCGGCTATGTGACCGACGCGCAACGCCGCTAGAATCCTATCATTCGGCGCCCCCTCTACCTCAGCTCCGCTGACTATCCCCCCCAAGATCAACAAATCTTCATTACGGTAAGATGACTGTTCAGATGGTATAAGCTCTAAAGATCACCTCCCTCTTAATATTTAATGAAAAAAACACCTCTTCTCTTTCTATCCATCCTCTCTATTGCAGGAAATCCACTACTGGCCAGCCCAGAAGACGGACGCCCCGCCAAACCAAATGTTCTCCTTCTTCTCACTGATGACCTCGGCTGGCAGGATGTGAAGTGTTACGACATCGACGAGCCGTCTCCTATGGAGACCCCAAACATTGATGCTCTGGCCAAGAAAGGCGTCATGTTCTGGCAAGG
>CBFHKM010000181.1:0-3382 GCA_965656385.1 Oceaniferula sp.
AAAACTGGAGCTGTTGTTGCCGTATTGAGTGTGGGTGTTGTGTTCGAAGTAACGATGCCCTGGGCGGTTGGGATTGCACTTGGCGTCACTCCACTTGGCGTCATCGTAGCTTCTGGAGGCTGGTTTTCCATTGCCATGAATTGCTCCAAAGCTTCTTGAGAGCTTGCTGGCCTTTGTTCCATTTGGCGCTCAATATGCCACATGATCCAATCTGCGCCCCACTGTGGAATATCCTCTCGTAGCTCTCGAATTGGTGTCACATGGTGTTGCAGGTGACTTATCATCACCTCTGGGGCACTCGCTCCATCAAAAGGGTGCCTGCCTGTGAGAGCGTAATAATAGAGGCAACCGAGAGCGTATAAATCAGTGCGTTGATCCAGAGGGGTGCGTTCGAATTGCTCGGGAGCCATAAAGAAGATGGAGCCGAAAACAGAATCACCATGGTCGATGGTTTGCAGTGACGGAGAGCTAGAAAACTTGGCTAGCCCGAAGTCTACGATTTTAACCTGAAATTTTCCTGATGGAAGCCAGCATATCATCAAGTTACTGGGCTTGAGGTCGCGGTGTATGAGGTTTAACTTTTGTGCTGCTGCGAGTGCCTCCTCGGATTGAATAATGATCTCGCGAAGATCTTCCCAAGTGAGGGTGTTTTCTTCGACCATCTCATCAAGTGTGCGCCCGTTGATGAGTTCCATGACAACATAGGGACCGTCTTCATCGATTCCAGCGTCGTAAATAGTGACAATGTTTGGGTGCTGCATCGAAGACAGTGCGGTCGCCTCTTTGAGTAGGTTTTTGGTCGCTTCTTCTTGATCTTCATGACCTCCATCAGCCAAGACGCGTTTGATAGCAACCTCTCTGTTGAGCTGAGTGTCAAAGGCTCTGTAAACTGAACCAACTCCGCCTTGTCCTATCTTCCCCCTGATTTCGTATCGCTCTTTACTCATAGATATTAGCCTTTCCTAGGTTTCGGCAAAACCAGCCGTGGTGCAATCATCAATTTCAGGAATCAAGTAAAACAAAGAAATTCGTCAGGTGTTGAGCTCATTAGCCATGTGTCATGGAGCTAAGTTTCAGTTGCGCATCATCTGGAGCTAATGAATAGTGCAATCGATGAGCGACAAGAAAGATAAAGATTTCCCTGATCCGGATGAATTGCAAAAAATGCTCAAGGACATGTTTGGCAAGATGGGGGTGGGGGCTACCGTGACGATGCCTGGATTTGATCAACAAGAGATGACTCCTGAGTCCGTGGATGGCGAGACCAGCGCCACGGAGATGAAGCGGGCTAATGAGGTGTTTGATTTTAAATACAAACCCCGAGACATTAAGGCACACTTGGACCGCTTTGTAATTCGCCAAGATGAAGCCAAAAAAGCACTCTCAATCGCCGTATGTGACCATTACAATCACGCGAAATACATGCGCTCATATGAGCAAGAGCATGGCAATACTCCGGATGGTATTGAGTATCAAAAGCAGAATGTGATTGTTGTAGGTCCAACGGGAGTGGGCAAAACGTACCTGGTTAAACATATCGCCGAATTGATGGGTGTTCCCTTTGTGAAAGCAGACGCCACGAAATTTTCAGAAACAGGTTACGTTGGTGGTGATGTGGATGACCTCGTTCGGGAACTGGTTCAGAAAGCAGATGGTGATGTCGACCTCGCTGAGTATGGTATCGTATACATTGACGAAATTGACAAGTTAGCGGGCAGTGGCGGCAGCATGGGTCGAGATGTGAGTGGGCGTGGAGTGCAAACTACTCTTCTCAAGCTGATGGAAGAGACAGAAGTGGCGGCGCGAAATCCTAATGATATGAAAAGTCAGATGATGGCGATGATGGATCTTCAAAATGGTCGTGATGGAGGCAAGGATACCATCAATACGCGCCATATTTTGTTCATTGTCAGTGGCGCATTTTCAGGGCTAGAAAAGGTAGTCAAAAAGCGTCTAAGATCTGGGCAAATCGGATTTGGTGCTGATACGCTTGACCCCCCATTGGATGGAGAGCTTTTTAACGAGGTCAATACCCAGGACTTCATCGATTATGGCTTCGAGGCGGAATTTATCGGCAGATTACCAGTGCGCGTAGTTTGTGAGAAATTAGAGGCGAAAGATTTTGTTAATATTATGCAACATTCCGAAGGTAGTTTGTTGCGCCAATATGAGCGTGAATTTGCCGCTTATGGTATTCAGGCAAAGTTCGAGGACTCGGCGATTGAGCGCATTGCCCAGCGCGCTGAAACAGAAAATACTGGAGCACGGGCTCTGATGACGGTGTGTGAGACCCTGCTGCGTGATTTTAAATATGAGCTGCCAGGCACGGCTGTCAGTGAGCTTAGTATCGATGCCGACCTCGTTGATAAACACGATGAGGTATTGGCTAAGTATCGTGAATTAGGAAAGCGGGTAAATGTAGCAAAGACGAGGGAAGAGGTCGATATTTACTGTCGTGAGTTTGTTGAACAACACCGCATCAAAATCCTGTTTACCGATGATGCTATTTGCCTTTTGGGTGAACAGGCCGTTTCGCAGGGGCGTAGTGCTCTTCAGATATGTCAGCAACGCTTTAAAGATTACCAATTTGGGCTAAACCTCATTCAGAAAAATACAGGTAAGGGAGAGTTTGAATTAGACGTCGAGGCAGTCAATGATGCGGATGCGTTCTTGAGCGAGTGCATCGTGCAATCATACAAGAATGTTGCTGAGAGATCTGATGAGGGTGTTGAAATTGAGGATGGCAAAAGTGGTGCAGATGATATTTGATCTTCTTTGAAGCATCTTAGATTGTTTTAGCGCCTCTATGAACCACCCGCACCAAGCAGCCCATCATTATCCTCCCGGTAGGGTGGCCAGCTCATGTATGCTCTACGGAGCTGTGAGTATGGCATTGGCTCTTGCCATGCACTTGTTGGGCTTGTTCAAACAGGGTGATGTTATTCTCAAGCAATCACTCGCAGCTCTCACGTCGGATTTCTACACAGTCGTTGTCTCTGACTCCTTGTTGTTTCTGGTAGCTGCTTTGTTTTCTTTCGGTATCGCTTTTGCCGTGCTTGATTCGCCTGCCACTTGGCGGCGTGTTGTGCTTGGTTTGACAGCCTTTGTTGTCTTGCTGGCCATGGTTCCAGTGTGTGCTCTATGGCAAATTTATTTTTCCCCGTTCTTTGTTGGGGTTGCTTATTTTTGGGCGTGGTTTTGCACCATGATGTATGCGAGCCAGCATGTCATGCCCTGTGAGTATCATGAGGGAGGACAAGGACCAGGGTATCGTGACCAGCTTGTTGCCGCGCCGGAAGCAATGGAGTCAAAACCAGAGGAAGTAGAAGAACGGGAAGTAGAAGGAAAAGTAGAGCGAGAAGCTTGTTCGGACCAGACACAG
>CBFHKM010000182.1:0-1858 GCA_965656385.1 Oceaniferula sp.
GCAAGATCGCCGTTTTCGTGCGCTGCGATGTCCTCGTCCTCGTCACCGGCCGATAACTCGCCATGAAATCCATCATCTTCTGGGCCCTCACCCTGGCCCAGCTCTTAAGGACAAAAAAGTTTTTCTAAATGTGAAAGACAAGAATGACCCTTGTTGGAGCAACGCTCACAGAAATTGTTGCCGATCAAGTCAAGTTCGTAGCACACCAGGAGGAATAAGGCAGAACAAGTCGGCGCACCTGACCCGCTACACTCTGAAAAGTTCATTTTTATGATCCTTTAAACCCATAACCCCTTCGTTGAAGATCGCCCCCGGTAGCGGGTGGGTGGCTTTTACGTTCTGCTTTAATTAAACGTTATGACACAGACCTCTTCCCCGCGCATTAGCATTGCTGTCGCAAACACTAGCCGGCAACAGGCCGTCTACCGTATGCGCCACGAGGTCTATGCTGTTGAACTCGGGCAACATGAATCCCTGCCGGGTGGGTCTTTACCTGATGCTACCGATGTCGAGACTGTCTACATTGCCGCCTGTATTGGTGGCAAAGTCGTTGGGTTTGTCGGCATCACACCACCAAACAGTCCTTGTTTCTCACTGGAAAAACGCCTGTCGCCCAGCGAAATTCCGGTAGCACTGGACGACCACACGTTTGAAATCCGTGCCCTTACCACGAAAAAGTCTCTGCGGGGATCATTGGTTGCTGCTAGCTTGATGTATGCAGCTTTTCGCTGGGTGGAGGCGCATGGCGGCAAGCGCATCGTTTCGATTGGCCGCCGAGAAGTTCTCAGCATGTACTTGCGGTTGGGCTTTAAACAGGCAGGTCGGACGTTTGAATACGGAGCGGTTACATATGAGTTGATCAGCGCGGAGATCAGTGATGTTGCTGCCAGATTGCAACGGCTACATTCAAAAGTGGATCGCCTGGAGACGCGCCTGGACTGGAAACTTGATATAGCTTTCCAAAGTCCCAGCGAGTGCTACCACGGAGGTGTCTTTTTTGATGCAATAGGTGATCAGTTTGACGACATGAGCAAGGTGGACACTATCATCAATGCAGATGTGCTTGATGCCTGGTTCCCACCAGCGGACGAAGCCCAAGATGCGATTCGCAACCAGTTGCCTTGGATCATGCGCACGTCGCCACCTACACGTGCTGCGGGCTTTGAAAAAACCATTGCGGAAGTCCGAGGAGTTAACCAGAACTCCATCCTTGCAGGCGGAGGGTCCTCAGCATTGATCTTCCTTGCTTTCGGGCACTGGTTGAACCACTCATCAAAGGTCCTTATTCTAGACCCAACGTATGGGGAATACGCACATATTCTGGATCAGATTATCCAATGCAAAACGGAGCGAGTTCACCTAGACCGAACTAACGGTTATCGTCTCGACCTAGAAGCTCTGTCGAAGAAGCTTGCTGAGGGATTTGATTTGTTCGTATGGGTCAACCCAAACAGCCCGACTGGGCTACACGTAGCTAAGGCCGACGTAGAAGCGGTGCTAAAGGAGGCTTCCCGATGCAAGCGTGTATGGATTGATGAAACCTATATTGAATATGCAGGGCGGGAGGAATCTCTTGAATCATTCGCCGTGCAAAGTGAGAGTATTATCATCTGCAAATCGATGTCCAAAGTCTATGCGCTGAGCGGCATGCGTGCTGCCTATCTCTGCGCGTCACCGCACCAACTTGAGCCCCTTCGAGTTCTAACGCCACCGTGGTCAGTCGGCTTACCCGCGCAAATAGCTGCCACCCATGCACTACATGCCACAGATTACTACAACATGCGGTATCAGCAAACTCACGAACTCCGAGAGAATCTAGTCAAAGGCCTACATCGTCTTGGTATCCTTGAGATCATCC
>CBFHKM010000182.1:1955-3364 GCA_965656385.1 Oceaniferula sp.
TATGCGGTATCAGCAAACTCACGAACTCCGAGAGAATCTAGTCAAAGGCCTACATCGTCTTGGTATCCTTGAGATCATCCCAGGCGTTGCCAACTTTGTTCTGTTCCACATTCCTGCGGGAGGTAACAGTGCTGCTTTTGTTGTCAAGAAATGCCAAGAGCAGGGACTTTTTCTTCGCGACGCGTCTGGAGTCGGGTCGGTGATGGGTAATCACGCCATAAGGATCGCGGTCAAGGATCAGGAGACCAATCAGCGCATGCTTAGAGTTTTGAAAGAAGTGCTCAGTAAACCTGTGAAGGGAGACAAAGGAGAGAGCCAACAAGGCGGCGCACTCAACCCCTGACCAGCCCCCAGTTGACTTGGAGGTTTTATGTTGTTACAACACCGCCAAATAAGTCTCATTTTTATTGCCCTGAAAAGTCAGCGGCGAGTGACCTAAGACGTTAGTGAATAATAAAAAATGAAAAAGCAAAGAAAATCAATTTTCCAACGAGTGACAGCATGGCTCTGCTGGCTCGGCGGTGGGCTTTTGCTATCGACTGCGATCGCTATAGCGGTTGCGGCTATCTATGAATGGATTGTTTCGCCAACCGATATGCATCTGCCTGGGCTAGTGTCTGCGACAATGATCTTCTACGCTGCACCTATTGGAGTCATTCTGCTTGCGTTAGGGGGGCTGATGAGAATCGGCACTTCTTTCGCGCATCTCAAAAAGACAAGCAATGATGTTTCCTAACAAGATATGAACATCAACGCGCTACGCGCGTGAGTGCAATTAGACGTTGGCGAGAGAAACCATGAATCCATATTTAATTCCACTAATCGCGGTGCCAGCCGGCATCACGCTGTTCGCCTCTTTCCTAAAACGAAAGTGGATCCGACGCATTCTTCTGCTTGTTGCCGCTGCTGCATTCTGGGCAATTCGGCTGCCGCACGTTGATTGGGCCTACAGTCACCCATTCAATCCGAACGATGGGGGCCCTAAGATGCTTGCCCTCTTCTTCGGCTGGGCCTACGGCCTGATTCTGGTTGTCATGCCAGTATACTGGATTTCAAGAGGGGCTCAGGCAATCATACGGGAACGGAAAGAAGACGAGTGAATCGCCAACAAGGCGCTGCACAGGACCCCTGACCCGCCGCGAGTGGATATCAAGACCGTCGTCCTTGGCGGCGAATACACCCTCGTTGCCGCCCTTGCCCCCCAACGCCGCTGCCGGTAACGCTGATTTCTCCAGTTAAATAGTCAGGCATGGGTGACTTTTGTCGTTCACTCAGAAATATCAAGCTTAGTGCGTATACCCCAAAAAATAGGACCTTTTTCTAATAGAAGAGGGAATCAATTCTCTGTATATTTATAGGTACAATCATGAAAATACCATTTTACATCCTTCTATGCATGACAGCGCTCT
>CBFHKM010000183.1:0-3300 GCA_965656385.1 Oceaniferula sp.
TGGGCGACCAGCCAGAAAATGCGCGCAGGCACTGGAAGCCGCATGGAAGCCTGCAACAGGCTTTATCGACATTGACCCACGTAAGATTGGGCGCAACATCCAAGGGCGACCTGTCGTATCTTCATTACAGCTTCCCCCTATCAAACAAACAATCATTGCCAGCTACGTAGGCACTCGAGGGGCTAGAGAAAAAATTCGCAGCGAGCTTCTGGCAACTGGCAGAACAGAGGGCCGGGACTTCTGGTTATGTGCTTAGCACACTCACTATTCTTCGCCCTCAGCACTGACCCACAGGCTCATGTGGATGTGCCCCCGACTTGACTCAAATGCCCAAAGCATACCAGGCAAGCCGCACTTAAAGTCCCATCTGCCACCATCAATACATCGCTTGGTAGGCACTTCATTATAATAAGCTACACGCGAGCCAGTCCATCCGCCACGCTGCACATGCAGCTGATTGACTCTCTGCTGAATCTCCTCGGTAAAAATACTAAGTCGGCGTGCCCACGCCGCTTGAATTGCCTTTTGAGCTTCTCCACTTAACACTGTAAAATCAATGCCGTCACCCTCATTCATGGCTTCAGTTGCAATACCACGCTGACCTTCGATGAGAGCCTTTTCGTTACCGATCAACGGCCATGCATTAAGTAGTGCAAGCTCATCTTCTTTCCATAAAGTTGCAGGATTAGCACCTAACAAAATAGGCCCAAACTCATTCGCCACATCGTCAGCAAGCTCTAAATGAACCACCGTTAAGTGATGTTCAGCCAACCTGAAGGCAAAGTCGCCATTTCGCGGATCACCAAAACAAGTGATCCAGTATTTCCCCAGCGCATCGCCTCCTTCACCAGCATCTTGGAAAGCCACAGCATTCGCCATTTTCCACCCATGAGGAGAAAGCACCATCGATAAGACTTTAACCATCAGAGATCTCTGGTTTTCATCTAAATCTCGAATCATAACGCCCGACCGCTTCCCTCCGGTATATCGCATCTCCCAGCGTCGCTTATCAGCTAAATCATGAAGACATAAAGCGCGTTGATCATCATCGAGACTCTCTATGAAACGACTTACCTCTTGGCGAAAGCTGTCCTCAAATTTCAACGCATAGCATGGAGTAAAACAAAATAGTGAAATTAAAACTGAAGCGCCTGCCATCGACAGCCTTCTGAGCGGTAGTATATGTAGAACAAATTGCATTTTACTGAATAAGATTTCTCGATCTAGGCATGTCAAACTTACGTATCAGAGTGCGCAGGCCGGCATTTCGTCAGCAACTTGATCAACACGGTAATCACTCAAGCCAGATTGATTCGCCCATTCTGGCCAGCGCTTGATAGCATGAATCACCTCATCGATAACATCGTCAACCCTACGCACACTCTGCCTCCTGCCGAGCTCAGCCAAATCATTACGATCGATACCTACACTCTTGCCATTGACAGAGGCCGCCCGCATACCACTCGCAAGGGGGTTAGTCGTGCTGGTCAGGTCATACGCTGGCGACACAACCCACTGTCCGTTAGGTTGCATTAAAAATGCATGATTTTTGGAATGATCATCATCATTACCTGCTAACACATTGAAACAAGCACGCCTGAATATCTCCTCAACCCCAAGCTCACTGCCGGTTAAAATACGCGTCAAATCCATCAACTGATTGTATTCTACACCATCACGTATTTGGGTATGTGTCAGACCTGAATACGTGTGAATATGACGCCGGGATTCCCCTGGACGGTCAAAACGCTTCGACAAGAAATGAGACATACCATTGCCGCATTCTAACAAATAGGTTTCAGCCATATCGATGCCAGCACTCTTAGCCATTAATGAAAAAGCATATTCCTCTTTTCCATGTTGATAGTCAGAATCCAGATCAAACTTGAGCAACCAACGATCAAAACCATCAGGCAGCCCACCACCACCGGCCATCGTGCGAGAAAAATCACGGTTGAATCCAAGTAGGACTTTAGGTTGTGCTCCTCCTGGAGAGAGCCCCGACCTCATCAAGCCTGGTAGGATTTCATCGGTTTTCCCGTGTAAAAACGATGTCGCATTATTCACTAGATCAGCAACCTCGACCGTCAACTCATCGCGAAAATCACTGGATACCGCTGGAGGCTCATAACCGATAGCTCCCATCGCATGGGCGCCAGCACAAGCCAGCTTCTGCAGCACACCCACACTACTCCAAGGTATGCCCTTGTCTTGAAAGAATCGCTTCATCATCTGCTGACCCCACCAATCCGGCAAGCTGTCTCCAAACAAACCGAATAATTGACCGTATTGCGGTGTCGGAGTGGTTACGGAACCTTGTGTAGAATTTGGCAAGTATGCTGGGGAAAGCTCAATCGGCTGAGCCTTCCAATTTTGATCATACTCGAAGAAAACTCTCCCGTCAGCAGACTCTGCTAAATGCCCGATGACAGCACATTCATCACCACCTTGGTATTGCACCTCTATTTTCATGATTTTTGTCTAAATTTGCGAGGATGAATCTGAGCTTTCCAAATCATCGTTATCTTTCGCCAGCTGCTCCGATACACGGGCTGCGATACGGCTACGTGCTATTCTACCGCGACGCTGAGGTGCACGATCACGAGACGTTCGTTCGACAGCATCGAGGGATTCAAAGCTCCTTTGCCCTGTAAACAAGGCTCTCAAGTCACCATCTAAGCTCAAAACCACGGCCACCTTCGCTAGGCGTTGTAGGGAGCCTTTACCACGCTGTTCCATCAGCTTTAGTGTCGACAAACTGATGCCAGCACGCTCGGCCAACTCAGCTTGAGTCAAGCCCATCGCCAGTCGCTGCATGCGTAATCGCTTACCGATTGCCTGAATCAACACATCAGGGTTACGGAATCTAAAAGCTTCTATTTTGTCCACAACATGCATTTACACCTTTTTTAGCTAAAATAGCAACTATTATAGATATCTTTTTTATTGTCACGATTGGTTTATCAAGCCATGAAACAAGCATGCAAATTCAATCTGCAGACTTTCTTATCAGCTCCCCAGACCTCGCAAGCTGTCCAGATTCAGAATTACCTGAGTTCGCATTTATCGGGCGCTCCAATGTTGGCAAGTCATCATTAATCAATGCCCTCACTCGCAAAAAAGATCTCGCCATGGTCTCCAGCACCCCTGGGCGTACTCGCCTCATTAATTTTTTCCTGATCAACAAGAAATGGACACTTGTTGACCTACCAGGCTATGGATACGCCAAAGCTTCTGGTCAGCATCGCAATCAATTTAATGAGTTCGTATCAGACTACATCGCCAATAGGCGCAACTTAA
>CBFHKM010000184.1:0-3262 GCA_965656385.1 Oceaniferula sp.
GCACGGTTACTATCGATGAGCTTCTCACGCATTAAATAACAGAGACAACGCCACGGCTCCCGAGAATGAATTGCGGCAATATCGGCTCCTTGCCGTCCCTGTTGCTTAGTTAGCTCCGCAACTCTATTACTCAGCTCAGCTGGAACTTGTGCAGAAGAAGGTGACAAAGTCAGAACATCAGCTGCCTCTCGGACCGCTTTTGCATGAATACGCAGTGCATGTTTTCTGAGTCTAGCAAGTGTATCCGCAGTTACATCAGCAGTAACGAGAGGATGCCCATCGCGGTCGCCACCGACCCATGTGCCAAATTGTAATTTAGGATAAGCTGAGGCTGCACGAAGGTTTGCAATATCCCAACCTACATTCGACCATGCAGCCTCCAGCGAAGCGTCTAGCTTTGCGACAACAGACGGGAAAACATCGCGCAGGTAATAGATTGTGTGCCTAAGCTCTCCCAAAATACTTGGCCGAGAAGCATGAATCTCACCCGTATGCCACAGTGTCTCTAGGCCCACTTTGATGGAATTCATCACCGATGACAGGCTGAGGGGATCATCTAAGCTTCGATCCCACCGAACTAAATCTTTATAAATGGCAAGATGACGCTCGCGAACCGTATGTCGCTTCGCTTCGGTAGGGTGAGCCGTCAACACAGGCGTCACCTTAATTTCCTTCAAGGCCTCAATGACCTGCTGCTCACTAAAACCAGCTTCGTGGAGTGATGCTATGACACTTCCCCACATTCCGCGCTCTGCAGCCACGCCAAAATCTCTTCTACGCCTCTGTCGCACAACTGTAGCTGTGCGCTCCTCGACAATGTTGAGAATCTCAAAACACACTGCCTGAAGCTGTGCCATCGAGGCCATCCCTGCAGTGTCCATGGGGCGCTGCACCACTTGCTTCTCGCGCCATGGAATACTGTCGGTAAAGTCTATTTCCTCAGACAGAACCTCAGCTAAGCTGTCCATTAAAGTCCGAAGACGCTGTTTTAAGTCGATAAAACCCTGCTGACGATAGTCTTTATTGGCAGAAACCAAGCTATTGGCTGGTTCTTGAGAGGTGTTTTCTAAATCCATATTTTACAGCAAAAAAATAATACTGATCAGAAGTGGTGTCCAGAACGATCATTTAGAGAGCAAGTCATCATCACGGGTTTAATACCTTGGGGGTTGTGGACATGCTGCTAATGATGTAGAAGTTTTCCGACGATGATTTCATTTGCAGAAGAAGCAGGCACCCACCGCGTTCCCGGTGAGCTGATCACGGAAATGGAGCAAATGTTCTCCACCGAGGGCGGGCTTTCTGCATCGCCAGACTTTGAATACCGCCCCCAACAGCAGCAAATGGCCATGGCCGTGGCCGAGGCCTTGGATGAGCGCCAGGTTCTCTGCGCGGAGGCAGGCACCGGTGTCGGCAAATCTCTCGCTTACCTCCTACCAGCGGCAAAATTCGCACTAGAAACAGGCAGAAAAGCAATCATTTCGACCCATACCATCAACCTTCAGGAACAGCTCATCAGCAAAGACATCCCACTGGCTAACAAAATACTGGGTGGCGGTTTACATGCCGCTTTACTCAAGGGTCGTGGCAACTACCTTTGCCCGCTTCGATTAAGGCGGGCCATGGACCAAGCGGGTGACTTATTCAGCACCAGTGAGTCCGAAGAAATGAAGGCCATATGGGACTGGGCCGAGGGAACCAAAGACGGCACCAAAAGCGATCTTGATTTCATTCCAACACCAAAGGTATGGGCCCAAGTTTGCAGTGATGGGGCCGTCTGCACCCACCGCACTTGCGGCAGAAATGGCAACTGCTTTTACCAGCAGGCACGCAAAGAGATGGAAGCGGCTAACGTAGTCGTCGTCAACCACACCTTGTTCTTTTCTCTCTTTGTCCTCAATGAACTACCCGAGGATGACTTAGGCTATCTGTTCGCAGATGATTTTATCATATTCGATGAGGCGCACACACTTGAGCATGTAGCAGCTACTCAGTTGGGTCTGCGGCAAAGCCACGTTGGACTTAAGTTTGAGGTTCATCGCTTGTATAACCCCAAAAACCGCAAAGGAATATTGCGTGCGTTGCGTCATGCAGGATCTATCAAAGCTGCTGAAGTAGTCTTGGATGCAGCCGCCGATTTCTATGACAACATCCAGCACCAAGTTGAATTCGGTAAATTTAGTAAAGAATATCGAGTTCGCAAACCAGATTTTGTTGATAATACTCTAGCCGAACCTCTGCGCCGGCTTTGGACCGAGGTCGAACACGCAGCTGATGGATTAGAAAGTGATTCCCCCGCTAAGGCGGAGCTAATGGATGCTGCTCGGCGCATGAGAGACATCCACGCTGGCGTGAGGATCTTCCTCGATCAAGAAGATGACGATAGCGTTTATTGGGTTGAGAAAGGAGGCCGAGAAGGTGACATGCTTAGTATTCACTCTGCGCCAGTCAGTGTAGCTGATCGCCTGCGCAGAATGATGTTCGGTGACGGACGCACATGTATCATGACCAGTGCCACACTGAGCACAGGGGACAACGAGCTTAGTTACTTCAAAAAAAGAATCGGTGCTGAAAGCTCGAAGAGTATCAAGATCGGCAGCCCTTTTAACTACAAAGAGCAGATGCAGATCTTCGTAATCAAATCAATGCCTGACCCAAGTAGTGATGATTATGAAGATGCTCTTATTCACTGGATTGGCCGAGTTCTAAAATACACCGAGGGCAAAGCCTTTGTGCTTTTCACCAGCTATCGCCTCATGCGTAAAGTCGCAGACGCAATGGAAGACTTCTTCTATGACAATGATTGGCGTTTACTGCTTCAGGGTGACGGCATGGCTCGCCACAAAATGATCGAAGTTTTCCGCAAAGACACAAACAGCGTTTTATTTGGCACTGACAGCTTCTGGGCAGGTGTCGATGTCCCAGGAGAAGCCTTGTCAAATGTCATCGTCACACGGCTTCCCTTTGCCGTTCCCGACCACCCACTGGTCGCATCAAAACTCGAAGCAATCGAAGCCAAAGGCGGTAATTCCTTCGTCGACTACTCCGTACCTGAGGCAGTTTTAAAATTACGTCAAGGTGTTGGCAGACTGATACGAACAGCAAAAGACAGCGGCCTTGTCGTCCTCTTAGATAATCGTGTCGTCAACAAGCCTTATGGTAAAACCTTTCTCAACGCTCTTCCTGACGCCCCCATCAAGATTGTCACAGAGAAAGCTGATGACGGGCGATCCTAGCCTAAGTCTTCGATGCGGAATACCAC
>CBFHKM010000185.1:0-3190 GCA_965656385.1 Oceaniferula sp.
TGTTCTATCCGTTGAACTACGGGGGCGTGTTGCGGAGCGCATAATTAATATTCGCTGTTTAAAGTCAAGTCGCGGGTTTCATTCGGAAACCGTTGACTTGCGCTCCGCTTCGTCTGTGCGTAGCATTAGATGTATTTCTCTAAAACTGGCCGCAGTCGCTCAACGGTATCTGCAGGCCAAAGCTCGCGAGGCGTCATCAGTGCTGAAGCCAATGCATTATGTTCAGGCCAATTTACCTCGGTTGGAATAGAGTCGACGGCACGCGCCAAGATCTCCTTCGCATTCGCTGAGTTGGCATGCAAATGACCGATAACCGTCTGCGCGCTTACATCTTCTTCCTCCTGATGCCAGCAATCGTAATCTGTTACCATGCATAGCGTGGCGAGAGCGATCTCGGCCTCACGTGCCAGTTTTGCCTCGGGCAGGTTGGTCATGCCAATCACATCGAAGCCGAGCTGCCTATTGGCCTCACTCTCCGCTCTAGTTGAAAACGCGGGACCATCCATGTTTACGTAAGTCCCACCATCGTGCACAGTAGCCCCCTGCTGCCGAGCTGCCTCAGAGAGGATAGCTCGAAGCCCCTCACTCACAGGGTCGCCAAAGCCTATATGCGCCACGATGCCATTGCCAAAAAAGGTATGATGCTCACGCCGACTAGTGCGATCAAAGTATTGATCAGGCAAGACGATATCCCGGGGCGCATACTCTTGCTTTAAGCTACCCACCGCTGTGACACAAAGTAGCCATCTGACGCCAACACTGCGCAGCGCCCATATATTAGCACGATGATTAATTTCATGAGGAAGTAGCCGGTGACCTTTCCCATGTCGGGGCAAAAACCATACCTGTCGCCCAGCCATGCTACCGCCGACCAGTGCGTCAGAAGGATCGCCGAACGGGGTTTCAATATGTCGTTGCTCCGTCTGTTCAAAGCCATCTATTTCGTAGAGGCCACTGCCTCCGATGATTCCAATTGCGTTCATTGATTTGTGTTTTACTTAAAAGATCTATTTTACCCCAGAAGAGCGTGATTATGTTATCACCTGCATTACTTGGCCTAATATGGCTGATAGCTGAGCCCTGTCATACTGGCACTAGCTTTGCTGAACTCAAGTGTAACTCTCACACTTGATCTTGAGGAACACCACGCTAGCAATATTTGCACGGTTTTCTACAAGATGATCATAGTATTACCCGGACTTTCAGGTAGAGTCATAACTGATCGATGAAATTTACTAACGGCCAGTACACTGTGTTCGTTTATCATCATTCCTGAACTCATCGCTAATATCGCTATTAATGGCTGACCCGCGCATACTCATTGTCACACCAGAAATAAGCTATTTGCCAGGCGAACTCGGCAATTTAGCGGATCACATGCGCGCTAAGGCTGGCGGCCTCGCTGACGTATCATCCTCCCTCGTCAAATCTCTCTATGAGGCTGGCGCCGATGTCCATGTGGCTTTACCTAATTACAGGCGGCTTTTTGATATCGACCCCTGCAAATTACAGGATCAGGAATTACGTCACTACCATAGCAAACTCCCCAGTGATCGAGTCCATCTTGCAGAAGACCGAGTTTTTTATTTTCGCGATCATGTCTACAGCGCTTGCACTAATGATAATGTGCATTGCTCACTCGTTTTCCAGCGTGAGGTCATCAACAACATCATACCTCATGTGCGACCCGATATCGTTCACTGTAATGATTGGATGACTGGGCTGATTCCGGCAATGGCACGGCGCATCGGCATCCCCTCGCTGTTTACACTTCACAATATTCATTCCGTCAAAATCCTACTTGAACACATTGAAGAAACCGGCATCGACACCTCTGAATTCTGGCAGAACTTCTATTATCAGTCACCACCCTCAAGCTATGAACAGACGCGATCATCCAATCCCGTTGACATGCTCACCAGCGGCATTTTCGCCTCTCACTGGGTGAATACGGTGAGCCCAAGCTTCCTCGAAGAAATAACTCAGCGGCAGCACGCAGCAATACCAAACCAGGTTTGCGACGAACTTCTAAACAAGCAAGCAGCAGGCTTTGCATCTGGCATCACCAATGCTCCTGACCCTTCTTACGACCCCTCATCTGATGATGCACTCACTTACCGCTTCACCCCGCAGAATTATGTTGAAGGCAAATTAAAGAATAAGCGAAGCTTTCAAGAACACATGGGGCTGCTCCCTGATGATGATGCTCCTATCCTGTTCTGGCCATCACGGCTGGACCCTGTCCAGAAGGGCCCTGAATTACTCTCGGATATTTTAGCGAAACTGGTCTCCACATATTGCCAACTCGGCATGCAGATCGCCTTTGTGGCTGACGGCTCCCATAGTCACTACATTAAGCAAATTATTTCTATGGAAAATCTAAGCGGGATGGTCAGCATCAAACCGTTTGATGAAAACCTATCACGTCTTGGCTATGCGGCATCTGACTTCATGCTCATGCCATCAAAATTTGAACCTTGTGGGCTCACCCAGATGATTGCCTTAAAGTACGGAAGCTTACCCATCGTGCATCGGACAGGTGGGCTTAAGGATACCATCAAGCAGCTCAACACGGTCAATTCACAAGGCAATGGCTTCGTCTTTGATGACTACGTCTCCGACGCCTTAGAATGGGCTGTACAATGCGCAATGGATTTTTACCAGTTACCCCCAGCCGTTAAACAACGAGAAATTGAGCGCGTCATGCAACAAGCTCACTCTCAATTTACTCACCAAAAGACGGCATCACACTACATTAACCTTTATGAGGAGATGCTAGGCAAACCACTACACGTTGATGAACCATCCTGAAAATCATGCCGTCACCTCACCCACCGAATTCATCCAATCCATCCAATCAGCGACAACCTTCTGCCGCAGCATACCGTCGCACCCATGATGGAAAAGAATACCCAGCCTCGATTATCCAGCAGTATATTGGAGAAAACGGCTTACCGGATGCAGCCGGCTTAGCAAGTCTGGCTGCCCGCGTTCAACTACCAGAATCTACTCTTCGATCTACGCTATCATACTACGCTGATTACACCAACAAGTCGCCTAGCTCAGCTGCCCACAGCAAAGCATGCAACGGCACCTCATGCTTTTTATCCAGCAAAGACAAACCAAGCGCCACAACAGAAGCCACAACAGAAGCCACAACAGAAGCCACAACAGAAGCCACAACAGAAGC
>CBFHKM010000186.1:0-3164 GCA_965656385.1 Oceaniferula sp.
GTCGGTCATGAAAATGACCAGTGTTTTTTCCAACAGCTTCCAGTCCGCAAGCTTGCCCATCAGCAGGCCTATGTTGTCATCTATGTTCTCGATCATGCCGTAGCGTGCCGCCGTGGGCTCGCTGTATCCCTCATCGAGAAAGCGCTTCTTGTACTTATCCGGTGCGATCAGGGGCCCGTGTGGCGCGTTGAGCGAGATATAAGCGAAGAAAGGATCATCAGTGCTGGATTGCTTTTTCATCCAAGACAACGCGGCCTCGAAAAACACATCGGTGCAAAAGCCCTTGGTTTTCACCACCGTATCGTTGTGCAGAAACACGTTATCAAAATACTTGTTGTCCGCGTTCTGTTTAAAATCACCAAAGCTGTATTGACCAATGCCACCGGCGCCATGCATTAGCACTTCATCAAACCCTCGGTTCTGCGGTAGGTATTGCTCTTCGTCACCGAGATGCCATTTACCAAACAACCCTGTTTGGTAGCCGGCCTTTTGCAGGGCTTGAGGGAATGTCACCACCTTCGGGGCCAAACGCTCCCGCTGCATCAGGGTGTGGCTCACACCCACCTCGAACGGAAACCTCCCACTCATGATGGCGGCACGGGTCGGAGCACATGTCGGGCTGACGTGGAAATCCGTAAAACGTGTCGCCTTCTCATAAAGTAGATCGATATGCGGTGTTTTCAAGATCGTGTTGCCCGTGCACGAGAGATCCCCCATACCCTGGTCATCGGTCAGAACGAGGATGATGTTGGGCTTATCAGGAAACTTGGCAGACGCGGCAGCGGCATTTAGCACTAGCGAGCAGACAACTGCCCCTAAACCCAAGGCCCGTGAGAAATGAACAACGCACATCTTATTTAAGGATTTTATTTAAGGATGAGGCCATTTACTCCGCCTCCTTGGACGCGAACGCGTTGTAGGTTTTGCCAGCCTTCATGCTCATGCCCATCGTAGTGCCGTCATAGCTGACTTTGATCAGATCAATGTCATGATCCGAACGAAGCTGACAATCAACCAACTCACCATCTTTCCACTCGATGTCCACCTCGATGCCACCACGTGCTCGCAGGCCGGTGACTTTGCCGGATGGCCAGTTTTTGGGGAGGGCAGGTAAAATGCGAATGAGAGGCTTGGCGTCGAGGTCGCCACCGGTGGGGTGGGATTGGAGGAGCATTTCCGCTACGCCTGAGGTGTAACCAAGGTTCGCCTCGATCTGGAAGAGATTCTTCTTTCCTCCTTCTCGCTCAGGGCGGAAGCGGCTGAGGAGGTTATCGAAGGCGTTGTCACTGAGCATTTGGCGGATGAAGGCACTTGTTTGTTCTGGATTATGCAGGCGGGCCCAAAGGTTGATTTTCCATGCGTTGGACCAGCCGGTGCTTTGGGCGACGCCGCGTTGTTCGAGGAGGGCTTGGGCGGCCTTAGCCATCTCAGGGGTGTCTTCTGGGGTGATTTCGTAATAGGGATAGAGACCATAGAGGGGGGAGACGTGGCGGTGGCCGGGCTCGCGGGTTTCGTAGGGTTTGAGCCATTCTTGGAGGCGGCCTTCGGAGTCGATTTGGTTCGGGGCGATACGGGGACGCATCTCAGCTAGTTGTTTGCGGAGGTCTTCATCCAGTCCGAGGATTTTGGTGGCTTGGATGGTATTGCCGAAGAGTTCACGGAGTTGCTGGAGATCAATGGTCGGGCCAGCACAGATGCCACTTTGACCTTTTCCGTCAGGTAAGAGGAAGCCTGTTTCTGGTGAGGCGGAGGGGCCGGTGACGAGCCATTTGTTTTCTGGCTCCTCGTAGAGGTTATCGAGATAGAACTCACAGCTGGATTTCATGATGGGATAGACTTTTTTGAGGAAGTCTTTATCCATCGTGAATGCGTATTGTTCCCAGAGGTGTTCGCAGAGCCAAGCGGCGCCACCGATGTCCATTCCTGCTGGGGAGGTGTAGCCCCAGACATTCGTGAGACGGTGGGCGATCCAGCCCCGAGTGTTGTAGTAGGCTTTGGCGGTTTTGGTGCCAGGTTCTACGAGTGAGTCGATGAAGTTGATCATGGGCTCGTTCATCTCGATGAGATTACATGGCATGGTGAGCCAGTAGTTCATTTGGGTATTGATGTTGAAGTGGTAGTCTCCATTCCACATGGTATGGACTTCCTCTGCCCAAACTCCTTGAAGGTTGGCAGGGAGTTCTCCTGGGCGGGAGGAGGAGATGATGAGGTAGCGCCCCATGTTGAAGAAGAGGGCTGCAAGGGCGGGATCTTCACCACCTTCTGAGTATTTCTTGAGGCGGACGTCTGTGGCTAGGGTGCTGTTTTCGCTGGTGGGCAGTTTAATGCTGACGCGTTTGTAGTATTGTTGGTGGTCTGCTTGTTGCGTGGAGAGGAGCTGATCAAAGGATTTGTTAGATACCTTGTCGAGATCAGCGGTCGTGGCGGCGAGGGGGTCGGCGGTGGCGCGTCCTGCGATACCTTGGTAGTCTGTCGCAGCGGCAAAGAGGAGGATGACGTCTCCCTTGGCGTCAACCTTGAGGGTGTTGCCTTCTGCTTTGACGCTGCCTTTCGGAGCGATGACGCGGAGGCGGCCGACATAGTGCATGCCGTCTTTTTCAAAGCCATCATTGAGGTGCCCTGAGATGACGAGTTCGTTGTCATTCACGGCTTCTGTTTTGAATCGTTCGGGGCGATCTAAGGAGATCGTGAATTTTTGTGTGCCTGTGAGGCGGGTGACGAAGACTTGGTCTGGGGCAGAGACGAAGTGCTGACGGGTGAACGCCTGTTCGCCTCGCTTGTAACTGACCGTTCCCAGTCCAGTGCTGAGGTCTAACTGGCGGTGATAGTCAGTGATGGGTTCTTTTGTGTCTGCGAAGGAGAGGTGGATTTTTCCAAGGGTTTGATAGCGTCCGAAGGGGGAGATGCCCTGTCCATAGGCAGGGCCATGGTTCACCTTGAAGGCTCCTCTCATGAGTTTTTTTGCTTCGTCGAATTCCTCGGCGGCGAGGTGTTTGCGGATTTGAGGGAGGTTGACGTGACCGCCAGGGATGTCATGTTCGATCTTGGAGCCAGACCAGAGGGACTTGTCGTTGAGAACGATTTGTTCTTGAGTGGGGTCTCCGTAAACCATGGCGCCGAGACGGCCATTACCAATGACAAGTGACTGGGTGAAACTGTTGGCA
>CBFHKM010000187.1:0-3161 GCA_965656385.1 Oceaniferula sp.
TGTGGGGCCTTAGCCGACAAGACCTTGATGAATTAGCACAAGAGTTTGTCGAGCAGGTCTTTCCCCATTCTTTCTACAAAGAAACACTCTCATTACTTGAGCAGCAAAAAGAACTTGGTAGAATCACCGTTCTTAGCTCCGCAAGCCCAGAAATCTGGGTTAAACCGCTAGCCAAGAGGCTAGGCTTTGATCACTGCTTTGCTACCACCTTAGAAATCAACGGCCGGGTTCAGCTTTTTCCTGACCTGCTGGGAGGTAATAACAAAGGAGCCAACAAAATACGCAAGATGCGCTCAATTTTCCCTGCTGATTTTGATCCCACCTCAGGTGATATTTTGCCAAATAGCCACGCCTTCTCTGATAGCCACGCTGACTTACCCATGATGTTCCTCTGTGAACAGGCTACCATGGTGCACCCCACGGAAAAATTAAGACTCGAAGGCCAAAAACACAGCTGGCTGCTCGTGACCCCCAATCGCCCAACACAAGGTAAGTTTCAGTTTGCCATAGCCTGCGCACGACAGGCTCTCGGCATCTGGAAATGAAGTTCTGACCCCGTGACGAAATATTCACATTATTTTATATCATCACGACACCAACTCTGTGTAAAAACCACCGTGATCGGGGGATCATTCAGATTATTTTTCTGTCATCAACTCGACACTAAACAAACATAATACAAACAAACATAATATGAGTAAGATTAACTTATTAAAAGGCACCGTATTCACGGCTATCTCGCTTTCGGGCTCTGCCCTTGCAGGAGATGTTGTAGCTGAAGCTCCTGCTCCGTCAAACAACGGCAGCTGGTGTGACAGCTTAAATAATTTCGGTGAATTTTATAAAAATGACAACGCTAGCTTCATTCAGGAAATGAAGTTTTTCGGTCGCTTTCAATGGCAAGCGGGCAGAGTAGACGGAGACGACTTCTCTGGAGAAAGCGTTAATGATGATTTCACCGAGATTCGCCGTTTGCGCCTTGGCACCCAGGTTAAATTTTTCAACCAATTCAAGCTTAAGGTCGAGGCCAACCTTGAAGAGGGTGGACCTAACGATCACGAATTCGGCTACGATGGTCTTGATGTGGCCAAACTAAGCTACAGCGTAGGCAACATTATGGGATTTGAGGATGTGGCACTCACTTACGGTCGCCAAAAATTCAAATTTTCTCAGGAAGCTCATAATTCCTCGAAGAAGATCAAAACGATTGAACGTTCAAATATTTCCAACTTCTTCTATGGGTCATACCGCCCAACCGGCCTAACCGTCAGCGGAAAAAAAGGAGGCGTGAAGAGCACCTTCAGTGTATTCAGTACAGATATCGACGATGAGCTTGCTCAGTGGGGTGAAGGCCTCGCTTATTATGGCAACCTCCAATTCGATGCTGCGGGCGGCAACGTAAATCTTGACTTCATTTACAATGATGTTGATGCAGATGAAGTTAATCTATTTAGCGGGTTTGAGTGGGCTGCATCGGCTGCTTACACCACCGAAGTAGGTGCATGGGAAATTATGGCCAACGTTCTCTATGGTGAGAGCCAAGACGGCGATGCTGCATACGGACTAGTCCTCATGCCATCGACCTTCCTTATAGATGACAGTCTCGAGTTTGTTGCTCGTTACCAGTATGCTGGTGCAGACAATGATGACCTCAGCCTCACAAGCCGCTATGCCAAGCGTGCTGGTGGTGACATTGGCGACAAAGGCAATGAAAACCACACTCTTTACGCTGGACTCAACTACTACCTCTGCGGCAACAGCTCTAAAGTGCAAGTTGGAGTCGAGTATGAAACCATGGAGCAAAAAGACGGTGATGACGCTGATGCCACCACACTCTGGGCCGCCTACCGTATGTATTTCTAGGCTAGACCCTAAAATTATATCGTATTAAAAATATGCCGATCTCTGTCGGCTTACAAAAAATCTAGGATGTGGCCACAAGGTCACATCCTTTTTTTGATCTCATCGATCGCCCACTGAGAGTGCTCAGCGATCAAAACGTCCTCATCGTGAGCTAGACGCTCCAAGTCTGGCAGATCTTCGACACCCCCGACATTGCCCAGTGCCACGCATACATTCCTCAAAAAACGATTGCGTTTGATTCTCTTGATCGGCGACTTTGCAAATAGCTGACGAAAACCCTCATCATCCAACTTTAAAAAATCACGCAGGTGATTCTGGAAAATAGAGTCCCGAGCGTGGAAACGTGTTTCGCGACTCAATTTGGCAAAGCGGTTCCAAGGGCAAGCATCTAAGCAATCATCACAACCATATATACGATCCCCCATTTGCTTACGAAACTCCAGCGGGATTGAGCCCTTATGTTCGATGGTCAGGTAAGAAATACAGCGCCGTGCATCCATGCGGTGCGGCTCTATGATCGCATTAGTTGGGCACGCATCAATACAACGCGTGCACTTGCCACAATGATCTCCAAAAGGAAGATCAGGTGGCAAGTCCAATGTCGTAATCAACTCAGCGAGGAAAAACCACGTGCCTAAACGACGATGAATTTGCACCGTAGATTTCCCACTCCAACCAAGACCTGAGTCAGTGGCAAAATCACGCTCAAGTAAGGGCCCGGTATCGGTGTAAAATCGCTGAATTCCCCCCAAGCCCTCCATCGCCAAATTCATCTCCTTAAGCCTTTCCTCAATGACATCATGGTAGTCGTCATTCCAAGCATAGCGGGCAATGCGGTAATCAACATCTGGATTTTCTGGCCCAGGGTAATAATTGATCGCAAGACTAACCACCGAGAACGCCCCCTCAAGCACCTTTGCGGGATCTACTCGCCGCTCTACATTGCGCTCAAGCCACTTCATGTCACCTGCACAGCCTTCCTTGATCCAGCGCTTATATTCCTCGGCATGCGTTGCCACCTTAGCCCTTGATATACGACAATCATCAAAGCCAAGCTTCTGAGCAATAAACTGAACGTTCTGCTTTGCTATGTGCCTATCTATGCTCACGCGATCTCAACCTACATGTCCACTAGCCGATGTCGAGGTCATCCATCATACTCCGTATGCGTTTTTGCGAGACCTTGACCTTGCGCGACATTCCCGGAGCAAACTCTGCCGCTCGCCACTCCATCAGCATCCAACCACAGGGCCACAGCTTGGCATCATCAGGGTTTTCTTTCCACGCCGAGTACCAAT
>CBFHKM010000188.1:0-3157 GCA_965656385.1 Oceaniferula sp.
CGTTTTTCAAATCGCTATTACGGGGATATTTTGAGCGTTTCTGCAAAGAAAAGCATGTAACCAACTCAAAATGAACGGAGTATTTTTTCGATATTTTTTCCGATCGATCGCTTATTTTAAGGTTTCAGCACCCGCCTATACAAAAATGCCGATTTGAGCTGCTCAGGGGATCAGCTACTTCAGCATCTCACGCCAACCTTCGTAGATCATGACCATGGCCATGGTATCCAGCTCGCAGTAGTTAAGCAGAGCCTGGCTAAGTTCGTTTTTCTCGTAGTCCGACATCTCCTGGTATTGCATGCGAGCATAAGCTGTGAGGGCTGCCCCGCTTATTTGACTTGGGATAGCACCTGTTGCGACTCTGGACGTTTGTGCTTAATTGTCAGGTTTGTTTATTCGGCATATTGTTTGAGCAACTCGAGAAGTTGTTTTGTGCGCTCCTCGGTCAATAAGGCTTTTTCACCATGATAAATCAGGGGAGCCATACTCCCACCTCGCGCATTAAAATCAGCAATTAATTCGGCTTCCGCATCACGAAACTTAATCCACGCCTTTTGGCTAATAAGCAATTTTGTTTTAGATTCGGCATCAATTTTTGAAACAAGTTTTTTATATACTTTGTTAAGTTCTGCATCAGCAGCTTTGAATTCATTCAAAGCTTGCTCATTCATTTCATGTTGGCTCTGAGCTTGAGCTACACTAGGTACAAATATTGCTATTGAAATAAATAAGCAGGCTATAATGTGGTTAATGGTCATAGTATTTTGGTTTGTCTTTTACCGAACAAGCTCTTAATCATCAATCGCATGGTCTTTATCTTCATGTGATTGCTACCTAAGTCGTCAATTATCATCAACGTAAATATGGTGAAAACAGCTATAGAAATTTGAATTACACCTAACTTTTACACCCTAACCTAAACCACCGTCAATGAAGTTATCAATTTCGCACGCACCAGCGGTGTTCCCCGATTTTAATCCTCTGAACCAGCTTCATCATCATGCCACATAGCAGCTTCCTCGCCCTTTGAAAATAGACCCTCAAAGGTCGACTTTCTGCCAGCGACCCACCAATGCCCTTGTCTAGCGCCAATATTTAGCAATACTCTGCCCCTTGAACAACTGCATCGAACTCGACAAAGCCAGCCTACCGGATGGAAGCCTCCTCGCCCTCTACCAGCATGACGGCGAATTCGTCTTAGAATACAACGGCTTAGAACTCATGAGCACCGACCTAACGTGGTCCGAGCAGATGCTTGCGAATCTAGGGTGTGTCGATCTACTCGAAGGCGCGCCCACCCGACCCGAACACCCCCGGGTCCTCATTGGCGGATTGGGCATGGGCTTCACCCTCAAGCGAGTTCTTGAGCTCATCGGCTCCCCAGCCACCGTCGACGTTGCTGAATTAATGAGTCAAGTCATCGAATGGAACCGCACCTACCTCGTAGAGCACAATGGCCCCCTACTCGATGACCCGAGAACCAACGTCATACTCGCCGACCTCTTCGATTGCCTCGGAGAAGGACACACCTATGATGCCATCCTCATCGACATCGACGACACCCCCGACGCCCTCATCACCGAAGACAACGGTAAGCTCTACACCCCAAGCTTTATGTCATTGCTGCGGGAATCTCTCAACCCAGGCGGCTGCCTCGCCTACTGGATGGCAGTACCATCGCCAAAACTCGAAATGGCCATAAAGAAAGCCGGCTTCGACCTCACCGAGCATCCAGCCAAACCTCACGAGCATTCAGACGAAACCTGGCACAGGATCTACGTCGCCCGCCTCAGCTCCTAGGCACCCAGTTCCCTCATCGTTCATAGGTCACCATACCACATACCTAAACCTATCAAGAAATCAGCCAAGAAAGCAGGTCCTGTGCGCGCCATCCTCAAGGAATTGGTCGTACCTGCTTTAAGGGAAAGCGGTATCCGCCATCCGTACGGCACGGACGCGTTCGAAATTGAAAATGAAGACGGGAAATGGCATGTAACCGGAATCCTTGAATCCGGGTCAGTCGGGCATGACGAGCAATCTGGGCAACCAATGTTCGTTAGTGCTGAGGCCATCGATCAGGAACGAACACAACTAAGTATTGATCTAGCCGTAGGTTATTCCTTTGTTGATTTCTATAGGCGAGCAATGCTGGCAAGCGGGATGCTTGCGGGGACTCACTTCCATGTCCGTGGCGGCTTCACAGTGGTTGTCCAAAGGAAATTTCTCGTGGGCTTTGATCTCGTAGTACGTGCTGATGACGAACTTCTGTTAAAGCAGCGAATTCAGCAACTGGCAAACGCCGTCCTCCAACTGGATTGGTATTTCTCGCTCCGCATGCCTGAAAGACTAGGTTTTTTTAATGTGACAAACTTGTATGACCTTTGGCCGGAATGGGACTTCATGGACGAGCAGGAGCTACTCGACAAAGAACTTGAGAAGCCCGCTTTTGCGCGACATGATGCAGCGGCAATTACTATTGCCTTCGGCTTGGGACGCTGGGAGGATGTCTTGCGACTGCTGGATGATTTTTCAGATGACATCGATGCAAAAGACCGTGCAGGCCTGCAATTCTCTGCCCTCTGTGCGCTCGGCCGGTGGCGTCCGGCAATTGAGGCCGCAGAACGTGCTGGAATCAAATACGGGCAATTCGATGACGAATCCTGGCTTAGTCCGGAATACCTGAGCTGTCTCATCAAGGCAGACTTTGACATAGAGGCCCTCAAGCTCCTTGGTATCCACCAAGACGACGAACCACCTTTCTATGATTGGCTCCGCGGCCTGGCTCTTCACCAAGCTGGAGATGCCCCGGGTGCCGAGAAATGCTTTGAACGATATTTACAAGCCTACCCCGGCGACTTGCTCGCACTGTCAGATCGCGCAGAGTTGCGAGGTGAAGACGAGGATGATTAGGGGGGACGTTGAGTATTTAGCCTTGGGCTGATTATTTACTGTTGTAACCCTCATTCCCATGCGAGCCCAAAAATCCACTCTTCACACCAGCTGAACGTTCATTCTTAGGGGTGCTAGACCAGGCCATCAGTCCAGAAACAGATTGTAGTGGGGCGAACCAAGAACCAAGAACAGCCGCCCCGCGGCAACTCAAACTCCCAACTTCAACTGCCGACAAAGTCGGCTCCATCAGCCACGCAGTGGCTAA
>CBFHKM010000189.1:0-3112 GCA_965656385.1 Oceaniferula sp.
AAGCAATGGGCACAATTAAAATAGCTTTCTCCTTGGTCGCGTGAATGACATCGGGCGTACTAGGGGATAGCCATTTGGTCTTCTTTGGGCCGACTTTGCTCTGCCAAGACAAAGCATGAGCATGACTAGTCATTCCCTTCTTACTGAGCGCATCCTCAACCCTATTGATAGTACCTTCGATCTCCTCATTATATTTATCACCTTTTTCAAGGCAATATGCTTCGGGAAGACTGTGCGCAGAATAGATGATACGAATATCTTCATCTTCCAGAGCATGCTCCTTTTTGAACGCATTGAACTTCCGCTCAATTAACTCTGCCCAGAGATCCGTGTAGTCATCGCGGTCCCACCACCGGTCAATTACCGAGAGATGAGGGCCATATTCTTTACCTTTGAGCGACCTGTATGCATCACATAGGCTGGAGCCACTGGTTGAGCAACTGTGCTGGGGGTAGTGAGAAAATAGAACCACACGTTCTGCGTGCTTGAATTTTTCCAACATCTCGCCCGTGCGAGGCACAGCGTAGCGGAAACCAGGCACACAAGCATGAGGTGCAGACTCTGGGTATTGCTCATCTAGCTTGCGAGCAATCGCATCCCCCTGCCCCTCCATGAGTTTTCGAGTCGGTGAGTATTGTCCAAGCTCCTCATATCTTTCCTGTATAAAAGGGGTTCGTCTCCAGGCAATGAATCTACCGAGTATTTTTTGAGCAGGAAGCTTGAGCAATTCACGATCTTGAAAAAGCTCCTTCATATAAGGGTGTACTTCTTCAGGAGATTCTGGCCCACCCATATTCAGCAAGAGTATTGCGGTCTTTACATGTTGTTCTTCCATAAATTTTTCAGTTTGTGTGTGAGCTATGATCTTTCACTAGCCTAATTTCAGGCAGTACGCAAAGGGAACCTGCTCAAATCTGAAATAATGTAATCATCACCTATCACCATTTTGCCAAAAATTCCTCTACCGCTTTATTGAGTGCGAGTTTGTGGCAATTGATACGTTTGTTCAAATCCAATGAACTCGGTGTCTCAAAAGTATAGGAAACTTGTGTCCCCATGTTTGCCATATAGATAGCCTCTGGCCAATCCTCAGGAAAGTCTGCCTCCGGCTTGTGGAAAATCCATCCTGGCTCGCGCACGGCATGATCGTCAATCAACTCGCTCGGTTCAGGGGCAATCTCATCAGCAGCGGCCTTCAAAATAGCGTGCGCCACACTAGCAAATTCACACTTCTGAATTTCGTAGAGATAGAAGCCAGTACTCTCCCAATCTTCGTGCAGTGATAAAAACACATCTGGCACTGGCTGTTTTTCCAGCCAGCGCACATGCCCAGCAACCTCAGCACTGGATCGGCGCAAGTAATCTCTATTCAAATCTAAGCCCTGATTATTTTCTCTACTAGCCACGCTTACCCCCGTCGGGTTCATCAAAGGACAAAGCATCCACTCAAGCTCAGATCCAAATAAATCCTCTTTGAGAAGCTCCAAAAGAGCCAGCGGTCCTGACGGCTCATCACCATGCATACCCGACGACACATAAACGACAGGGGCGTCCTCTGCTCGGCGCACAAACGCCGGAATTTCATGCCCATCAACCTCGGCAAGTATCTCACGAGAAAAACCAGCCTGTGAGGCAATGCGGGAGAATTCCTCAAGATAGTCTGCTACATTAATTTGCACGGCAGCAGCATAATACACACACTTGAAACTTGAAACTTGAAACTTCAGCTATCACATTCTGCCCCATGAACGTTCTCGTAGTCGGAGGTGCAGGGTATATTGGGAGCCACTGCGTCAGACAACTCCAAGCAGCTGGCCATACCCCCTTTGTCCTCGATAACCTCGTATATGGACACCGAGCCGCTGTCGCTGAAGACATCCCCTTCTTCGACCAAGACCTCGGCAACCGTGGCGCTGTGACCAAGATCCTCACAGAAAACAATATCGAAGTCGTCATGCACTTTGCCGCCTTTATCAACGTCGGTGAATCCGTCAATGTTCCGCTCAAATACTACGAAAACAACGTCGGCAACACCATACAACTACTCCTCGCCATGACCGATGCTGGGGTGAGAAAATTTGTCTTCTCCTCTACTTGCGCCACCTACGGCGAACCCGACACACTTCCGCTCGTCGAGGACCTACCTCAGGCACCAATCAATCCCTATGGAGCAACCAAGCTGCACGTCGAACACATCTTACAAGACCTCGCCCGCTCTGGTGAGATCTCCTCCGCCGTGTTTCGTTACTTCAATGCTTCAGGAGCAGCCACAGACGGCACCATCGGCGAAGATCACAGCCCCGAGTCACACCTCATTCCACTTGCCATCTTCGCAGCTACTGGACAACGCGGCGCCCTCAAAATATTTGGCACCGACTACCCAACACCTGACGGCACCTGCCTACGTGACTACATCCACGTCGACGACCTCTCCCGAGCCCACATCGCCGTCTTTGACAAACTGGCCACACCAAACACCTTTGTTCATTATAATCTCGGCACTGGCAAACCGACCTCCGTTCGCGAGATCCTCGATGCCGTCGAGCGCGTCACCGGACTACCCGTGCCAGCCGAAGAAGATGAACGCCGGCCAGGAGATCCGCCCTCGCTCTATGCCGACAACACCAAAGCTCGAACCGAACTCGGTTGGGATCCTGAGCACATGGATATCGAGTCCACCATTGCGAGTGCCTGGAAATGGCACCAGTCCCACCCAGAGGGCTACCATCAAAAGTAAATCGGCTCTGCTGATCAGCGACCCGTCCCACAGTCCACATATGCTGTCGACAAATTAACATCTTATTTCTACCCTTTCATTATGCCCAACGATCTTCATTACTGCCAAGACTACTTCTCCTACACGCGCCGCAAATCGCGCGAAATCATGGTGGGCAAGGTAGGTGTGGGAGGAGACAATCCAATCCGCGTGCAGTCCATGATCACCTCTGACACACGTGACACCAAGGCCTGCGTCAAACAGGTTCTCGATCTGGCAGCAGCAGGATGCGAGATTGCAAGAATCACGGCTCAGACCAAGAAATATGCTGCTAATCTGGAAAACATCCGCGACGGCGTCCGCGCTGCAGGCTGCGACATTCCGTTGGTAGCGGAT
>CBFHKM010000190.1:0-3110 GCA_965656385.1 Oceaniferula sp.
CCGAGTTCGATAAGGTGGGGGATTTCTGTTTTTGGTGGTAGCTCAGTGGCGACTTGATCTTTGGTGCGGCGCAGAATAAGTGCGCCTATTTTGTTTGCTAGAGCATCGGCACGCTGCTGGTTTCTCTCTTTTTCGATAGGTGTTCGGAAAGTTTCACGGAAGGTTTCGGTGTCACCGAGTAGGCCAGGCATGAGGAAATCGAAAAGGCTCCAAAGCTCTCCAAGGTGATTTTCGATGGGGGTGCCTGAAAGGCATAGACGATGACGAGCGTCAAGCTGACGCACTGCACGAGAGACTTGAGCGCTAGGGTTTTTTATGTGCTGCGCTTCATCTAGAACGAGTAGGTGAAATGGTTGTTGGCTGAATTGTTTGAGATCTCTGTGCAGAAGGGCGTATGAGGTAAGCGCGATGTCAGTATCGCAGAGATCGGAAAAGCGGTGATGGCGGTCAGCACCTTGCAAGATGGTGACTTTTAGTGAGGGGGCGAATTGAGCTGCTTCACGTTGCCAGTTTTCGACAACACTTGTGGGGGCAATGACTAAGTTGGGCAGAGTGTTACCTTTTTGTTTTTCGGCTAAGATGTGTGTTAGGGTTTGCATGGTTTTGCCAAGTCCCATGTCGTCTGCCAAAACACCATGGAGGCCATGGTGTGCGAGAAACTGCATCCATTCGTAGCCTTCACGTTGGTAGCTTCGTAGTGTCGCTTTTAGAGTTGGCGGAACTTCGCATGCTAGTTTGCTTTGAGATGCTTCCTGTAATTCAAGAGATGTAATTTCGTGAGGAGGGATGAAATTAGAGTCGTCTTCAGCGAGAGCCTGGCAGATAGAGGGGGCTTCAATTTTATGAATTCGAATCGGTTTACCTGTGAATTTGAAATTCACCAGCTCACCAAGGTGAATGAGAATTCGGCGAAAGCGACCTATCGGAAGGGTGATAGCGCTGCCGGCGTGCTCTCCTCCCGTGAGAAAAACAAGAAACTCCTGACCATCAGGCATACCTTCCGTAAGTTTGAGAAAATTATATTCGACCAGTGTTGCAAGTATTGGTTGAAGGTCCATAGCTTGACCATCAACTTCAAAACCAGCAGAGAGGCTGAACCATCCTCTACCCTCATCGATAAATTCCGCTTGCCATGTGGAGGCTTCAAATTGGAGTGGAGGGTTGATAGCTCCCGCTGCAATGGTAACCTGCCATCCTCGTTTTTCGAGTGCTGGGATGGCTTCGTGGTGAAAGCGTTGCCAGTAGAGTGAGGGTTGCCATTCTTTGTGGTCAGGAGCCCAAAGCGTACCGCTTTGATTGGGAGTGGAAAGTTTCTTCAGCGATGGTGGTGGCTGTTCTGCTCCAGGTAGGAGATCAAGAGCATACAGAGTATTGAGGGCTGTCATCTCTGCCGCTCGCTGGCGTGGTTTACCAATATTTCCAGCTGGGTCGAGTGGGTATTGATTACTCCCATAGATGGCCTTGGCTGAAGCATACACATCCGGTAACCAGAGGAACCCAGAGCCTTCGGGACGTTTTTCAATATGCAGCTGGAAAGTGAGCGAGTTTGGCTCGTTTGTTTTGTGTGCGACTGTGGTGCTTTTGTGGCCTTCTTTGTCTGCCTGGGTATTGATGCTAGCCGCTTGGTGCAGAGTTTTTGTTGGTGGCTCTGTACTTATGTCTCCGTAGGCGCTGTCTAATCTTCCAGGCCGGCTCAAGTGTTCAAAAGCAGCAGCGGCATGACTACAGCAGACGCCAACAGAGCAGGAGCAGGAGGTGTCGAGCTGGGTCGCATCATCTTCAAGCCACAAAGCAATGATAGTCTCTTCTTGGTGGCCTGACCGCTCCATCACCGTTGCGGTGATCTCAATATCTCCTGTATCTAGGGCTTCAATAGAACAACTGGTGACCTGCTTGGCACGGGCCATTTTGTATCCAGCGGTGAGGCAGGAGCTTGAAAAAGAAGATTTCCAATCAGCGGAGGCTAGAAAATTTTCGACCGAGTCTCGGCTCAGTCCATTATCGGTCATCATATTGCTTGCGGCTACTCGGAATGGTTCTTTTGTCTCCGAGTTTACCACTTTTTAACAGGGATTTCTTTTGAGGCTGTCTCTCTGCGCTTCGAGCTTTAGTAGTCTCATTTGCTACTGGCTTAGTGCTCTTGATACCTACATTGTAGTGTTTGGCGATGTCTAGTAGTATATTGTAAGCACCTTGCTGCTTAGCTTGATCGGTAGCCTGTTTTATGTTTCTACCAATCGTGCGGTAATACAACTGCTCATCGTAGTCAGAGGCTAGATCGATTTCAGAAATAGGCGAGAGCACCCACATTCGGTATGAGGCTGCAAAAGCCTCGTCGTGATGTTTCTTTACTTGATCAACAAAAAAGAGCCTCGAACTCTCATTGTAGCCTTTTGCGAGCTCGATGATGCGGTTTCTCTCATCATCGCTTGCGAAGGCTTTTTGAGCGTATTTGTTGACTACCCATCCGCAGGCAGCAAGTATGATAATGAGAATAATGACTTGATCTTTCATACCCTGATACACTCTCAGATTAAGTCATCGAGTGCAAGTGTGCAGGCTCGTTGTGGTGACAGAGCTGTAATGTGAACCTGAAAAACTCCCAAAAACAGAATTTTTCTTTATTTAACATATATTAATCATTGCTGTATGGGCTGCTTTTTTACATACTAGAGGAGGTGATTACTCTGTGAATCATGTAAACATTCTAATCTCGGCATGGCCAATCCATTCAACATATTAATAGCCTGCGGTGGCACTGGAGGACACATGTTTCCAGGTGTTGCTGTTGCCGAGGAGATGGATAGGCGTGGGCACAAAGTGTTGTTGCTCATTTCAGAGAAAAAGGTGGATGCCCAAGGTGCCGAAAAATACGGAAGGCTTGCCTTCCACAAGGTTCCAGCGGTAGCTAAGCCTGCGACGTTTTCGCCAAGGATAATTCCTTTTCTTTTTAGACTATGGCGCACGGTGCGACAGTGTCGTCAAATTCTCGCGCAGAGCCAATGCGATGCTGTGCTCGGTATGGGTGGCTTTACTTCGCTGCCTCCAATTCTAGCAGGAAAAAAGCTAGGCCTTATGACCTACGTGCATGACTCTAATGCGCTACCGGG
>CBFHKM010000191.1:0-1994 GCA_965656385.1 Oceaniferula sp.
TATCGACTGGAACTCGGGATGCAGGAGCATCACGATACGAGGACTTGTGCCTTTCTGCAGGCGTGTAAGGACCGTGCACTCCCCCATAGCAAAGCCAGAGATACCAGGGTTTTTCCGAGCTCTTCTTTGTCTTGATGTAATCAACCGCCAGCTCTGTATAGCGGTCCGTACTGTAGCCACCAAGTGGCTTGTGCTCACCCCCATTGGTCCGGACGAGGGTGCCGTTATAGTATGCTCCGGCGTTTCTTCTGCCTCCGCCGCGGTCCCAGATCACCGAGTAATCCCAGTCCCGGCCATGGCCGACATCTTCGCCCAGGTGCCATTTTCCAATGCAGGCCGTCTGGTAGCCGTTCTTTCTGAATACGGATGGAAAGAAACGCAGTTGTTCGGGATCGTAGGTCGCCATCGGATATTTGCTGATCTTGAGGGTCTGAACAGCGTGCTGGAGCATGCCGGAAAGAGCACTCGCACGTGAGGGCTGGCACCAAGCCCCCGTGTAGCAGTGAGTGAAGCGCATCCCCGAATCCGCGAGCTTATCGATCTGAGGTGTTTTCGCCCATGGCTGGGCCTCATCGTAACACGAAACAGAGCGGTGCGATTGATCATCGGTAAAGATATAGAGGATGTTGGGCTTACTAGATATCCCGGTATCCCCTTGGCCATGACATGGCCAAACCCCGATGTGCAAAAAACTCAATACCAGAACACCCAAGACAAGAGGTGCGGACTGTTTATTTTTCATCATAATGTTTACTCTGTTTCCACCTTACCTTAACGAGGGCGCTTCCGCGCTATTCTCTTTATTACGCTACAGACCACCTGAAACTACAAACACTTTGCGACTAAAAACTTAACCTTATGCGACAGCTGAATCCACCTTCACCAGTGCCAACCCTTTATCTACAGCAAAAACACCCTCGCTTTCTAAACGGGCAAAAATTCAAGACTGGAAAAATAGAAATTTAAGCGACAATCTCCGAGTATTAATAAGCACCGCATGAAACTTACAGGATTTGCCGACGAAGCAGCACCCGATCTCGCCACCCAAATCAAGGCGACCCAGGAACTAGGCTGGCAGCACATTTCCGCGCGTGGCATCGACGGCAAAAACATTCACGACCTGAGCGAGTCGGAATTCGATGCTACCTGCGGCCAGCTCGAGGATGCCGGTATCCGCATCGCCGAGTTCGGTTCACTCATCGGCAGCTGGTCAAAAAGCATCGGCAGTGACTTTGAAGTGACCCTCGGTGAAGTCGAGCGCTGCATTCCCCGCATGCAACGCCTCGGCACGCAAATTGTGCGCGTCATGTCCTACGCGCAGGAGCCATGGGGTGAAGACCAGCACGAGCAGGAACGCTTCCGCCGCCTGCGTGAGATCACCAAGCGCTTTAGTGACGCCGGCCTCATCACCGCGCACGAGAACTGCATGAACTGGGGTGGATTCTCAAGCAGCCACACTCTGCGCCTAATCGAGGAGGTGCCGGGGCTGAAACTCATTTTTGACACCGGCAACCCGGTGTTCCAACGCGATCGATCAATCCCTGAGCCCCAGCGGACGACCGAAGGGAGTGCAAGCTTTGTTCCGGCCTGGCAAGACGCCTGGCAGTTTTACCAAGACGTGCGCGAGCACATCATCCACATTCACATCAAGGACTGCCGTAATCCGTTGAATGATGAGGTAGAACCTCAATACGTCTTCCCCAGTGAGGGCCAGGCCTACGTCCCAGCAATCATCGATGACCTAAAAAAATCCAACTACCGTGGCTTCATCGCCATCGAGCCTCACGTCGCTACTGTCTTCCACGCTAAGGCCGATGATGTTGATTGGGATCAATGCTATCGCAGTTACATTGAATACGGACGCGCACTGGAAAGTCTCATTAGCGACAACTAACAAAAATTAATCCATTACAATAACAAACATGAAACTCACGTTCCTCCTCTCACTCACAGCGATCATCGGCATTTCACATGCGCATGATTGCAACACCCTC
>CBFHKM010000191.1:2004-3093 GCA_965656385.1 Oceaniferula sp.
GGCAGTATTGATGCTGCCACTACCACCGTCAACAAGCAGTTGCTGCTCGAAAAGGTGGACCTGACAAAACTCCAGGAACTCGGCTTCAAGTCTCTGATTGGAGCCAGCCTAGACGACTGGAAAATCCACAACGACAAACCCGAGGTTACGTTTACCCTCAAGGACGGCGTCATTTCCGGCGCCTGTGAAAACCTCAAAGGTAACTCCTTCCTCTACACCGCCAAGGAATACGACAGCTACCTACTCTATTTTGAGTTCCGCTTTGACCACCTCAAGGGCAACTCCGGCCTGATGTATCACTCTAAGTATAACGATGCTAAAAAATTCGCCGGTATTCAATTCGAGATGGACCCCACCAAACGCCATTGGACCGGCCTGCTCTACGCGGAAAACCTCGGTGGCTGGCACTACCCGAACCGCGATGGCGCTGCCGGCAAAGAAAAAGCCAGCAAGGAAACCATGCGTGAGCTCTCCAAAATCGGGCGAGAGGCTTTCAACCCGACTGGGTGGAACGCCGGCTTCATTCGCATCCACGGCAATGAGATCCAGACCTGGCTCAATGGCAGGCTGCGCACCGACTACACATGGAAAGTCGACAACTTCCCTGGACAAGGCTCTATCGCCCTCCAGATTCACGGTGGCAAATCCTGTGCTGTTTCTTGGCGTAACCTCTATTTACTGCCACTCGAGAGCAACAGCAAGCCCAGCCAGCCTAACGAGTAATCGACTTCTCAAGTGCGCGCTACATCAACAGTTTCCTGTCTAGGGCTCGATACTGGATCGCTTCAAGTATGTGCTCCGGCAGAATATCAGCACTGTCTGCGAGGTCTGCCAAGGTTCTCGCTACTTTCAAAATCCGGTCATGGGCACGGGCAGAAAAATTGAGCTCATTCATCGCGTGCTCAAGGTAGCCTGACGCCGTTGCATCGATCCGGCAGTGTTCGCGCATCACCTTGCTCGGCATCGATGCATTACAGCTGACATTACCGTGATCGGCAAATCGAACCAGCTGACGTTCTCTCGCAGACGCTACGCGACCACGCACGACCTCCGAAGTCTCGCCAGACTCATCACTCGCCAGCTCACGAT
>CBFHKM010000192.1:0-3091 GCA_965656385.1 Oceaniferula sp.
CGCAAGGACATCCTCACCTTTATCGATCAGGCAGTCGCTAACTTTTAGCGGACAATGCCGAATGGCATAAGAGCCTCAAGAATTTCTTCTCGGGCATTACTTACCTTCGGCAGAGGTTTCCCCGTCAATTGCTCCGCAGTATTATTATAGAGCTCACTGATGGCCATCATCGCATCAACTGGCACCTTGAAGTTCTGCCCGAGCAACTCACGCTCTTCCATTCGCTCTTTGTTAAGCAAGACATCGGCTTCAGGCACTGAGTCGCAGAGGAATTTTCGGAACATCTCCTTGGAGTTTTCCACAACCTTTCCATCTGCATAAGATGAAGCGTCCCAATAGCGGGAAGAATCGAGCGTGCCCACCTCATCAATGTAGATCATCGAATAACCATCACCCGAAGCATTAGGGATGTAGCCAAACTCAAATTTGGTATCCACCAATAATTGCCCAGCTTTCAGTGCCTGATCGGAAATGATAGAAATCCCCTCGGATAAAAGCTTCTCATAACGCATTACATCCTCCGGCGACTTGAACGCAAACGCCTTATAATTTTCTAAGATTTGATCGCGAGACACATTGACATCGTCCTTCTCTGGAACGCCAGCAATCCCCGTCAGCACTCCCTTCGTAGAAGGTGTAATCAACAGCTCATCGAGCTTTTGCCCATTTTTTAGCCCCTCAGGCAAATCGATACCACAAATACTTCGATCCCCTTGCTCATAACCACGCCACATACTACCCGTGATATACTGACGAGCAATACCCTCGACCATCACAGGCTCAGCCTTCTGCACGATCCAAACGAGAGGGTGAGGAGAATCAAGAATGTGGTTGCCCGCAAGCCCCGCTTTCTCAAACTCATTAAACCAATGCAGCGCGGTCGCATTGAGCGAAGCCCCCTTGCCCGGAACCCCCTGCAAGCCGTCTTCACCTTGCCAAATGATTTCATAAGCAGAAATACGGTCACTAATAACCATCACCGCCAGCTCTGTTCCCGGAGACACATCATAACCACGCTCCTCGATGATACGTGCGCTATCCTCCTCACTGAGCCAGTAAACCGAGCGCACCTTACCACTGTGAACATCTCCACGGTGGCGAATGGGAAGATCGTCCGTCTTTGCAATAGCGAGGTTAGATAGGCTCATATTTAGATGTCGTGATTAACGTTTGGATAAAGAGTATGACTTATGAATGGCGCTTTATTTCCTAATCCTACGGCTGGCGCTGGTCAACCCAAACTGAGTGACATGGCAAAATTAGGAAGCAACTTAGACTTTGCCGTTGAGTTCGTCTCATATTAATCTTAGGTTTATTGAGTCAATCATTATGAAAGAAGCCACAGATCAGATAAAGGATTTCCTCCAATTCATCGCCTTACAGTTCATCGAGCAGCCTGACCAAGCTGAGCTTCGTGTGGGCGAGGTCAGTGATGATCGTGTCAATTTCCGTCTCATTGTGGCACAATCCGATGTTGCCATACTCATCGGGCGCAATGGCTTCACCGCCAGCGCCATCCGCAACGTGATGAAGGCTGCAGCCATCCGGCACGGCATGCACGCAGGCCTACAAATTCACTCACATGAGGAAGAGCGGCAGCGGATGGCTGCTATTGAGGCAGGCGAGATTATTGATGATGGCTCCGAGTAGACATCTCACGAGAGCCTTATTCCGCGACCTCAGCAGATCGCTTAATCGAGAGGAAATATGGACTTAGTAAAGTCTCAGCCCTTACATCAATTCCGCCTGTGAACCAGGCCCGCACTGTATGAGGCCCTTTCTCAAGCCTCACCTTGAAAGTCACCTGCGTGACATCTTTGGCAAAATCTTGCTGCCAACTACGCTCACCAATTTGAAGTGCCGCAGTGGAGAGATCCAGTGCCTCACCATCCCGGTACCAGTCTAGTGCCGTTTTTGAGATCAACCCCTCGGGCCCCTGATCGATATCCACACCAGTGATGCCCTCACCAATCGCATAGCCCGTCTCCTCAGGCCAGCGCCTCAGCACAAACTCGTATTCCCCCGTGCTCTCCGCGAGCACCTCCCAGTACCCAAAACACGGCTGCCCTACCCGCACCCCTGCCTGATTCCAGACCACATTACTATCGTCATTGCGCAGCTCCATCGTGGTTAAGTGCACCTCGGGACATTCGTCCGAGCCGATATGCACGGGTGAGCTGTGATGGAATTCCTTAGAACACACCTGCCACCACTCCTCATACTCGGCACGCAGGTCTGCTACCACCTCGGGATGCGCTGCCGCGATATCCTTGCGCTGCCCAGGGTCACTCGCCAAATCATAAAGCTCACGCCCACGAATCAGACGCCAGTCCCCCTTCATCACCGCGGAAAACCGCCACTTGATCGGATGTGGTAGTCGTTGGGTGTCACTGATCAGCACCCTATCCAGCCAGGAGGCATCGGGCTCATCTCCACTGAGCAGTGGCCGTAGACTCTTACCCTCTAATTCAAGCTCAGCTGAATCAACGCCACAGAAATCCAGCATCGATGGCATAAAATCCGCATAGCCTGTCAGGCTACCCACGTCCTTGCCCACACTCATGCCAGCTGCCGGATAATACCAAAAAAACGGCACCCGGTGTCCGCCCTCGTAGGCTGAAGCCTTAATGCCACGCATGCCTGCATTGAAGCCAGCCGTGACAAACATCTGCTCATCATAATCCGCCCCCTTGGAGGTGCCATTGTCCGTCATGAAGACTAAAATCGTATCCTGCTCAATACCCAGCTCTGCAAGACATCCACGTAGCCTTTGGAAATTCTCATCAATGTTGGTGATCATGCCGTAGAACCTTTTACGATCATCCGGCATGTCATCATCCGCGTAGAGGTCACGGTATTTCTTCTCCACATTGTAGGGTGAATGCGGCGCATTCGGTGTGATGAAACACAAAAACGGTTTGTCTTTGTTGGTTTTGATAAACTTCATCGCCTCATCAAAAAACACATCCGTGCAGTAGCCATTAAACTTCTTTGGCTCACCATTGACCAGCAGCGTGTCATCAAAATAATCATTGCCCCAGTGGTCCGAGATCTGAGCAAGACCTCCACCCCGATGATATACCACCTGCTC
>CBFHKM010000193.1:0-3069 GCA_965656385.1 Oceaniferula sp.
AAATTTTAAATTCCGGACTCACCATGGCAACGATTGCAGTAATCGGCACCCTCGACTCCAAAGGCCGCGAACACGCCTTTGTGGCAGACCTCATCCGCAAGCGTGGACACACAGCATTACTGATCGACCTCGGTACGGGAGCCGAGCCACAAATCACGCCAGACATCACACGCTTCGAAGTCGCACAGTCCGCCGGTCTCGACCTCCAACCACTCATTGACCAACAAGACCGTGGCGAATGCGTCGTTGCCATGTCCAAGGCTGCACCCGTTTTGTTAGCCCAGCTCGTTGCAGAAGAAAAAATCCAAGGTGTTATCTCACTCGGTGGTGGCGGTGGCACAGCCCTTGGCACAGCCGCCATGCGTGCCCTGCCGATCGGCTTCCCGAAGCTGATGGTATCCACGTTAGCCAGCGGCAACACCGCCCACTACCTGGGAACCAAAGACATCACCATGATGCCATCCATCGTCGATGTCGCAGGACTCAACTCCATTTCCAAAATCATCTTCAGCCGTGCCGCAGGCGCCATCTGCGGCATGGTGGAAACAGAAATCGACACCCAAGAAAACAAGCCCTTAATCGTCGCCAGCATGTTTGGCAACACCACCGACTGCATCAACATCGCGACCAAAGTGCTCGAAGATGCCGGCTACGAAGTCCTCATCTTCCACGCCACTGGCACAGGTGGTAAAACTATGGAGTCACTCACCGAGAGCGGCATGGTCTCAGGCGTACTGGATATCACCACCACCGAGTGGGCAGATGAGCTTACTGGTGCCACCCTCAGTGCCGGCCCCACCCGCATGGATGCCATGAGCAAAGCCAGAGTGCCCGCTGTTGTATCCCCGGGTTGTCTGGACATGGCCAACTTCGGTGAGCGTGACACCGTGCCAGAGAAATTCGCAGACCGCTTATTCTATATTCATAATCCACAAGTCACCCTGATGCGCACCAACGCGGAGGAATGTGCTGAGCTAGGAAAAGTCATCGCTCAAAAAGCCAACGCCAACCCGGCACCTACTGCGATCCTGAACCCACTCAAAACCGTCAGCGTGATTTCCGCAGAAGGCCAACCGTTTTACGACGCCGAAGCAGATCAGGCACTCTTCTCTGCCATCCACCAACACGCCAAGGTGGAAGTCATCGACTACGATGAGGAAATCAACAGTGAAGTATTCGCCAAGGCAGCGGCGCACAAGTTGCTCGAGCTCATCGAGGCCCATCAGTTATGAAGTCCCTCAGCCTTATCATACTTGCCGCGATCTCATCCATGGCGTTGGCAAGAAAGGTTCCTCATACTGACGTTAGCTTCCAAAAAATTCAGATTCTCGACAAGTTCATCAGTGAGGGAGCTTCCATCGGAGACATTAACGCCGACGGCCAGCAAGACATCGTATCAGGCTCACTCTGGTGGCAGGGTCCTGCGTTCAAAAATTCCCACGCTTTCGCTCCGGTAAAATTCTTTCCGATCAAAGGTCCTGGTATCACCGGATACTCAAACAACTTTCTCAGCTTCACCAGCCACCTCACCGCAGACAAATGGATCGACATCATCAGGGTCAGCCTACCCGGTCTTCCCGGTGACTGGATCATGAACCCCGGGGAAAAACCTCTACCACCGAACAACACGACACAGCGTTGCACCCATGGAAAGTCGCAAGACAACATCTGCAATGAGTCGCCACAATTCCTCAACGTCATCGGTGACCACAAACCTGAGCTCCTCGCTTATAGCCATGGCCAAATCACCCTCGCCACACCCAACTTAGCCCCCAACGCGGATCCGAACCAACCATGGCAAGTTCTCCCCGTCTCACCCAAAGACAAACGCTTCCAAAAATACAGTCACGGCCTCGGTGCCGGAGACATCAACGGAGACCACCTTCCTGACATTCTCGAAAAAGCCGGCTGGTGGCAGCAGCCCGCCAACTGGGACCAAAAATCACCCTGGACCTTCCACCCCTACCCCTTCGCACCCCAACAAGGAGGAGCCCAGATGTTTGCCTACGATATTGATGGTGACGGGGACAATGATGTTGTCACAGCACTCAATGCACACGCCTACGGACTGGCATGGTATGAGCAGCTCAAAGACGGCGACAAAATCACCTTTAAGAAACACACCGTCATGACTGATAAACCGGAAGGTAATCCCTATGGCGTTTGTTTCTCACAGCCACACGCCATGGCCTGCGTGGATATCGATGGCGACGGCATTAAGGACATCGTTACTGGCAAGCGCTACTACGCTCACAACGGCAGAGATCCGGGGGCGCATGACCCCGCCGTGCTCTATTGGTTTCGTACTACTCGCAAGCAAGACGGGTCCGTAGAATTCACACCCCATCTCATCGACAACAACTCAGGAGTTGGCTGCCAAGTCACTACAGGTGACCTCAACAAGGACGGCAAGCCTGACATCGTCATCGGCAACAAAAAAGGCGTCTTCGCTTTCGTCCAAGAGTAAACATCACTCTAAAACCATGTGGATATCGGATATTCAAATGGGGATAGATTTTTACAAAACCTACAGTAACCTAAACAGCAAACTAATTATATCATGACCAGACACTTCGGAGTATTCCATTTCAAAGCAGACATCACCAACGAACAGATCGACGAATCTTTTGTCGCTCTCGTAGATCTCAAAAACAAGATCCCTGGCTTGCAGAGTGTTGAACACGGTCCTTACAAATCAGACGAAGGGCTCAATGACGGCTTTACGCATGGCTTTATCATGACATTTGACACCCCCGAGTCCCGCGACGCTTACCTACCCCACCCCGACCACCTCAAAGTCGTCGACCTCGTTCAGCCACGACTCGAACGCCTAGTCGTTTTTGATTTCGACGTCAACTAACTACCCTCAAGGTTTCTCACAATTATGAAATTCCTCGTAACCCTCGTTTTGGCAGTGTCCAGCCTCAGTCTACACGCTCAGGCACCGCAGCCATCCACCAGCTTATTCGATGGCAAAACACTTACCGGCTGGCAAACAATCAACCCCGCATTCGCCAAAAAGTGGTCAGTCATTGATGGCGTCATCGTCTCAGGTGACGGCCAGCAGAA
>CBFHKM010000194.1:0-3068 GCA_965656385.1 Oceaniferula sp.
GGATGCCGAGCTTGCTTGCTAGGGGAATGGTATTGCGGATTTCGGCAATGGAGCGTTGCCAGACGTGGTCGTGGGTTTCATCAGGACCGCCAACCCTACCGGGAACGAGCAGCACAGAGGATGCACCAAACTCCTTGGCATCGATGACAGCTTGGGCTAGTGCTTTTTGTCCCGCGCTACGCACTGCGGTATCCGGCGATGAGAGCCGCTTCTGCCAGTGCACCATGTCCACCACCCCGTGCACGGGCATGCCGGATGCTCGGATCATGTCCATGTAGGCGGCTTTGTCGGTAATGCCCGGGCTGACGCCTTCGATACCGTCAAAGCCAAGCTCCTTGAGTTTTGCCAGGCGTCCCGCTGTGAGCTTGCCGTTTGTTTTAACCGCCTTGTAGATGATGCCACGGTTACTACTGGATCGTGTGCCTGTGGCGCTCTCTGCCGCGATGGCGGTGCCGATTCCGGAGAGGGCTGTGCCGAGGGCAGTGCTTGCGATGGCGGTGGAGCCTGATTGCTTGAGGAAGGTGCGTTTGTTCATGAGTTGAAATAGGTGCTCAGGGATTTAACCAATGGTTGAGTTATCTCGTAAGTTCCGCAACCTTTTTCGGGTGTTGGTCTGCCACGTTATTGCGCTCCATTGGGTCGTCAGCTAGGTTGAACAGCTGGACTCATGATAAGTATTTTTTAGTCGAGTTTGATGGTGCGGGAGTTCAGCACCCTCACTGGCCCGAGTAAACCGGACGCCATCAGTGGAGCGTCGGGCTCGTTGCGGTAGAAGGGGTAATAACACCAAGTGATTCTCTGGTCCTTGGGAAGCTGAGCATCCTTGATCAGGCGGTTTTTCCAGACGTTGGTAATCTCGACTTTCACCTTGTTTGCTCCCGGCTTGGCGGCATCAGTGATGTCGACTCGGAAGGGCGGCTTCCACAGCACGCCCAGCGGCTGGTCATTGACAAATACCTCAGCGACATACTTCACATCCCCCAAGTCGAGGTAGACACGCTGCCCTTCCTTGAGCCGTTCCTGGCTGATATTGATTCCTTTCTCGTAGGTGGCTGTGCCAGAGAAATACTTGATGCCCTCTTCGGGGTGGGTGGTCCATGAAGCCAGCTCATCAAAGGTTTGTTGCCCTTCGGGAGCACCTCTTTCTTTCTGGAAGGTGACAGCCCAGCCTGGTGGCACTGTCTCCGGTGTGGGAATGTTGGAGACATTGATTTTTGCTTTGCTGCCGTCTTCCATTTCAGCCGCGTAGTTGCCGTTTTCCCATACGGTGAAGTTAAGATTATCGCCTTCTAACAATACTGGTTGACCGTCTTTGACGATTGTTTTCAGATTGTGGCGGTCATTCACTTTGTGGAAAAATACAAAGCGTGAGCCGTGGGGGTCGATCTTTAGCTTGATGGTGGTGGTCGTGCCATCGTCTACGTAGTGGGTGAGGGTGCTGCGTTTGCCGGTAGCAGGGTCCCAGAGCTCGGGACTCTTGCCGCTGATGCGGAAGCGCAAGGTCGCTTCTTCCGAATCCTGTGATTGGCTGGCGATGAAGTAGACATCGCCCTCACCGATCTTGCGGTGAATATAGCGGATTTGTTTTTTCGAGGTGGCGAAGTCATCCTTGATTTTTTGCTGCTCAGTTTCGGCCTCTTGCCCGAGAAGGGTGGCTGTGAAATCCGGCAGCAGCCTGTCTTGTTCTAGAATTTGCTCGAAGCTCTTGCCGGTAATGATCCTCCCTTTGCCAACTTGGCGCTCTCCTGCACCAGAGCCCTCGGGCCAGATGGAAGCGGCTAGCGCTTTGATCTGTTCATCAGACTTAGGGAAGCCTTGCAGACTTGGCGAGCGTGACGGGCGTGGCCCGATGATGGTGGCCCCCGCGTTGACTAGCGCGTGCACTTTTTCCAATGCTTCCGGCGTGTAGCGGGCATGGTTAGGAAGAACGAGATAGGCATAGCGCATGCCACTCGGTAGGGCAACCAGGCCGTCCTCCACGGTCATCATGTCCAAAATCTCACGATTGCAGACATCGTAATCGTAACCCTCGGGCAGAACCGGCAGCATTTTCGTGCGTGGGTTCATGGCCCCTGGTGCAAAGTACCACGCGCTACCAGGCACGTCCTCGCCGTAATAATAACAGGCGTCCGCAAAGAAGCGTCCTTGGCGTAGCATGAACTGACAACGCCTGAGGTAGGTGATCCAGTCGCGAGCCTGATTCCACCAGGTGACACTGCGCTGCATGTGCACCCCAAACTGCCCCAAGGTCATTGCGGGAACACGATCATCCGGCTGGTGTGCGTAGCAATGAAAGACGATCTCATTCATGCCTTTGCAGAATTGGCGGTCGCCTACAGGTTTCAAGCTGAACGGGTGTTGGGTAAAGCCATCATGATGGCCAAAGGAAGTGAATGCCTCGCAGGAGACTACCTTCTTGCCATAAACGTGAGCAGCCACTGCTGCCTCCTTGGTGTTGTCTTGCCCGCCTGGCCATTGTGGGAAGCGTGGGTCTTTGCTTGGCCCAAGCCAGAACTCACCCTGAGGGATGTCCATCTGACCTTGCACCTGAATTTGGTCACACTGAATCGGCATGCCAATGCCTGGAGCTTCGGCTGAGAGTTTCAAGCCGTAGGGCTCGATATATTCTCGAAAAGCGCCGTAGAAATTAAACGCGATCAAGTCCCCGATGGTGCGCCGATAATCCCACATAAAGCGCTCTGTCTGATCAACACTCTCTACGAAACGACCAGTGAGAGCAATGAGCCACTTGCGCATGTCATAGCCACGCCGCTGCTGGAATTCTTCAGGGAATTTTGCCGTCCACGTCTGGCACCCGGCTTCCCAGCTGTCGATATTCATCTCCGCTAACACCTTGCCAGTGAGAGGGCCCATGCGCTCGAGCGTCTTCTTGACCACTCCCTGTTCCATATGGAAATGAAGCGCCTCGACACTCATCTTGTCTGTCTCCAGGCCCTTGTTGTGCGCGGCTGCTGGGGAGATTTCGTTGCCGTTAGAGGTATGGCCAAAGCGGAGGATGGTCCATTGGCCTTCCGGCAGGGTATAATCAAGAGTGCCATCAAGATTTA
>CBFHKM010000195.1:0-3067 GCA_965656385.1 Oceaniferula sp.
CGAGATATGGTACATAGCTATTTTTCTACGCTTGAAGATAATTTCAACAAATTGAGCTCGCACAAGATGATAAGCAGCAGCATTTAATTGGTAATTAATTGTCAATTTGTTATTCATTTTGTGTCGATCAATCACCAATTAATTGACCGACTGATCCAGCAAGCTAGCTGCCTTTAAAAATTTTGCTATATGACCATTATTGATCAATAGCTCAAAAAGCTTAATAGAACCATCTGAATCTGGACTAGCTATCGTACTATCTCTCTCCCCGGCGGCCCCTTGTGTGACGTATCGCTCGAGCACTATATACAAGCTATGAACTCTGTGTGATCGTGATACAATGCAATTATTTGAAGAGTGCAGCTGACCTCTAGAGGAAGAAACGACTTCACCAGTTATGGTCTGATGTCCATGCATCCCTCCGACAGAAAAGCGTGATTGTCGAGCTCAGAACCAGTGTCTTGCAATGGTCCAATGGGAAACTGTGGAAGCTTGTGTGGGGGGGGGACAAAACACAAAAAGGTAGTTAGTACAGTCACCAAAGAAAGATGGGTAGTAGGAATCTACTGTGGGTGGTTGATAGACTGGCCGGCCGGAGTTGAGTGGGGGGGAGGCTGACCTGCATACGGTGAAAGCAAACATGGTCATTTTGGTGGTAGTTGCAGGCCACAGTGATATAAAAACTATTCAGTGGATGAGCAGAGATGGTGGATGCAGAAGGTGAATAATTAGTGGCACTATCCTACCATGGTGGTATCATTGTACAAGAAGTATGTACAGTATGGCCATGTTGTGGGTAGTGGTGGAGTCGATCATTTATCATTGATTTAGATACGGCCTACTCACCAATATTTTCGAGCCCGGTGCAGTGGGTGTATAGAGGTATATAGTGACAAATCTCATCGGCAATGCGCTTGCCAAATTAGTTGTCAGCTACTCCTACTCCTACTTGGCATTGGCAATTACTTGTAATCAATTGCCAATGAATTGCCAATAGGTAGGTATACAATTTAAAATACTCCATGGCTTACGCGAGCTCTACTTTATGAAAAAGTCATATGTTAATGACACTTACTCTATGTAATTTGACATCTTCATTCATCGGCGTTCTACAAAAACACCACCGGCGAATTTATCTAACTTTTGTATCAGCTGTTGCACGTTGTACGTATGTATCAGTATGAATGTCAAGTTGTATCGTACCGTGGTGCGTTCATGGGCACGTGAAAAGTGACTTCTCATCCTTTCTTCTTTTTGCCTAGGCGTTTTTACTAGCTATTTTTCAGGCACGGTTTCCGTGCCAAAAACCGGCTCCTATGTAACATATTCCCGAGCCACTTGCTTTACGCTAACAAAAATTCGCCTACATATCGGATATATTTCAGCATATTCCAGGTTTGTGCACGGAAAGCGTGCCTAAAAACTAAGGTCCGGCACGGAGGAACTAGTAATCCGTGCCAAAATCTACACTAAGTACTCATCATGTGTAGGGATCTACTTATATATTTGTTGTATATCACAACCGATTTTGAAATCCACTTTTTAAAAGTGGATTTGTGTACAATTTACGTAGACGCTGGTATATACTCAAAATTCACTTTTAAAAGTGGATTCTTTGGTTTAATTATTTACCCAAGCAAAAATCTGACAAAGCTAGACGCTTATCATTGTATATAATAGGAATATCTCATGGCAGCAAGTAAGAATAGAGAAAATTAGCTATTCTGGATGTATTTTTTAAGGTTTCTGGTTGAATATCAGTAATTATTTTAGTTATTTGGCTGCATCTGCAACTGCACGAGCAACATTTATTACCTCTGTGGCAGCCTATGTAAAATATTATAATTTGGATGGTTAACTTTGTGTAACTAAACTCACTAGTCGTGTCTATTATCCCTTTTTCGTAGTGAACACCGCACTCCAAAATATTAGACTTGATAGCTCTAAAGTTTACGAATGCCCTCTCATAAAGAGCTTCAGCAGATTGTAAGATTCAATTTTATTCTAGACTAGAAAGATAAATTATGACTACCAATCTTGGGTCAACAACACTTAGAAAAAAGCAACGTGCCACTAATCCTATGTCAATATATGACACACTACCTCAACCACTTCGATTCTGGATTTCAAAGGCATCACTACCTTGGTCTCCCAAATCGTGCAAACGTATTTGGGATGAAGCACTTCGCAATGGTCTAAGCGTCAATGACACTATTATTGCCTTAACCAAAGCTGAGAGAAAAACCTTGGCTCAAGAAAAACATCATTTTTAATTTAAATTACGTCTTTGCCGTTTCACGTATCAGCATGTTAATTGATGACTGGGTCCACAAAAACAATTTTGCAGTTTAACTTAGTCTGCTTATCCAACTTAAAAGATGTAGGATTTATTAAATAAGACGCAGAAGCGCGTAAGGAACTATTTTTCGTAATTAACAGAATGACAGCATAGAGTTTACTGAAGCGACGATCTGTGATCAGCGAAGCAAAAAAGCAATATAAAGTCAAGGCGAGCGCTTTGCAGTGTTGATCCGGCGTTCAAGTGGGTCCCGTCCATATTGTAAGAGCAAAAGATACGTATATTAGCTGTCTCATAACGCTGACAAGTTCTTGGGTTAGCATTTTCAGAAAAACTGGCTTAATCCTTTGCGCCATGGATATCCAGCCGAGAGCCCCGGACTGAACGTCAGCTCCAGCATAATAACTGGCCCAAACCAATAGTACCCAAAACACTCCATATAAATCCAAAATCGTGACCAGTAGTATTCCCTCGGGCTGCCATCAAATAATTCCACTTGGTGTCTAAAAAACAAATCGAATAAACAGCTGGGTTGAAGCTATGATCGCATAGCTGTTGGTCGCCAATGTCTGGCCAAAAACTACAGGTGCAGGCTTAGTGAGTAATCTTCCACCTACTTTCGAAGGCAGAAAATAGTATACAATCGGGAATTGGAGTATCGAAGCGAAGTTCACTGCTACACATCAGGGGCGGGAACTTGTCCAAGACCTCGCGTCATGCCAAAGAACATCAATACAATCATCGCTTATACGGCCGCTGCAGAAATAA
>CBFHKM010000196.1:0-3058 GCA_965656385.1 Oceaniferula sp.
TTCATGCTTTGTGGCTGAGGCAGGAATTGATCGGGGTGGCGGTCCTCGGCGTGGGTCGCAAAAAAGGCGAGGGTGAGGCAAAAGGGTTTGTCTGCAGGGCGAGTTTGGAGAAACTCAAGAGCATCGTTTTCATTGCGCTGAGTAACGTGGATTTTTTTGCCGTCTTTGTCCTCAAACCAGTGCTTACCAGCGTAGCTTCGGCCGAAGTCGTAGTGCTTCTTGGGGAACTTGCCGTTATGCCATTTACCGATATGGCCGACGTGGTAGCCGTTCTGGCGAAGTAGCCCGGGGTAGGTCTGCGCCCAAGGGGTGGTGAACATACTGAAACCAGTGCAGCCATTGCGTGACATCCATTGACCGGTGTAGAGACAAGCACGACTTACCCCACAGATAGAGGTGGTGACACAGTTCTGGGTAAAACGCATCCCCTCGCCTGCCAGCGAGTCCAGACGCGGGGTTTTGACAATGGGATTACCAGCAACTCCGAGGGTGTCATGGCGCCAGTCATCGGCATAAAGCACCAGCACGTTGAGGGGTTTTTTAGCTACACAAATAGTAGCACCCATGAGCGATAAACTCAGTAGTATCAGGCTAATGCGTTTTCTATGAATCACTCTGACTTGAGAGGTGGAATGCTGGATGCAAATTGATAGGACCCCGAGGCCAACTCATAGATAGCTCGGTCGTTTTCCATGCGCAAGAACTCTATTCCCTCGGCTTCGGCAGCGGGCTTGCCGGACTCGGTGACGGCGGCCGCGGCTTTGGCAGGTAAATAAACAGTGGCGGAGGTGTTGGCTGGCACGGTGATGTTCCAGTGGAAGGTTTTGTTTTCTACTTTCCAGTCGCTGCCTATGCGTCCGTTGATAGAATCGTAATGGCCCTTGGCCCAGCTAATCCCCTCGCCGAGCTCGGGCTTCATGGTGATCGCCTTGAAGCCGGCGCCATCGGTCTCAATGCCAAGCATGGATCGGAACATCCACTCGCCACAGGCACCGAGTGAGTAGTGGTTGAAGGAGTTCATCTTCACATCGCCAAAGCCCTTGTCCTTACTGTAGCTGTTCCAGCGTTCCCAGATAGTGGTGGCACCTTGCTCGATGGAATAACCCCAGGAGGGAAACGTGGTATTCTGGATGATGCGGTAGGCGAGATCACTACGCCCCATCTCGGTGAGCGTGGGCAAGAGAATCGGAATACCGAGGAAGCCAGAGGAGAGATGGTAGTTATCCTTTTTGATGCGTGCGACCAGATGCGCCTCAGCTTGTTTGCGCTGTTCTTGGGTAAGCAGGTCAAAAGAGAGCGCCATGCAGTAGGCAGTTTGCAGCTCACTCTCGATTTTCCCGTCAGGTTTTACATAGGTTTTCTGGAAGTGCGCGCGAATGTCCTGGAACTGCTTGTTGTATTTGGTGGCGTCATCGATCTTGCCGAGGGCCATCGCCATTTCAGCCATTAAGCTGGTGGTGTAGGCATGATACGCGGCCGAAATAAGAGCTGTCGGCGGCCGACCACCAGGAGCAAGCCAGTCGCCCCAGGTGTGTGCCTTTCTGCCTCCAAGACCGTCTTTTGCGCAGGCATTCATGTAGCGGACCATGGAGTCGTAATGAGTTTCGATCATGCGGGTGTCGCCGTAGACTTTCCAGATTGTCCACGGGCAGATGATACCGGCACAGGCCCATGCAGCGGCACCGTGGCCGTGAAAGACAGGGGCTTGGTTGCCAAAGAGTCCCTGGTGATTCTGGGTATCCATCAGGTCCACCATCCACTTGGTGAAGAACTCGGAAACATCCTGATTGTAGGTGCCTGTGCGGATAAAGACTTGGGTGTCGCCCGTCCAGCCGAGACGTTCATCACGCTGCGGGCAGTCGGTGGGAACTTCAAGGTAGTTAGAGCGCTGACCCCAGACGATGTTCTGATAGATCTTATTGACCATCGGGTTTGAGCATTCAAACGAGCTGGCCTCAGGTGAATCCGAATAGAGCACAATACCGGTAACCGCGTCGGCAGTCGGCTTTTCCCTGAGGCCAGTGACTTGCACGTAACGATAACCGTGGAAGGTAAAGCGCGGCTCCCACACTTCTTCGCCACCCCCTTTGAGGATGTAGGTATCAACGGCACGCGCCGAGCGCAGGTTAATGGTATAGGCACTACCATCATCCTTGAGCATCTCGGCAAAGATCATGTCCACCTTGTCTCCGGCCTGACCATTGACCTTCAAGCGCGCCCAACCTGAAAAGTTTTGACCAAGGTCAAAGACATAAGTTCCGGGCTTAGGTTCGGTGACTTTGATTGCTGGCAGCTCTTTAACAGCACGCACAGGCACGCCGGGGTAAGCTTGAAGGACGGGTTTGATCGAGGACCCTGTGACAATGGGAGACCAGCTGCTTTGATCAAATCCAGATGTATTCCAGCCGGGCATTTCACGGCGGGCATCATAAACTTCACCAGCTTGCATATCGGACTCAATGATCGGGCCGTAGGAGGCCTTCCAGCTAGGATCCGTAGCAAGAATTTCACTTTGGCCATTTTGGTAATCGATATGTAGCTGAGCCTTGAGGCGCAGTTTGTTGCCGTATTTGTTCTGGCCAATACAGCTGATGTTGCCCCTGAACCATCCGTCTCCGAGGATCGCCCCGATGGCGTTAGGTCCTTCTTTGAGCAACTCGGTGACGTCATAGGCTGTATAGTAGATGCGCTGCTTGTAGTCGGTCCAGCCGGGCATAAAGACGTCAGCACTGACTCGCTGACCATTGAGGCTGAGCTCGTAGACTCCTTGTGCGGTGGCGTAGACAACAGCTCGCTCTACACCTGGGGAGACCTTGAATTCTTTCCTCAAATAAGGTGCCGGCAGATACTGCTTGAGCCTGCCGATGGTAAGGTCACAGATAGCATTCTCTGCGGTGACAGCACCTGATTTCCAATCCTCAACCAGCCATTGTGCCTCGAGGACTTTCTTCTCCTCGTAGGCGGGGTCTTTGCCCGCGAACTCGTTGGTGACTTTCAAGCTGAGATTGCCCGCATCGACGTGGGCTTGCAGTTTATCTTTGATGTCAATTTGCTTCTT
>CBFHKM010000197.1:0-3027 GCA_965656385.1 Oceaniferula sp.
GAAGATGTTGCTCTCTCCCCTGACGCTCGCATTCAATGAGAGGTGGGTGTAATCCTTCCAACTATCAGCATCTCGAGTGCTACGAGGCAGCGGAGTCCCTATGCCCTCCTGAGGCACATCAAAGAGGTCGCTTGGATGAATGTCGACATCCTGTGCGTTTGCATCCTCGAGATTACAAAGAGGAAGTAATGCTAGTGTCATTAACGGTAAGCTGAACCGCCTCAATCCTAACAGAATGTGTTTGCCTAACAAGGTCATGATATCATGTATGTTTTTATTTTTAGGGGGTTAGGTAGGGTGAAAGAGAAGATGGAGAACCAACTTCACTCACAATTATAAATAATTAAGGAAAGCGCGTCAATACTTAAGATTTGTGCATTCCAAACGATATTTGACCTCAAAAAAGCCGCTAATACGCGCATTCGCGCACATCGGTTACTCATCGATATTGGATTTGACAGGTTTATATGGCTCATAAAACCATGCTTGCTTTGTAAATACAGAAAGGCACAATAGCCGGAGTGCAAAGAGATACTTCTGGGGACAAATCAACCCGATCTGTAACAAAGTCTCGTGATGGCAGAGGCAAGCCGCATGTGCTAGTCAGCTCAATTGCTAAGGGAAAAGATGGTATTCAGCTAATTGGCGGTCTATTTCTTATTGCTGCAATATTCATTGGTCCGCTACTAGCGGGATCCTACTATGGTGCATGGCGCTGGCCTCTTGTCTACACCAGCTCGATCGCTGCTCTTTTGCTGGTTTTTGGCTCGCGATGGCAGCCAGCAAGCAAGCCTGGCAATCACGGGGCTCGCCTGCTGCTTGGACTTCTTGTTTTGAGTGCACTGCAAGGAGTATGGATGTGGTTCAACGCCTGGGGAGTGTTCTACAATTCTGCAGAATATTATGATGTCGCTAGTTTGCCATGGAGAATTGATACTCTCGCTGGGCAACCGTTCCCCAGCCTACCAGGAACGGCCGATAGGGCAGAAGCCTATGATCGTCTCAGCTATATACTGCCTTGCCTTGCGCTCGTTTGGGGAGTGCGGCAGCTTGTTGTTTTTCGCCCGTCTTGGTGCCAGCATCTGGCAAAGTCAATTTTTTGGTCGGGCGCTATCATTGCGCTGATAGGTGTTCTGCAACGTGCGTCTGGCACCTCATCGATTCTCTGGCTCGACCAGCTCGAGCAAGGTTTACTCACCAAGCATTTTTTTGCCACATATCGGAGCCCAGGGATTGCTACCTGTTTTCTCAATGTGGCACTCGCTCTCGGCTTGCCCTCCGTACTTAATGCCTTGCGCAGCGATCTAGACGCCCGAGGCTTCCGCGCGCACTACCCGATGGCTTACCTACTCATCACCATTGCGGCTGTCATCATCATTATCTGTGCCGTGATTACGGCTGGATCCAAAGCTGGCATGGCATTTGGCGTGATCACCATTATCTTATTTTGCATACTCAACCGTCACGCTATCGGCAAAGCATTCCGCGAGTCATCGACTCAGTTGTTCTTTGGTAACAAGCCCATTGAGCGTAATATTTTCATAGGTGCTATTATTTGCATCACGGTTTTTTTGATCCTCAGTTTTGCTGGTATCATGTCAGAGCGCTGGAGTGGCGCACACAAGCTCAATTACTCATCCTTAACGGGAAGATTACAAGCCAACGAGGTGATGCTCAAAATGGTTGCGGATGACGGCTGGGGTGCTCTGGGCATGGGCCCGGGTTCCTTTTACCCCTTATTTCCTTATTATTCAGGGCAAATCGAAAGCCTCGTTACGGGGATATGGGTCTATGCCCACAATGACTACATGCAGACCCTGGTCGAGTGGGGCTGGCTCGGAACCTCAGTCCTAGCGGCGTGCATTGGTGGCGGATTTTTACTTCTCGCCCGCGAGCTCTTTTTTCATCGCAATGATCATAGTAAGAAACGGTTCATTCATTTGCGCGGCTACCTGCTGGCAATGTCGATCTTCCTTGTTCATGCGCTGATTGAATTCCCCTTTCAAATTGAATCACTCGCCGTCGTATTCTCTATCATGCTCGGAGTCGCATGGGCATCCCCTGCTCTGCGAGGACGTGATATCAGGAAGAAAGACAGGTATGGCAGAACCCGCAGAAGCAGACACAACCGACCGAGCAGAAAATCGAGAAAATCTCGACCCCGTCACGGTGAAGACTCGGCATCGCCTGCTTGATGTCCCGTGTGGCCAAGCAGTCTGACGATGCGCGCACTGTCATCATGCTCGAAAGTGAGCCACATAACATGCGAGGGAATCAGCGCTGGAAATTTATCCGGCCACTCAACGACGACAACAGCATTTTCATCGAGATACTCATCCCAGCCGATGCGCAGAACTTCGTCCTCTGAGCTCATTCGGTAAAAATCAAAATGATACAGCGGTAAGCGGCCGCTCTGGTATTCGTTTACTAGACTGAATGTCGGGCTGGTCACATCCGCACTAGCAGTGTCACGGTTGCTTAGCCCCACGGCCAGCCCTCCAGCTAGCCCCTTAGTGAAGTGAGTTTTACCTGCTCCTAAGCCCCCTTGCAGCGCAACCACACTTCCAGCCTCCAAGCCAGCAGCAAGCTCTCGACCCAATGCCACCATTGCCTCAGGAGAATTAATACGAATACCTAAACTCGATAACTGCTCCATTCGGTGACTATAAGAATCTGTCTTCATTGTGAACTTTGGTGGATTTCCTTGTGATTAAATTTCTGTCGTGAAGGGAACGTCCTCAGAGCCTTGGGTATTGCCCCCAAAACCATAAATGGCAAACTCAATCACATCGCTGAGTGATTGCTCTCGCTCATTCAAATTACGATTTCCACCTCCGTTTTTACATTGATCCACCTCTTCTTGACGATGCCCATGTCCGCCTTCGTCAATCTGATGTTCACCACTTTTCTGACCACTGAGCTCCATTGCCAGCCCGCCCAAACCTCGATCGTAGGTCATCGCCCCAGAGAGAAAAACCAGATGTTTTATCATAGCTCCGGTAGATCGCTCAGGAAAATGAAGCCGCA
>CBFHKM010000199.1:0-3012 GCA_965656385.1 Oceaniferula sp.
GCTTATCGATCTCTCCGAGGATATCCCACTGCGCGAGGCCGTGATGCATTCTGCCGGAGACTGGTTCTCCACCAAGAGAGCTACCGCCTGGACTCGCCAAGACGACCGAGTCATCATCGGCAGTAAGCTCAGCCCTGCGTGTTACATTGACCACGCCTTCCCCGCCGCACTCTACCTCGCGTGGAAGTATCACGACGACTTCGATGCTGCCATCACTGCTAACGCCCTCGTCGGTGGAGACAGTAGCCACCGCGGTGCGGTGGTCGGCTCACTCGTTGGCACCCTCGTTGGCAACCCTCATCCAGAGAAACTCGAGAAATGGACTGAGCAGATGCAAGAGATCTAGGAGCTTTGGAAGGTCTGATCGCTCAGACAACTCTGATGCCACCATTCCTCTGACTCACCGTCATTCTGCTGATTAGAATCTAATTAATCAGCAACAGCATCTGTCGCCATGAACCACTCGACGGCGCGGCTTATAGTATCAACATTATCTGCATGGCCATGGCCTGGGATCTTTTCCTGCTTGAGGTCGCACTTCACTTTTTTGGTGAGAAATTCGAGGGCATTGTCAACCTGACCAAGAACACTCGGGTGATCATTCTCACCCCAGAACCAATACACTGGGTGCCCCTTCCACTTGCGATAGCTTTTCAATTGCCCCGGGACCGTCAAGTAGTAGTTGGCACAGCGAAAGCACAAGTGCGTGAATTCTTCATGAAAGTTCATCGCATACCATGTGGCATAGCCACCGCCACTATAGCCGGTATGCATTACCTTGGACTTATCGATATGAAACGCATCATGCACTTTCATCAGAATATCTTTCATGACTGCCTGTGACTCTTTGGCAGCGATTTCCAAACCGCTCTGAGAACTCGCATAGGATGGGCATACCACAATGATGCCGTGCTTTTCGGAAAACTTTGGCCACTTCACCATTTCGCGCTCACCGGTCTGGGTAGCGCCGTGCCCACTAATGATCAGAGGAACAGCCTTAGTGCCATCATAGCTCTGAGGAACATAGATTACATATTTACCGTCATCATACTCACCCTTGGGGGACTTATAAACACTTTGCCCCGGCTCGGTGGAGATTCCATGATTAGATATCTTTTGAGTCAATGCCGCTTTTGCGGCCAGCTCCGCCTGCTTTTCCATTTCCCAATTTTCTATATATGCCTGATCAGCTTCGGAAAGTGAAACAATAGGGACCAAGAACGTCTTGCGTCCGACTTTCAGCTGCACCTTTTCTCCCTTAATATCGAGTAATTCTGCATTGATTGTCTTACCAGCCTTATTGGTGAACGCACGCGCCTCCACGCCAATAACACTGCATAGAAATAAGGACAAAGCAAAGGTGAGCAATAGAAGATATTTCATATACATAACAATCTGCTAGAAGCCCTTCTGCATGACAAGAGTATTTTAATGATACTGCACTATGCATCGAATAACTCGGCTCACAATTTACGGACTAAGCACTATCCGACATCAATTCACAATTCAAAGACTGACCCCTATCTTTTTGTTTAGCAAACCCTCCTCAACTTGGCCAATCAACCCACATGGCAACACCAAAATCAGCCCCCTTTTCTGTGAGCTAAGACATATGGCCGAATAAAAAACAGATTAAGGAAGACCCAAAAGCACCGAGAAAATCAAAGATATAGCCATAGCTGATGATTTTCAAACACTCACTTATTCTCTCAAAGTAATCACTGGTTGTTCTACTATTAACTCTCTGAGGCCATCTGGAGTTTGGGCTAATTTACTTTCTTCAAAAGATGTTAAATTTATAGCTACCCAAGTATTATATTCATGCAAGAAAAGTGTTTCCCCATCTCCTGATATGTACAAATTGATTTTATCAAAATTAACGCCCTTTCTTATGTTATCAATTTTATTTTGATTTCCAACAAACATAATATCACTACGCTTGTTTGTTATATCCTCTAGGACCATGATGTATCCATTATTAATTTTTTGGCTTATCAAAATATTAGCCCAATGTCTATCATCAACCTTTATCAAGAACATAAAAATTAACAGTAATGACAAAAGCAATCCTACTACAACACCTAACCCAAAGACTAATTTCTTATTCATAATTCATGTGGTATTTAAAATGGAAGATCAACTGATTTTCAACAATTAAAGTTTGTTAGTTATAGGCGGTACTTATGCTCAGACTAATGATTCAAATGAATTATATACCGGGAAAAATGTCTCTCCCAATACTAACAAACAGTCAATCCACAATCCACGGACTGACTCCTTTCCTATAACTTCTGTATCCATTATTTCATATAGGATAACAGGAATAATCACCTACGGGAATTAACGATTCACGGACTGACCCCATTGCTTTTCCGCCAAATTATAAATTATAGGACTGACACCCTTGCTTTTCCTTTCCTTCGTTTTGCTTTTTTTAGGCTTTATTCTAATACTGTATAATTTTTTACTTCACTAAATGAAATTTCTTTTATCATGGTAAACGAGGGTACAGATCCTTGCACTAGACTATTATTTTGAATAAGTAACGACTTTTGACATTTACAGCAGTTTATCACATAAAATCGAGTTTCGTCTTTAATCCCATCTTTAATCCCATAACTAAAACAACATTTATGAGAGCACTCTGGGCAATTTAAACTATACTGCCATTTTTTCTTGAAAAAATAATAGTAAGCTAACAAAGGAAAAACTACCAAAAATACGAATAATTTTAAATAAAACATAGCCTACTATTGAACTGTTCTACTTCTTACCGAAATTGATCCACCTGCATATGTGTTATATTGAGGAAATAATTGCCAATCAATGTCACAAGACCCACCCCCGTCAAAACACCATTTACACTCACCTCTGACTTGACCCATGTTTATCCCAATCTTGAGACAAGCATCTGGGGTATTTCCTTTGGGACACGAAGGTAATGGATCTGGAGATAAATCAGCCCCTTTTGTAACAGAAACAGAGTAAGGTAAATAAGCTCCAAATTGCAAA
>CBFHKM010000200.1:0-1686 GCA_965656385.1 Oceaniferula sp.
AAGTATTGACCAGGGGGAGGCAATCAAGGGTCAAGAGTATACACTCTCCATGACGGTCACGGAAGACAGCTGGAGCTACAGCCTGAACGGCGCGCCGGCCAGCACGGGCACATTTGCTACGGACTTTGATATCAGCAGGAACTTCCGGTTTGCTGCCTACGCGCAGAATGCCCTAAATTCATACGTTTCAAACATTACCATTAGCGCCATCCCCGAGCCAAGCTCGACGGCTCTCTTAGGGCTCGGTGGCCTTGTCTTAGCCCTGCGCAGACGCAGGAGCTAAGGGTGCTGAGTTTTCAGTCGCCTGAGGCGGATTAACTTCAAAAAACCCTGCCGTCACCACGGCGGGGTTTTTTAGTGCCCAGCGGATTTCTTGGCGCTTAGGCATCTTCGACGCCAGTTGAAGTTCGCCATTCGCCCCGACAAGGTCGGTGGCTGCGTGGCAGTTGAAGTTGAAGTCTTGAATCTTAAAGTCTCCGCCTCTGGCGGTTCATGAAAAAAACACCAACCCTGACCCGTATTCAACCCATGAAACACATCATCCTCCTATTTCTCTCTTCAATTTTCACCCTTCACTCTTTATCTGCGGCCGAACCCGCAACCAAGGCCGACACTCAATCGGACAAAGCCGACAAAGCCACCACCCCCACCTCCGACTGGCGGCCGCTCTACCGTGGCTCACTGGATGACTTCCGCATCTACTTCCGTGGCCAGGGATACATTGATGATGTGCACAAGCAGGACGTCTTTGTCGCCGAGCCCGGCCAAATCCACGTCCGCAAGGGCACCAACGGCCTGATTGCCACCAAGGCACCCTACAGCCACTACCACGTCAAGGTGGACTACCGCTGGGGCGCCAAGGGCGGCTCGATGAACGCCGGACTGATGAGCCATGTCGACCTCAACTCCAAGCGCGTCAAAGACAACCGCCCCCGCTCGGTGGAGATCAACATGAAAGCGGATGCCCCCGGCAGCATCTGGCTGGCGAGCAAGCTCGGCCCCTTTGCCTCCAGCTTTGTGGATAAAAAGATCACCGGCCGCAGAGGTACGAAAACCTACTTACCCAAGGACCAAGGTGGTGTGGCACACGATGCCTCCCCTTTCAGCAACCGCACCGTCCTCGCCAACTACCCGGGAAAAAAGCCCAACAGTAATCCAAACAGCAATCCAAACAGTAATGCCCACGGTGAGTGGAACACCCTCGAGGCCATCGTCCGCGGTGCCGACTCGGTGGAGATCATCCACAACGGCCACACCGTCAACTTGATCACCAATCTGCGTGATCTTAAAAAGGGCAGCAAAGAACCCGGCGAGCCTCTGGTCGAGGGCGGCATCGGCCTGCAAAGCGAGGGCCAGGAAATCTTCTACCGCAACTTTGTCATCAAAGAGCTGAAGCCGCCAAGCGGCGAATAGTGAAGCTCATACAGATGGGCGACGAAGGATAGCCGCCACACGGCGCCAGTAGCCGCATAAGTGGAGCAGCAGCCCTACTGGAGAACTTATCACAAATCGTCAATTCCTTGTTCATAAGCGTTTTTTTATGCAGGATTGGAAATTCTGTCGTAGTTTGCCTGTATTTATAGAGTAATCTCTGTTTCAGCACCTTGTAGGCGCAAAAACTCAACTCCAGTAAATTCATGAAATCAGCACCCTTAATAGGAGCCATGCTTTTGAGCGCGGTATCGT
>CBFHKM010000200.1:1695-3000 GCA_965656385.1 Oceaniferula sp.
AGGCGCAAAAACTCAACTCCAGTAAATTCATGAAATCAGCACCCTTAATAGGAGCCATGCTTTTGAGCGCGGTATCGTTAGCCATCGCAGGAGACAAAAATCTCGCCGCAGGACTCCCTAGTGATGATTATTTTGAAGTGACCAAGGTCATCGCCTCCCTGAATGATCCGATGCAGATCGCCATTGATCACAAGGAGCGCATCTTCATCGCCGAGCGCACCGGGCCAGTGAAGCTCTATGATCCCACCGTGGGAACGGCTGTCACCATTCATCAGCTTCCCGCCCACCACAAGGGGCGCCCAATCGAGAAGATCTACAAGTACCGCGGCGGTGGTGAGTGTGGGGTCCTCGGCATTGCCCTTGATCCGGACTTTGAGAACAACCAGTATATCTACTTTTATTACTCTCCCATCGAGAAAGATTGTAACCGTGTCTCCCGCTTCACCTTCAAGGACAACCAACTCATCGATGAGGTCAACATTCTGGAGGTAGTCACAGAACGCCATGCAGGGCCACACCACGCCGGCTCGATCCATTTTGGCAACAACCGTGAGCTCTTTATCGCCACGGGGGATAATACCAACCCACACGCCGCCGACGGCTACGCGCCGATTGACGACTCAGCGACTGGCCTGCATCGTGATGCCCAGCGCTCCGCCGGCAACTCCAACGACCTGCGTGGGTCTATCCTGCGCATCACCATCAATGAAGACGGCAGCTACGATATCCCTGAGGGAAACCTCTATGCCCCCGGCACGCCGAAGACACGCCCGGAAATTTACGCCAAGGGATGCCGCAACCCGTTCCGCATCTCTGTGGATAAAAAAACCGGTTACCTGCACTGGGGTGAGGTCGGCCCAGACGCACGTGAGGCAAATGCCCGTGGCCCACGTGGTCATGATGAATACAACATCGCCACCAAGGCGGGCTACTTCGGCTGGCCCTACCATGTCGGGGTTGAGTATTACAATGAGTATGACTACGCGACCGAGAAGACTGGCGCCTCATTTGCAAAGGGCATCATCAATGACTCACCGCGCAACACCGGCTTGCGCGAACTTCCCCCCGTCAACAATGCCACCTTGTGGTATCCATACGCCAAGTCAGAGAGGTTTCCCGAACTGGGAGATGGCGGCCGCAATTCCATGGCAGGCCCTGTCATCTATCAGGATGGGCTCGAGCACAACTTCCCCGCCTACTTTGATGGTAAGCTGATGTGGTACGACTGGGTGCGGGCCCGCATCGTGATGATCACGCTTGATGAGCACAACAAAGCCGTAAAGCTCGATCCATTTCTCAGCTCCA
>CBFHKM010000201.1:0-2969 GCA_965656385.1 Oceaniferula sp.
GAGGACCGTGGCTGTCTCGCCACTTTTGATGGCAAGACCTGGGAAATTATCGAGCGCCGCCAATACACCGAGGTCACCGGCCCCGAGGGTGTCGCGCCCACAGCCGCTGGCAAGGATGATCCCATCTGGGCGATTGGCTGGGACAAACGCTCGCTGCGCCTGCAGATCATGGAAAGCGGAAAGTTCACCACCTTCCTGCTGCCCAAAGGCTGCCTCAACAACGATGCCAAGCACGGCTGGTTCACCGAGTGGCCACGCATCCGTGACATCGGAGCAAAGGATCTACTTATGGACATGCACGGTATGTTCTTCAAGTTCCCAAAAAATTTCACCTCCAGCCAATGCGCGGGTATTGAGCCAATCGCCAGCCACGTCCGCTACGTTCCTGATTTCTGCCAATGGAACGGCCAGCTCGTGCTCGCTACCGATGAGGCAAGCATTCAGGGCAATCCGTTGACTGGCCAGCCCCAGTCTAATCTGTGGTTTGGCCAAATCGACGACTTAAAAAATTGGGGGCCGCGCAATGCCGCCGGCTCGATTTACATGAAGGACCCAGTGGCGGCAGGCGTTCCGTCCGACCCTTTTCTGATTCATGGTTTTCCACGGCGTGTCGTGCACCTTGCCTCGGATAAACCCGTCACTTACACCTTGCAAATTGACCGGCAGGGCAATGGCAGCTTTGAGGACTATCAACGCATCGAGGTCAATGGCTACGCCCACCACATCTTCCCCGAAGATTTGAAAGCCCAGTGGATCCGCGTGCAGACCGATCAGGATTGCAAGGCCACCGTGTCCTTCCACTTCAGCGACGACACCTACCGGGATGCATCCGAGGGGGCCGAGCTGTTTAAGGCGGTCGCCGAAGTCGGCGACAAAAATCCACATAGTGCTTTGCTCTACCCCGCCAAACGGAATCGCCACCTACGCGTGCTCAATGGCGAGCAAGCTTATGACTTCACCAAGTTTGGTTTTGAATTCGAGCCCACCAAGCCGGCCGCGGAACTGGAGAAAAAACTGACCGTCCATCCGGAGTTTTCCGTGGATGAGGCTTCGGTGATTCTCGTCAGTAAGGAAAGCCGAGCGATTGTTGGAAAGCCAGGGAATCATACCCGGTTGCGTTTGCCCAAGGGTTCTGCGGCATTTGATAAGCCGTTTAGCTTCGGTCACCCGCGCATGCACCGCGAGGTCGAGTCCGAGCGCATGATGGCCAACATTCACGGTACTTTTTACGAGGTCCCCTTCTGGATCGTCGGCGCGCCCGCACTCTACACCAAGATGCGCCCTGTCTGCACCCATAACCGACAGATCAGTGACTTCACCACCTGGAATGGCTTACTGGTTCTCGCAGGCCTCAAAGCCGACGCGCAAGAATCCACCCATGTTTACAAGTCAGACGACGGCAAGACCTCACTCTGGTTCGGCGGTATTGATGACCTCTGGGCCTTTGGCAAACCCGTCGGTGTAGGGGGCCCTTGGAAAGATACCCAAGTCAACGCCGGTGTGCCATCCGACCCCTACCTGATGACTGGCTACGATCAGAAAATTCTCGAGCTCACCGCTGAGCAGGACTGCACAATCACCGTGGAAGTGGACATCGACCACTGGACCGGCTTCCACCCTTATCAACAGTTTCAACTCAAGGCCGGCGAAACCTTGACCCACGTTTTCCCCGAAGGCTTCGCCGCCCACTGGCTGCGAGTCACTTCCGACAAAGACACCAAAGCGACCGCTTGGTTGGTATATAAATAGTCAGCTGCACTGACAGGATAGATGAATATCAACAGAGCTCCAAAAATTTATCTGGATGTAGCCTCTCATACACCCATAACATAATTAACTTTTTATTTCATGCCCACCACCGACTGGATCGTCCTCATCTTCTACCTGCTAGGCACCGCCTTCCTCGGTGTGTTCCTTGGCAAGCTGGTTAAGAACGCCTCGGACATGTTCAGCGCCGGCGGCACCTCACCGTGGTGGACCAGCGGGCTCAGCGCCTTCATGACCATGTTCTCGGCGAACACCTTTGTAGTCTGGGGCAGCATCGCTTTCGATGTCGGTATGGTCGCCGTGATGATCAACCTGATGTATGGGGTCGCTGCCTTACTCGCCGGTTACTTTGTCGCCAGCCGCTGGAAGGCCATGGGGGTAGAAACCCCAGCTGAATACATCCGTATCCGCTTCGGTAGCGGAGCACTTCACTTCTATACCTGGTCAATGATGGTGCTGCGTGTCATTGGCACAGCGGCAGCCCTCTACGCGCTTGCCAAAATACTGGTTGCGCTGATGCCGCTCGGCGAGGGCAACCCACTGCGTGACCCAGAAACAGGCAACCTGTCCTTACGCTACGCCATTCTGATCTTCGGCTCCATCGTCGTGCTCTACACCATGATCGGTGGCCTATGGGCGGTATTGATGACCGATGTGCTCCAGTTCATCATTCTTAATCTGGCCGTGCTTTTTGTGGTGCCACTCGCCCTGCATCAGGTCGGTGGTATCAGTGGTTTTATCGAGCAAGCTCCCGAAGGATTCTTTGATCTGGTCAAAGAAGAGAAATACACCGTCTTCTTCCTCGCCGGTTGGGCGGCGATTCACTTTTTCATGATCGGAGCGGAGTGGGCCTTTGTGCAGCGCTACCTCTGTGTGCCTACCCAGAAAGACGCGCGCAAGAGCACCTACCTCTTTGGCGCCCTCTATCTCTTCAGCCCCCTGCTCTGGCTTCTCCCCCCCATGATCTATCGCATCACCAACCCAGAGGCCGATGCCGAGCAAGCCTACATCCTCGCCTGCAAGTCCGTGCTTCCCGTCGGCATGGTCGGCCTGATGCTCGCCGCCATGTTCTCAGCCACGGCGAGTATGGTCAGCTCACAGCTCAATGTATTCTCCGGGGTTCTCACCAACGACATCTACCGCCCTCTGGCAAAGGCCACCAACCCGAAGTCCCTGCTCAAAGCCGGCCGCTTCTTTACCAT
>CBFHKM010000202.1:0-2903 GCA_965656385.1 Oceaniferula sp.
ATTACCAACTGCCGATGGAGCAGCATGGGCCGCTACTTCAGTGGTGTTCACTGCAGGCACAAGCTCAGGCACATTGGATACTGGCTCCCAGCCGGCCATACCCTCACACCAAACGAGATTGTCCGGAGTGATATTACCCCCAGCAATCAAGCCCTTGATCTCTTCATCTGTTACAGGGCCGTGCTGTGCGTCTTGGTGGGAATAATGCCATTTCATGATTTACTGATAGTTTGTGGTTAATTTGCGTGACCTTAACTGAAGACTTTGTAGTGGCAATCTATAAGTAATATTTCCTCGCTGGTCTGCGATTCTATCTATGGCTCTTCACTTGCCCTTCAGCGTTCATAGATGTAGAGTCCTGTCGTCATGAAACGTAAAAACCTCAGTCCCTCAGAAAGCGACGCTGTGATCCGCATGGCATGGCATGACCGCACCAGCTTTGATGAGATACAAGAGCGCACCGGTCTGAGCGAGAGTGAGGTTATCCGCCACATGAGAGGTCAGCTCAAACCATCCAGCTTTCGCATGTGGCGCAAGCGCGTCTCAGGGCGTATCACCAAGCACCGCAAACGCTTCAAACGAAGAAATGACTGACTCCATCGCATGCTCCACCAGAACAATCTCACTAATCAATACTGCAACCCATGGGCATCTTTGAACGCTATCTTTCAATCTGGGTAGGGCTTTGTATTGCCGCCGGGGTAGTGCTGGGTGCCGTGAGCCCCGCAAGCTTCGCATGGATTGCCGAGCTGGAATACGCCCACGTCAATCTGGTGGTGGCGATATTCATATGGATCATGATTTACCCAATGATGGTCAATGTGGACTTTGGCTCACTCAAAGACGTCGGCAAAAAGCCCAAGGGCTTATGCATTACCCTCGTGGTGAATTGGCTCATCAAGCCCTTCAGCATGGCAGCTCTTGGGGTGTTATTTTTCCAACATATATTCGCAGGCTTTGTTGAGCCAGAAACTGCGCAAGAATATATCGCCGGCATGATTCTACTCGGTGTGGCCCCCTGCACAGCGATGGTCTTTGTCTGGAGCCAGCTCGTACGTGGTGATGCTAATTACACCCTTGTGCAGGTATCTATCAACGACATCATCATGGTCTTTGCTTTTGCTCCGCTGGCGGCCCTTCTCCTCGGTGTCACCGACATCATCGTCCCCTGGCAAACTCTGATCTTATCCGTAGTTCTCTATGTGGTGATCCCACTTGCCGCGGGCTACCTCACTCGCAGGCTACTAGACCGAGGTGGCAATCATGAAGAAATCAGCGCCTTCACAGCTCGGCTGAAACCCTTCTCGGTGATGGGGCTACTCGCCACCGTTGTGCTTCTATTCGGCTTCCAAGCTCAAACCATCATAGAGAAACCTCTGGTGATTGTGCTCATTGCGGTGCCTCTGATGATCCAGAGCTATGGCATTTTCGCCATCGCCTATGGCTGGGCATACTTCTGGCGAGTTCCATTTGCTACCGCTGCCCCGGCAGCGCTCATTGGCACGTCTAACTTCTTTGAGCTCGCAGTCGCGGTAGCCATTGGCCTATTTGGCCTCCACTCCGGAGCCGCTCTAGCAACAGTGGTAGGCGTCCTTGTGGAAGTTCCCGTGATGCTCTCCTTGGTAGCCATTGCCAATCGTACTCGTAGTCGCTTCCCGAGCTGAGACAGCCAGATAAAACCGCCACACGCACATGCTTGAGGATTTGTCTTCAGTTATTCAGTATTTTTTGATTAATCTGTTTCGCTCATCCTTTACACATCATCACAAACACAACTAAAAACCATGACCAACTCAGATATAGCCAGCTCAGCAATACCCAAACCAGAACGCACTTGGGCCATGTTCGCCCATCTATCATCTTTTCTAGGCTACACCTGCATTCCGCTGGCAAACATTATTGCCCCTCTGGTGATATGGCAGATTAAAAAAGAAGACATGCCCTTTGCCTCCGATCAGGGCAAGGAGTGCCTCAACTTCCAGATATCGATGTTAATTTACCTCATTATTTCCGGCATACTATCCTTAATTCTTATTGGCTTTGCCTTCCTCCTCATTCTCTATGTGATGAATATCATTCTAACCATCATCGCTGCAATCAAAGCCAATGAGGGTGTCCACTACCGATACCCGATGACGATGAGGTTCATCAAATAAGAGCAAACTAGCGTAAGTATTCTAATCGTCATGAAGTTCAGATCCGCGCTACTCATCGCCGCACTCACACTCCTTATTGCAGGATGTTCAAGTCATCGACCACCTCGTGGGGCAAAGCCCCAACAGCATTGGATGGAGGTTACCGGCTACTGCGATTGCAAAAAATGCTGCGGCTGGGAGCGTAACTGGTATGGTCGCCCTATCTATGCATATGGCTCATTAAAGGGTAAGCGCAAAAAGGTTGGCTACACATCGACTGGGGTAAAGGCGGACAAAGGCACCATCGCTGCCGATCCTAAGCGCTACCGCATGGGAACGACCATGTATATCAAAGGATACGGCTATGGCACAGTCGAAGATGTCGGTGGAGCCATTAAAGGAAATCGTATCGATCTCTTTTTTAAGTCGCACAAAGAGGCATTGCGCTGGGGTAGAAACAAGATGATGGTCACAGTGTGGCGCTGAGCCAATAAACCAAAAAACCCTCCGCATTGGAGGGTTCTCTCGAGAATCGAGCCGGTTAACGGATTAACTTCGCTCCGCTCAGTCTATGCTGGCTAGCCCATTTCCTCCTCCGGAAATAGGGCTTTAAAAACAGCCGTGATACACGGCACTGCGCGTTGCTTCGTCGTGCGCTCGAACCTTGTTCTCATCCGCCTAAGCCGGCAGACAAAAAAGCCCTCCACGAGGGAGGGCTTTTTTAGAATGGAGCCGGTTAACGGATTGCCCTCGTTCCACTCAGGCTAT
>CBFHKM010000203.1:0-2896 GCA_965656385.1 Oceaniferula sp.
TCTGCATACGAGAAATTGAGCATGGCGAAGATCCTGCTTCAAAATGTGAAAGTGGATCGCATTGAAGTGGCCTCAGCGCGTGTTTCACAGGGGGAGTTCGATTGCGTTCATGCCATTGCTCAGTGGGCGCAGGAAAATGGTTTGCTCGATAATATCGAAGTTCTTGGCTTTGTTGATGGTCAAGTTTCAGTTGATTGGATTGCCAAGGCAGGGGGCAGGGTCATGAACTTGTTGGCCAAAGGCTCGAGGAGGCACGTAGAACTGCAGCTCCGCAAATCGCCCGAGCAACATCTCAGCGACATCAAAGAAGTGATCGCCTACGCCAGCTCTAAGAATGTAGATGTTAATATTTACCTTGAGGATTGGTCGAATGGCATGATTCATTCGCCTGATTATGTGCATACAATGGTAGAGGGTTTGATGGAGACGCCAATCAAGAGGTTCATGCTGCCTGATACACTTGGGATTTTGAATCCCGATCAGAGCTATGATTTTTGTCATCAGATGGTATCTCGCTACCCAGAGCTGAAGTTTGATTTTCATGCGCATAATGATTACGACCTTGCTGCGGCCAATGTATACAGTGCGGTAAAAGCAGGGGTTCATGGTATTCACGCAACGGTGAATGGAATGGGTGAACGGGCTGGAAATGTGCCGCTATCAAGTGTGATCGGGGTGATTCATGACCAGCTCAAACAGAGTACTAATATCGAGGAGTCATCGATTAATAAAGTGAGTCGTATTGTAGAAACCTATTCAGGAGTCAGGGTGCCAGCGAACAAGCCTGTAATTGGTGAGTTCGTCTTTACTCAGACAGCGGGTATTCATGCTGATGGTGATTCGAAGGACAAGTTGTACTACAATGACTTATTGCCAGAGCGTTTCGGACGCACCCGTGAGTATGCTCTCGGAAAGACCTCGGGTAAGGCAAATATCCAGAAAAATTTGGAAGAGCTCGGTATCAGCTTGGATCAGGACGGAATGAAGCGGGTGACCGCGAGGATCATCGAATTGGGTGACAAAAAAGAGCGTGTGACCAAGGAGGACCTCCCCTTTATCATTGCCGATGTTTTGGGTGAGAATACTGAAACTAAGGATATTGAAATCGTCAATTACTCTATATCACTCACACAAGGCTTAAACCCTGTCGCGACGGTGCGCCTTAGGATTAAAGGGGAGTTCTACCAAGAAACGAGCACGGGTGACGGCCAGTATAATGCCTTTGTTCGAGCACTTTGGAGTATTTATGCACGGCTCGAAAAGGAGCACCCAACGCTAGAGGATTACTCAGTGCATATTCCTCCTGGTGGACACACAGATGCCTTGGTAGAGGCAACCATTTTGTGGGATTTCAAGGGTAAGAAGTTCAAGACACGTGGTCTTGATGCTGATCAAACCGAGGCAGCTATTCAAGCTACCATTAAGATGCTTAACATCATTGAGGAAGCCTAGGCTGCTTGGCTTACAGCCAGCCGATCATGCCCGCTACCCGGTATGCGGAGTAGAGAAACAGGAAAAAAAGAACGATAACAAAAGCTTTGGCGCAGGCTTCAATGGATGTGCGAGTCATGGGCTTGGTAGGTTGATTGGCTGAAAATTGCCGAATGCGTGGTGGGCTTTTAAGGCTTTAGCTGCTGCAGGTCAAGGTTTCCTGTGTTTGAAACATCACTCTGTCATTTGGGTCTTTTGACAGTGCAGTAAGATCACGGCTTGCGATCAGAACAGCTGCGGGTTAGTAATACGGCGTGATTTATCTCGATTCCAACGCCACTACTCGAGTTCATCCTGAGGTTTTGGAGGCTATGATGCCTTTCCTCGCGGAGCAATGGTACAACCCATCGAGTGGCTACCGTGCTGCCAAGACGGTGCGTAAGGCCCTGGAAGTCGCTCATCAGCAAGTAGCAGCTCTAATCAATGCTAAACCCGAGGAGATCGTTTTCACGGGGTGCGGTACGGAGTCCAACAACGCATTGCTGACATTTCTCGCGTCCCAAGCTGAAGTGGGGCAAAAGATTGTAACCAGTGAAATCGAGCATAGTGCAATTTTGCGTCATGCCGAGTATTTGTCGGCGCACTATGACTTGATCATCGAGAAAGTGGGGGTTGGTGGCGATGGTCGCTTATCTCTTGATGACTTCACCAACGTCATTGCTGATGGTGACGCTGCGATGGCATCGGTGATGTGGGCCAATAATGAAACAGGGGTGATACAACCTATTGCTGAAGCCTGTCAAATAGCGCACGAGGCAGGGGTGGCGTTTCACAGTGATGCGATTCAAGCTGTCGGAAAAATACACGTTGATGTGAAAGACGTTCCGGTTGATTACCTATCTATCTCGGGTCATAAATTTCATGCACCAAAGGGCGTGGGTGCTATGTACATTCGAGATGGCTTAAAATTTGATCCCATGCTGATAGGGGGTGGCCAAGAGGGAGGGCGCCGCAGCGGTACTGAAAATGTTGCTGGTATAGTGGCGATTGGGAAGGCCGCAGAGCTTATGAAGCAGCGTCTTGATGATGACCAACATGATGGTATAGCAGCTTTGAGGGATCACATGGAGCAGCGTTTGTTGTCTGAGATCGAGAATGTTCAAATTAACGGTTCACTCAACCACCGGACGGCCAATACTAGTCATGTCTCCTTCGGTGATTGCGAAGCGGCGGGGCTTTTGATTTTGCTTGATGAATATGGGGTGCAGTGTTCAGCGGGTAGCGCTTGCATGACTGGGAAACAACAGCCCTCGCACGTGCAGACTGCAATGGGCATATCAGCATCTCAGGCCAAGAGCAGCCTGCGTATTTCTCTGTCTATATTCACGACACGTGAAGATGTAAATATGGCGGTCGATGCTCTCAAGAAAGCAGTGACAAAACTGCGAAGCGTTCAGGGAGGTCC
>CBFHKM010000204.1:0-2895 GCA_965656385.1 Oceaniferula sp.
CGGATAATGCTGATTTTACGGCGATGAATGTTTATCTCGAAAGTCGAGATGACTTTGCTCGTTATCTGCTGCGCTTGCACAACGTGGCAGGTGACCGCCCCGTGATGCTGAGTGAGTTTGGTTTTGATACACATCGAGCAAGTTTGGAGACGCAGAGCGATACTCTGCTCTGGTATGTGGATGAGTCATTGCGTGCTGGTGTCGCTGGGCTGACTATTTATGCATGGAGTGATCATTGGTCTCGAGGAGGAATCAGTATTGATGATTGGAGTTTTGGTTTGTATGACCGATTTGGTGAGCCAAAGCCCGTGCTGGGGCCTTTGCGTGAGAGGCTTCTTAATGTTAGTTCACCCGATGATGGGATTGAGCTCGATGAGTTGCCCTTGTTTTCTGTGATTGTGTGCACTCACAATGGGGGTGAACGAATTGTATCGTGTCTGCTTGCGCTTCGTCATTTGGCATACCCAAACTATGAGGTTGTGGTGGTGGATGATGGTTCGACAGACGATACTGTAGAGCTGGTTCGCGGGTTTGATGAGGTGCGTTTGATTGAGTCCAAGCGTTGTGGCTTAAGTGCTGCAAGAAATAGGGGTGCCCATGAAGCGCAGGGTGACATCATTGCCTATACCGATGATGACTGTGAGCCAGATATTCATTGGCTACGTTGGCTTGCTTTTGCATTTGAGCAAGGGGGGTGGGATGCGTGCGGAGGACCCAATTTAGCGCCGCATCCCAAGGTGTCTAATGATGGTGGAGCAAGTGTGATCGATGAGGTGGTTGTGGCTTGTGCTCCAGGAGCACCGTCGCATGTTTTGCTCAGCGACAATGAGGCTGAACATTTGCCGGGGTGTAATCTGGCTGTTAGGAAAGAGGCGTTAGAGGCAATTGGTGGTTTTAGAGACAGGTATTGGATTGCTGGAGATGATGTCGATTTTTGTTGGCGCTTAGAGAAGGCTGGCTTCCGAATGGGGTTCGCGGCGTCAGCTTTTGTCTGGCACCGCAGGCGCTCAACTTTGTGGCGCTATTTTAAGCAGCAGTATCATTATGGCAAAGCTGAGGCTTTGCTGATGCGTGATCATCCTGAGAGGTTTCGCAGCACTGGCGGCGCTCTATGGAAGGGGTGTGTTTATTCTGGTCGAGCGATTACGGTAAATGAGCATAGCTTCATCTATCATGGTGTTATGGGCACAGCACCATATCAGCAGGTAGTTACAACGATGCAGCCGCTGCGCTCAATTCCTCAGGGCTTTGTCTGTGTGGAGTCGCGCGCTAAGCTGGCTTTTGCTGAGAAGGTGCAGCCACGTGTTAGGGCGTGGGCGAGATGGCGTCACAGTTTGGGATGGAATCGCATGGCGCTGCCCGCGGTTACTGAGCCAGAAATGTATCTGATCGATAATATGCGGCAATATGATGACTATGAGGCAAGCTGGTGGCATCAACACGGTATAAGTCGTGATCAGGTTTTAACATCCATAATCGAGGATGGTTGGGAGCCTTTGGAGGATGATAGCGACTGGGATTTTCAGCGAGATGGGCTACGATTGATTGTGGCTATCGAGACTTTGGACAATGGTGACCGTGTTTTGATTCGGGTTGAAATGGATGCGGCACGGCATGGGCACCTACCCAATGATTTGATCAATCGATTAGAGTCGATGGGCATGACGAGGCTTGATTGATGCTAGCGTGCGTATTTATGCCCGCGGGTTAATCTTTTCGTGTGAGTTCGACAAATACGTCTTCAAGGGTGGACTTATGACGGTGAAGGGTACGAATGGGCCACTGCTTCTCTGCGGTGATGGCAGAGATACGCTCGCGGGTATCTGTGCCATGGTCAACTAGGATAGAGAATCTTGTCCAGTTATCGTCTTTGCCCTCGCAGATTACTTTTTTTACATGCTTAAGCTGATCGAAGGCTGCTGCCGCTGCTTGCTCGTCAGCCTGGATTTCGACGGTGATTTTTCCAGCGGCACGCATTTTATTGACCAGTTCAGCGGGTGAACCTGTGGCTTTGATTTTGCCTTCGTCAATTATGATGACATGGTCACAGGTCATTTCCACCTCATGGAGAATGTGGGTAGAAAGCATAATCGTGTGTGTCTCACCTAGGCGTTTGATTAAGTTTCTGATCGATCGAATTTGGTTGGGGTCCAGGCCATTCGTGGGTTCATCCAATATGAGTAGGTCTGGTTTATGAACGAGCGCATCTGCCAAGCCAACTCGCTGGCGATATCCTTTAGAGAGGGTCTTGATCATTTTGCGGCGAACATGGGTCAGCCCACATAGATCCATGGCTTCGCCTACATTTTGGCGAGCAGTGCGCCCTTTCAGGCCTTTAAGACGTGCTCGATAGCTTAGATATTCACGGACGCGCATTTCGTCATAGAGCGGAACGTTTTCGGGCATATAGCCTATTTTGCGGCGTGCGCTTACAGAATCACGGAAAATATCGTGCCCGGCGACCTCAGCGCTACCAGAGGTGGGTGGAAGGTAGCCAGTGAGCATTCTCAGAGTAGTGGTCTTACCAGCACCATTGGGGCCTAAGAAGCCGATGATCTTACCTTTACCTACTTTGAAGCTTATATCACTCACGGCAGTGTGTCTGCCGTATTGTTTGCTGAGGTTGTGAACGTCAATCATGGGTGGAGTGGCAAGATAGGGTAGGTGTGAAAAATGTCGTAATCGAGGCGCCTTGTGCGTTGACTCTGAGGCTGTGTGACAGTAATTAGAACCAAGTTTAACTCAGCTCCAAGAAAGAAAAGCAGATTGCCACAGTAAACTCACCTTTTTTCTGTTTATGAAATCATCTATATCAGCACGTTTCAATGCGGACCTTCTTGATCAAAAGTATGATCAGTGGTGCGAGGACCCTCAATCAGTTGAGGCCGATTGGTG
>CBFHKM010000205.1:0-2873 GCA_965656385.1 Oceaniferula sp.
GTCTTGTAGCCAGCATTGTATTCAGCAGGCGTGCTCAGGTGCAGAGTGGCGGTGGCAGCCTCGGGAGCGATAACGGTCGTCCACAGGTAGTAGTGAGCGACACCTTCCTCCGCTTCTAACAGCTTAACTCCGTTACCTCGTTTTCCATCTTTTCCGACGCGCAGGAAGTTGTCTGAGATCTTGCCCTTGGTGCCGTGATAGCCTTGGTGGCCAGGATTATCTTCGACCCCATAGCGCCAGGAAAAATCATACTTTGTCCACTCAGCTTGCTCACCCTGCCCCGTTTCATACGGTGTGAAGCTCCTGCTCAGTGCAGCTTCCTGCTGAGGGGTTAATGCCGTAGCGGCTTTGTGCATGAGCATCTGTGGTCCGTAGCCATGCAGCTGGCTGCGGGTTTCCTTACCACGAGTCCATTCAAAGCGACGTGCCTCGACTCCGATCATTTTGTTGTGCTCGGTGACTGGCAGGCGGAAGTCCCCCCACTGGTTGTCCATGGTGGGGATGAAGGAGACCTGCCAGTCAGTTTCCGGCAAGGTCTTGACCTCAGTGAGCACCGAAGGTGCTTTCAATGGATTGCTGTGTTTTTTGCGAGGATCAAACACGACGACCTGTGCCTCGTACTTCTCGAGGGGCAACTCAACTTGGGTGCCAGTGGCAGTTTCCTTGATCACTCTGAGAGGTGATGCTTGGCCCGTCCACGGGTCCCAGAGCTCGGCTGCCCCCTTGGCACGGAACTCAACGATATCTCCGGGCTTGGCATCCATGGTGAGGTAAACATCACGTGGACCGACTTTACGGTGCAAGGTGCGCACGACCCTATTGAGCCCACGAGCATCATGGACAAAGGCTACACGGATTTTGGCCAAGGCTTGGCCCGATGCCTTGAATCGGTTCGCTACCGGAATAGCTTTCGCTAATAGCTGTTTGAGCGCAGGATCATTTGCCCCTGCGTGCTCGGTGCTTGTGGGCAAGGCCCCCACAGATAGAACTAGGCCGCCAGCATCTGTAAAATCGGCAGCTTTTTCCAAATTACTCCATCGGGCTGACGCCATGTTAGGGAACACAAGCGCCTGATAAGAAGCCTTGGCGTTTTCAACCACCAGCTGACCATCTTTGATGACTGCACGTGAGATCGACTGATGATCAATGAAGTCAAAGTTAATACCCGCAGCCATCAGTTTTCTGCCGAGCTCAAATGCTGATGCTGTTGCCTCCTCGCCATTGGTCTCCGCCTCGTATGGGGTTACAGGATAGACGATAGCGACATCAGCTACAGCATCTCCCTGGCTCATCAAATAGGAGAGGCGATCGAAATACTTGAGAAAGGTGCCCATATGCTCCCAGTAAGGCATACGGAAGTGGTAGCAGGGCGGCGCCCATTCCCAATGGGAACCGTGGGTGGAGTAGTAAAGCCCGTGCAGATTAAACAGGGTGCAGCCATAGAGGTAGTTCTCTCGAGTCGCAAACATCAGCCGCTCAGGCGTGGCCCCCCATCCCAGCGAGTGGTAGGCCTCGAGCCAGACACGCGGGCGTTGATAGAGCTTGGCAATGGACGAGGAAACCTTGCCCTTGATTACATCAGCATTGCCTCCTGGGGTGTCGTGACCGGGTGCCGAATACCAGCGGGTAGCGCGGAAGTAGTCACCGTAGGCATGCGGATCGAGACCACGACCGTGATTATCACAGCCAAAAATAATACCGCGTTTGGTATGCCAGCTGTAAATAGGCTCGAAGTAGCGCTCCTCCATCAGGGCCATGCGCACATCGGCATAGTCAATGCGCACCTTGGGGGTGACATCTCCCATATCTGCCCACATAGCTGGCAGCATATCAAACAAGTTGTAGCCCTTGCGTTTGAAAAACTCGACGTGGAAGTCCTTATTCCAGGCGAATTTCTTCAAGCCCACCTGGAGCTCATCATTGAAAAAGTAGTTAAGTCCTTTGGAGTTGCCCTTGTTTTGATTCTCAAATTTCTGGTAGAACCCGTTCACGATCGTCGACCCAGAACCAGACTGCAGCGGGTTGAACGTGCCAGGGTGACGGCGCGTGCCATAGGTCCATACTTGCCAATCCGAGTCAGCAGTAGCAGTCCAGCTTAGCTGGCCGTTTTTAATCAGTCTGGTGATGTCAGTGCCGCCACGCTGAAGCACACCGTTTTTGACCCGGTAGGCCCACGCGGCAAAAACACCATCGACACAAACAATACTTTTGCTCTCACCAGCCACAATTAAATTGTTGTTAGATGTCAGCTCGACAGCATTAAGCTCAGGTTTATCGTAGAAGAGTTTTTTGAACAGATTCTCGCCGCCATCATCCCAATCAAGTGTGTAGGTACTGAGACCAATGCCCATGCCAAGCTTGCCACATTCCTCAGAAACTCTTGCGTAGAGTTTCCACCAGTCATCCGAAAAAATAGCCGGCTCCTTGGCATCAGACGGCCAACCCGGGCTATCGGTATGCGAGTAGTTGACCTGAACTCCACTAATGCCCTTGTCATGTAGCTCACGCACCTGCCAAAGTAAGCGATCTTCGTTTAAATCATCCCCAGTCCACCACCAGAATGGAACTTCGCCATAGCCTGGGGGCGGGTTCTGAAAGCCTGGCAAAGCATCAAGGTCCGTGGCCCGACTCGGGTAACCAGGTGCATCCGCGGCAGTGCTCAAACCAAATGGTTCGGCATGCAGGGAAACGGTAAGAAGAAGCAGAATGGTCAGCTTTGTGTAGAAGAGTCGCTTATGCTGCATAAAAAAAGCATACGACAAATTAACTCCTTTATTGTTACATAATATGACTATTTTTTTACACAAAATGACCGCGCCCAAGGTAATACGAGAAAGCCTCTCATGCATCACTTAACAAGCTCGGCTGAATGA
>CBFHKM010000206.1:0-2845 GCA_965656385.1 Oceaniferula sp.
CATGAACGGAACAAGAAACGAGGTCACCCGCGCAATGGCAACAATACCTCCAATGATGACCATACCCACCAGCACCGCCATAATAATGCCAAATACCAACTTACTTTCTACGAACACTCCAAATGAGTTACTCACCTGGCTGGCGGCCTGATTGACTTGAAACATATTGCCCGCACCAATGGCTCCGCCTACACACATGATGGCGAAAAATATAGCCAGCACCTTACCCAATCCGCCGAAACCTTTCTCTTTGAGCCCCTGACTTAGGTAATACATCGCGCCACCGTGCACGCGCCCCTTGTCATCGATACGACGATACTTCACCCCCAGAGTGCACTCGCAAAACTTAGTGGTCATGCCACATAGCCCCATGAGAATCATCCAGAATGTAGCGCCAGGTCCACCTAAGGTAATAGCTACGGCGACCCCAGCAATGTTACCTAAACCCACGGTTGCGGATAAAGCCGCTGTCAATGCTTGGAAATGCGTGATCTGACCGGGCGCATCTGGCCGCGTGTATTTGCCACTGGCTGTCCGAAAAGCTAGACCAATTGATTTCAAGTTGAGGAACTTGAAGTAAATCGTGAGGAAAATAGCCGTGCCTCCCAGCACCACTAATATAATCGGCAATCCTTGGCCCGCCACATTGAGAGAGTAGAAAACGATCGCCTCCATGAAATTTGCAGCTTGTTCCACGGCAGCATCTATATTTTCTGCTACAGCTGAACCGTCACCCGCCCACAGCGAACTTACCAGGAATGGAGCCAACAAGAAAAAGCGAATAAGAACGGACGCCTCAGCACGGTATGAAAATTTCATAAGATAGTGAAGATGCCAGCTAGCTTTGTGGCCGCAAGAATAAATTACCCTACTTCATCATAGTGGTAATGAGCTTCTTGAGCTCGCGAGCCGGAATGGCATAAGTAGCAACTCTACTCGCACGCGCAATATTCATACCCACGCAGACTCCGTCTAAATCAAGTAATGGGCCACCCACCGATACCTTTGTGAGTGGTGTATCGTGATGAATGACCCTCGGAAATTCAGACCGCCGCATCGAGAGCTGGTCCTCACCCCCACTCATTTGATCGTTACGAGTCATTCTAAAAACCCTTTCAGTAAGGCTCACATTAACGTTTATTTGTTTTGCTCCCCGGGTCAACTCAATGGCAACAAAATCCCCTGGTTGCTTCTTTTCCAAAATATCAAGTAGGGTCTGCCTCTCGTCAAGCTTCACCCCATCTGCTGTGACAATCACATCTCCTGCCTTTAGCCCTGCCTCCTCAGCACCTTTACCCGCAGTTACCTTGGCTATTTCCCATTTATCTTCCTCACCTTTCTTAAATTCCACCCCCATCACCACACGACTTTTAGTCTCGGTTATTTTACGTGTTTCAGCGCTCACAATACCGACGCGCAGGCGTCTATTACTCCGAGTCGTTGATCCATTTGAAATCACCCAATAGCCTTGTTCAAGATCATCACCTTCCGCTAGTTCAACTGGTATCAGGGCCTCGCTAGGATTAACTTTGAGTAAAGCCACGTCCCAGTCGTCGTTCACCACCAATCGCTCAACCTCGTTATAAAGAGTGCTACCAATTCGCAAACTGAGAGCCAACGCACCCTCAATGGCACTTGCCTTGGTGAGAACATAACCATCTTCCCGAATCACAACACCATAGATGGACTTTATTCTGGATTTCTCATCCGTATAAATCACCGCGCTACTGGCTTGCAGGACCTGTCGCTGCTGTTCGAAGGCCGCCCAAACACGTTTACCGTTGATACGCTGCTCAGCGGGCAATCCCCCTTGAGCCGACACCATCTGACAAGACAACAACATTGCCAAGCCCAGCATGGTACAGCTGAGCACGCCAAAACGTGAGGTAAACCTGATGATAGGAAGGTCTTTATTAGTCATTACGTATGGCATATTAGTACGTATGGCATGTTACTTTTTGCCCAACTTCACTTTGATTTCTAGTTCTCCCTCATCTCTCATCACAACGAGCTCTACCACCTCCCCGCTCGCCTTCTCTTTGAGCAGGTTTTGAAATTCTTCTTTGCCTGATAACTTCAGCCCTTCAAACTTAAGTATAATGTCTCCCTTCAGGAGACCCGCCATGGCAGCAGGACCTCCTTCGAGCACCTCATCAACACACAATCCATATTCTGTATCAGACGAAGCCACGCCCAAGAAACCAGAGCCTTTGACTCTTGGCTGTGCATAAGGGCCCTTTCCTAAAAACTCGCTCGCCTTCATCGCATCCCAGTGCTTCAGATATTCGCGCATAGGCACGTGCATATTTTGCTCCACACTTGCCTGCACCCTACTATGTATGCCAATCAATTCCCCGCGCATATTAAAAAGCGGACCGCCAGAGTCCCCCCCAATCACTTTGCAGTCACTATGCAGGGTAGCTTCGTTTTCCATTGTAATCCTCCCGAGTCTTACAACCGGACCACGCTCAAGATCAAAACCCCCAGAATGCCCAAGAGCATAAACCCAATGCCCCAGCTTGTAGTCATTCTCTCTGTTAATTTCAACAAAGGGGAAGACCCCATCATGATCAATACGCATCATTGCAGCATCTGTCTCAGAATGTAACCCCATCGAAATTGCTTTATGCTTACTACCATCATTAAAGATGACAGTCATTTCCTCATTCACAGCGGCTGTCACATGAGCCGCAGTGAGAATCAAACCTTCTTGAGACACAATGACACCACTACCAAACCCCTCTCCTATTTGGATGCTCACAGTGGCAGCCTTACTAGCTTCTAGATTATCTACCAGCGCACTCTGTATCGCCTCGAGGTCAGCCTTTGTTTGAGGTGCTTTCTG
>CBFHKM010000207.1:0-2827 GCA_965656385.1 Oceaniferula sp.
TTGATTCTTTATGCCGCAGCGTTTATGTTGAACTGCGATTCATGAATGAGATGACAGATAAGATTTCCATTTGCCAATATTCAATGATCAGTGGCGGCTCTTTGAACGCAAAGTCAGTCCGCTGTGAGCATCATGGAGCTTTAATTCGTGCCGATTATGGAGGTGTATTCGGCTATGGTTGCATCCATCCTTGGCCAGAGTTAGGTGATCAGAGTTTAGACAAAACGCTAAGCATGCTAGCAGAGGGCCGACATACCGCTCTGAGCGCCCGAGCCATGGAGTGCGCGCAAAGAGACGCGCAAGCTCGTGAAGAAGGGGTCAGTCTGTTCGATGGGCTTGTTGTGCCCCGCAGCCATGCCACGCTGATGATGAACGAGGATGATTTTGAAATGGCGGTGCATGCTGGGTTTACGACTGTGAAGGTAAAGGTTGGTAGAAGCCCTGCTGTTGAGGCTGATTTTATCCGTGCACAAGCAAAGATCTATCCTGAATTGATGTGGAGGCTCGATTTTAATGGTTCACTGAATGCTAAAGCTGTTGAGTCACTGCTCGCCGATCTGGGTGAGGAGGTGCGCGATAAGATAGATTTTCTCGAAGATGCTTTTCTGCCAGGTATTACGCCATGGGTTGATGCCTTGGGGCCATATGATATCGCCATGGCTGTGGATCGAGAGGTGGAGGATGCTTGTGGCAGTTATGGTGTTGCTGTCATCAAGCCAGCTCTCAATCAGCCAAGTCCGTTATTGGAGCGTGTCGCCGATGAGGGCAAACGAGCGGTGATTACTAGCTATATGGATCACCCACTTGGGCAAAGCTTTGCCGCGCTAGAGGCAGCTCATGCATACCAGTCTTTTCCAAAATTTGTGGATACTTGTGGGCTGATTACCCATGGGTTGTTCGAACAAAATGAATTCACCGCTGCTTTGGGAGCGGCTCGACCAAGTTTTAATCCTCCGAGTGGTACTGGCCTTGGGTTTGATGAGTTACTAGAAACTTCACTATGGAAACCTCTGAGCTGATATCAGCTGCTTTTTGGCAGTCAAAGCAATGTGGCATCATGGTGAATACCCGTGATGCAATAGCAGTGAAGGAGGCCCGCATGGTTGATGCGTGGGCTAGGCAGCAGCCCGAGCTGAGTGGGCATCTATTGTTTTCGACTTCTGGCTCAAGTGGGGGGCGCAAGTGGGTAGCGCTGTCTAGGCAAGCGCTGTTGGCATCTGCATCGATGGTGAACGAATATTTATCTGCAGACGCCAATGATCGCTGGTTGATGGCACTTCCTGACTTTCACGTTGGAGGGATGGGGATACTGGCCCGCTGTTATGATACTGGCAGTGAGTTGTTGAGGCTGGCAGGGAAGTGGGACCCAGAGTTGTATCGTAGCACCGCCGACTCAGAAGGTATAAGCCTTTCTTCGTTAGTGCCGGCCCAGCTTTATGACTTAGTAGATCAAGAATTGCATGCGCCACAATCGTTGCGTGCCGTGATGGTTGGCGGCGGGCGATTAAGTGATAGAGTTTATGAGCAAGCTCTGGAGCTGGGCTGGCCAGTCATGGAGACATACGGAATGACTGAGACATGTTCTCAGATCGCTACTGCTTCACCGGGAAGTCGAGATCTGGTAATACTTCCAGGTTGGCAAACAAAGATTTCAGATCGTCATTGCCTCAGCATTAAGGGGGCCGCGCTATTGACCGGTTATGTGTTATGTTCTGGTGATATTTGTGAGTTCGTTGACCCAAAGCAGGATGGCTGGTTTACGACGGAGGATGTTGTTCAGTGCGAAGCAGGCAATATTCGAGTGCAAGGTCGTGTGGATCGTTGCGTGAAAGTTCTTGGCGAATTAGTAAACCTCTCTGAGGTAGAGTCAAAAGTAGAGGTGGCCGCAGTGGGTGGCTTGCCCGCAGGTAGCTTGGCTGTCGTTGCGCTGCCTGACAAAAGAAAAGGCTATAAGCTCATTCTATGTGGTGAGCAATCTAGTGATTTAAATGGAATATTGAAGGTATACAACGTGGAAAGTCACCCTGTTGAGCGGCTCGATGGGGTGTGTGTTTTATCTGAAATACCACGAAGTCCTCTCGGTAAGGTTCGCTATGGCTTGATCTCTCAATTGGCGGCAGAGCAGACCAAGTAAATGGCAAAAAACAGGCGTTGACTCTATTGGGTGTAATATCCTAGTTTTGAAATCATTCTACAAGTAGATCTCTACATGTAAAAATTGTTTCTTTCATGAGGCCGCAGTCCTAGGAATGCGTGCCGACCATCTGACATCAACCTGCTTATCCTTGTGAACACCTTTTCATCTTCTTTGCGTAATTTTTATTCGATCATAGCTTGCTCATCTGCAGTAGTAATTACTCTCACCAGTGGATGCGTCACTCTCCCCAAGGCACCGGCAGGTCAGCAACTTCTCAGTGCTAGTTTGCCAAATTCAGGCCAAGTTAGAGCGCAGTGGGCATCTCGTGCCAAGATGGGAGGAGTCGATTCTGCCTGGATTAAGTCATTCAGAGACCCTGCGCTTGAGTCTTATGTTGGCGAGGTAGTTGCTGGCAATATCGAGCTAGGTGCAGCCCTGCAGGCGGTAGAGGCGGCCGCTGCGAGCGCTCGCCAGGCAGGGGCGATGCTGCGCCCGCAGCTTGTCGCAGTGGGAAGCTCAAGTCATCTCGATCGTTCTGGAAGTGGTAGCAGTGACAGCTCGGAGCTCAATGCTCAGCTTTCTTGGGAGCTTGACCTCTGGGGCAGGGTGCGTGCCGCCCGAGCAGCAGCAGGTGCCAATTACCGTGCGACTGAGGCGGAGTATCAGGATGCCCGCTTGTCGCTGGCAGCT
>CBFHKM010000208.1:0-2814 GCA_965656385.1 Oceaniferula sp.
AACGCTTACGATCACCGAGCCGGAACGGTAAATCTAAACATTGAAAAGCACGCTCAAGTCCGGCTTCGGGTGCATCACATTGTTATCCGACGTTTGGTGGTTGATAGGGATTGCCATTATCCCCTCGTACTTCTGCAGTTTCAATTGCCATGCTTGAGTTCTCAGAAAAGTTTTTCGCTGGCAACATTCGAGAAACAACCCGCTGGAGGCCAAAGAGCGACGCAAATACAACTCCGTACCAGATTGTTGAAAGCACGGGGCTCAAAAGAAACAGAAAACGTCTGTCTGTATCGCTGGCCCACTCCTCGGAAGCACGTTGCGCCTCAGGGGTACCGGATTCATATTTGTCTATCTCTGCTAGGAGTTGTGCGTCGAGCGCCAACACGTAATTCGCCAAAACGACGGTTCCAGCAATCATTGTGACGAAACACAAGGCACAGACCAATGCAGGATGGAATCGTCGACGTACGCAACGTAACGCGAACCAAACAAGTGCGGGTAACGCCAACCAAACAATAATGAGGATTGTGGGGAGCATTTATTAGGGCTAGCTGGATAACGTAAAGTTCACCCGCCGTGATGAAATGGTGGATAAACGGATTAAAGTTTCGATTCTTGAGGAACAGTCGCCGAACCTGCCACATCAGCTACTAACGGTCGGGTGCAACGTCTTGTTAGCTGAATTTTTTGTTCCCGAAGAATCCTTTCTTAGCGGCAGCAAATCCGATTTTAGCAACGATCAAAGTCATGTAAGCACCAATAATTGTTCCAACCCCAATTTTTGAGACAATCGCGTCGACTCTGCTCATGCCGAAGAAAATGGCACCCAACATCAATAATACCACAACAGATTCGATTATATTATCGCCATTGATAGTAACAACTACAGCCCCCAATAAAAACAGAGGCAATGCCCAAATAATATATCGGTCCATCATCACTCCTTGTATCACCCACCCCACTAAACTTCCGAGCAAACACATGATAGCAAGCCACATCATGGCAGACTTGTCATTTTCACGGGTGTCGTGCTTCATTTTATTAGCTAACGTCCAAAGCCACCCATCCACTATCGGAGGGCGAACTTTGATTTCAAGTTAAGGTTCATAATTATCATTAAAATTTCGACTCAAGACGCGGTAGTGGATTGGTGTGCGCTGTCTTGTTCGCTTGTTTGATTTTATTTGATGTTGATTAACGAAGAGTGAAATAGCAACCAAATCCAATTGCGACTAGGCAAAGAATTCCTGTTAAAATAGTTACATCAGCTTTTAGCTCTCTTCCCTTCATCGGTCGGTGTAACCAAATACTCCAGTCAATTTGATTCCATTTTCGTTTGCTTCGATTCTTCTCTTGCATGGTCGTGAATGGAGCTAATGGTATAGATCCAAATGATATGGCTTTAAGGACTAGATATCCTGTCCAGTATGCAATACCACAGATTACGATTTCAAGGATTGGGCGAAGTATTAATTCACCGATGACTTCACCTATGGGCATATTATTTTTTAGCGAACGTAAAGGCCACCCACCCGCTACCTGGGGCGAACTTCAACGAAGGGGTTATGGGTTAAAACGATCATAAAATCAACTACTCAGCGGGTAGCGGGTTGGGTGCGCTGTCTTGTTCTGCATTTGTCGTTAGTATGGTGGAAGAAGTCTGCGTAATCCATGCAAGAGAACCGTTGCGGTAAAGAGGACTCCACGAGGGAAAAGAAGCCAAGAGAAGCGAGTATTGCCAGCCTGTCCCGAATCCAATGCATCTGCCAACCTTATAAAATACTTAATACTGTGGGGGTAATCAATGATTCCAGTAACCCAGTCATCTGGAATTTCATCTTTGGTGCAAGAGATGCCAGCCAAAGATCCAGCAATCGCTGCGACAGTGTCTGTGTCTCCACCCAACGCTGCAATAGTCTCTATTGTCTTCCGGAAATCCCCAAAATGGATATACCATGCTGCCACAGATACAGGCAGCGTATGAAGAATGTATCCCGAAATTCCGCGCTTCAGTCCGGAGGACGTAATAGCATCCTCGAGCTTCCCTGAATGACACGCATCAACAGTCCTCTGAACGGCCTCTCTCCACTGGACTCCCTGCCCCGCATCAAGGAGAATCTGCTCAAGCCTCGACACAGTAATTCGATTGCTGTTGCGGAATGCAGATGCCGCTACGTCAGCTATTGCGCACGCACCGAATATAGCCATGGGGTCAGAATGAGTAATGACTGAAGAGGCTTGAGTAAATCGTCGCCGCAGGTCGGAATCTTCGGCATACATTACGCCGATTATCGCCGAACGCATCGCTGCCCCGTTACCGGCAGAGAACACTCCGCTTCGTGACGATGGAACTCCACACCAAAGGCGTAGGATACTCTTTAGTGTAGCCATTCCTATGCCTGCTGGAAGGCAAAGCAGCCAAAGACGTAGCTTCCACGCGAGAGAGCGAGAAAACTTGTCGGGGTCGGTCGGGTTCCTTGCAAGTGACTGACCAACAAACACGGAGTGATCGGTGTCATCACTGACCATACCGCACCCGAAAATAAAACGATGCTTAAGAGGCAGATTAAGCATCTTGCTTATTCGACGAGGAGAGATTCCTTCATACGGAAGGCATATCGAATCACCAACCGCGCAGCCAAGCAGGCATCCTTCTATAGCAGCGCGTCGATTAGGCATATTTTCTTAGCAGAACGTCGAAGGCCTGGCACCCGCTACTGGGAGCGAACCTTCGATCCAGGTTGAGCGTTAATATTGTCTTCAGACTTCGACTCGGAGCGGGTAGCGGGTTGCCCAGCGCTGTCTTGTTCTGCA
>CBFHKM010000209.1:0-2810 GCA_965656385.1 Oceaniferula sp.
TCCGGAGTTTTTCGAGTGCAAGGGCACCTTCGCTGAAGCAGATCAGGCTCATGAATGCTCCACAGGGATTGCCAAAGACGTGGCCGAAGCCGCTTGGGTCGGTCAGTGGTTTCTCCATGGCGGCAAAAAGTGTGTAGCTGGTACCGAGGCTGATGACCATTTTGCCGGGGGAGGCAGCACCCATGCCGACAAGGCTGCAGGGGTTGTCGCCTGACCAGAGGGCTACTTTGGCTTCTGGGTTGAATCCGTATTTCTCTACAAAGTAGGGTGAAATATTGCCGGCGATGGTAGAGGCGGGTGCGGGGCTTGGGAGTTTGTCAGCGAGGCTGGGCGCGGTGGCTTGAAGCACATCGGCGTCCCAGTTGCCGCTACTGAGATTCAAGAGGTTCATGCCGGCGCCGTCACCATGATCGATGCTGACAGATTTTCCTGCAAGAACTGAGGCGAGAAAGGAGCTGTTAAGATGGACGGTGGCTGTGTCGTTCCACGCGTTCGGAGAAAGTTTAGAAAAACGGCGGATTTGAGCACCGGAGAAGCGTTCGACAGCGATCGAGCCGGTGCGTTGGCAAAGTTCTTCGTTGCCGCCGATGGCGGAGGCGATTTCCTCGCACTCGTCGCTAGTAGAGCTATCCATCCAGATGGGGGATAGCGGTCGGCTGAGGCAGGGTGACAGTTGGTCCTTGAGGCAGCTTGTGCTCTGCAAGTCAGCCAAGGTGCTGTGGAAGCGATCGTTGAGGTAGACGGTGGCGTGCTGTTGACCAGAGCCAGAGATAGCTTGAATACTAGAGAGGTCCGCTCCGCTCTCAACAAGCCTTGCTAACAGCAGGTCAAGGGCCTCTACCCACATTAGGGGATCGGAAAAAACCTCGCCCGGTGAGTCACCGTGGACAAATCCGGATGAGGTTTGATAGTGAGGTAGGTCACCCTCGAAATTGACCGATGCTTCGTGGATAATCGTGCCTTTACTCGCGTCAATGATGAGCGCAGAAAAGCTTTGTGTGGAGCAGTCAAGTCCGAGAAACATGTTATCGATTGGGTGTTGTTAGCAGGTAGTGGGAGAAACGCCTTCCCTGCTTTGGCAGGGAAGGCGTTGAGTGAATCTTATTTGAGCTAAACAGACTGTAGCTTAGAATTCATCAGCTTGTGCAACGGGTCTTTTCGCATTGCTATCGGCAAGCTCGACGGGTTTGTAGCCGCCCTTAGCTCTGAAGTAGAAGATCAGGAATAAGTAGATCACTGCCATGGCAGCAGGTATCAAGGAGTCGACTTTCAAAGTGCGTCGGTTGCCCTCGATGTCTGCGGCGACAACAGTTGCTTGAGCTTCTGTGCGCTTATCCACAGCTGCGCCTTTGGCTTCTGCGAGACGTTTTGCATCGATTGGATCAACAGCGTCAAACATAAGGAAGCTACTTTGCTTCTCAGAATCTTTCCACTCAGCGTGGAGAGCAGTATCAGCTTTGTTGAGCTCCTCGGATGCATAGCGATCCTTGAAGTAGCCGAGGCCGGGGGAGCCAATGAGTCCTGCGGACATCATGCCGATGCCACCCATAAGGCTCATGGCTACAGCACCAGTTGCAGGGAAGCGGTCTCCAACTACAGCGAGCATGGTAGGCCAGAAGAAAGTCTTACCAATAGCGTAAACAAGGAGTGCTCCAAGAGCAGGTCCGAAGGCAGTTACGGCAGATACGAGGTTCAAGCCGATGCAACCGAGGACTGCACATATGAAGAGCAGGCTGATTGGGTTGAGGCCTGCTTTCTTCTCGATGAAGTGTGCGCAGAAGCGAAGCAGGAACATAACCAGAGAGGTAAACACAAAGAGCATTTTGCCCTCCTGCTCACTGAGAATGGCACCCGTGATATTTTGAATCCATCCATCGGTGCCGAGTTCGACGGCACCAACAAGTGCGTGTGTGATGAAGAGGACAAAAATCAACCAGTGACCAATCGAGAATTTAGTCATGGCGCCGATCGCTAGCAGGGTAGCAAGACCGATAGCCAAGGAAATCATGCGCGGTGCGTCTGATCCAGCTTCAAAGAATGGAGCCAGTGTGCCTTGGAAAAAGAGGTAGAGCATGAAGGAGACAACGAGGCCACCAAGGATGCCAACATCTTTGAGCATTTCTCCAAATTTGAGTCCTTTTGCAGATGCTTCAGATTGTGGGAATTTTTGCCCCAGGAACATAACACCATAAATTAGTGTCGGAACGAGGTAGAGTGCCAGCTGAGTTTTCCAGCCCCAGCCACCATCGCCACCGAGGAACCAACCAACCATGCCACCGAGAATCATGCCGAGTGGCCATGATGCGTGCAGGATGTTAAGGTAGTGATTACGGTTTTCAGGGAAGAGCGTTGCAACCAGTGGGTTGGCAACGGCTTCAAGTGTTCCATTGGCGAGTGCAAATACGAACATGCCCCAGAAGAGGAATTGGTATGCAGTCTCACTGTCTTGACCTTGGGTCGCACCAAAGGTGATGAAGGCCGAGAGAATATGGAAGAGAAAGGCTGCGATGACTAGCTTGCCATAGCCGATCTTGTCGACGACGACGCCACCTATCATGATGCCAAAGCAAAAGCCGGTGAAGCCAGCTCCACCAATGGCACCCAATTGGGAACCACTGAACCCAAAGTCGGCAGCCCAGTTACCAAATATACCGCCACGGATGCCAAAACCGACACCAGCAGCGAGGATAGCTACAAAGCCTGCCCACAAGAGGCGTTTTCTGTGAATTTCGTTAATAGTATTACTCATATATAAGTTTATCTGTTTGTTTGATCGCTTGAGCGATTTTGGTTTTTACAAGATTCAAACA
>CBFHKM010000210.1:0-2787 GCA_965656385.1 Oceaniferula sp.
TCGCCGGCTTATTCGGAACCGCCATCGCTTCCCAAGCGACGACTATAATTCTATCGGGTGACTTTACCAGTCACGGTGGCACTACAGCGGCCATTCCTTCCAGCGTCATCACAACAGGTGATTATGTCAGATCGATAGATTCGGACGTAATGCCCAATACTAGCTTCCTTTCAGCAGGCACCCATCATTTTAACAATGCCGTCTTATCACAAAGAAACGATCAGATTAGCCCCGGGGGTCAATACTTTTCCTTTGACTTTACTACCTGGTCGCCGCTCGTGATTACCGAGGTATCGCAAGATGTAACTAACGTTAATGGTAACGGAGGCACTACTAATCTAGCCAAAAATGTTGGTACAGGCAGCTTTGATATCTACCAAGGTGCAACCGAAATAGGATCTTGGGATATCACCTATGGAACATTCTCAACCGCAACCTTCACCACTTCGGGTGCCCCGATCGTTCTTGATGCAAACACAACCTACGAGATGCGATTCGTCAACTTTGATGGTCCTGAAAATGGATACCTCGCCTACAGTTCGTTTGAAGTGATCGGCGTACCCGAGCCAAGCTCCGCCGCTCTCCTCGGCCTAGGAGGCCTCGCCTTCATCTTGCGTCGCCGCAAGTAATTGACTTAGTACATTCATTCTCACGGTTTCTTGATCATGGTAAGGGTATGTCAAGGCACTCGGAAGGGGGCTAGTATTGCAGTATGAAAAACTCGAGTACTAAGCTATTCTTGTGGTCGATCACGGCCGTTCTTTTGTTATATCCCCCATGCTCATGTCCATAAACCACGCCATGCCCGGCCCGAGTACCTCAAGCGGGCGGAGGGCAATGTCGACCGTACCCATGTCGAGGAAGTGGACGACAGCATCGGGCGCGTTCTCCAGACCTTGAGGGATCTCAAGCTGGAGCTGTACGATCTGTCCAAAGACCTCGGCGAGAGAAAAGACCTGTCCGGTAAACATCCGGAAATGGTCAAGGAACTGGATCGTCTCTTACAAGAGCATGCATCCGGTATTGCCGCCAATCTGCGCCCCGCTGGCTTCGCTGAAAACCCAAAGCCCATCCTCAAAGAAGTGGGAGATCTACCCACGCTCAGAAATTATCTCGGAAAATAACCCAACCCTTAACCATCCACTCAATGATTCGACAAAAATCACTACCTACATACCTGAGAGCGCTTGCTGCAGGGACACTCTTGGCAACGATGCCTTCATGGGCTGAAGCCGAGCTGCACCACGATGCTGCTGCTCTTGAACGTGCGAGAGCGGGGGTAGAGCGTGAGATGGCAGTAGCCGCCAGTGACCCTCATCGCCCGGTCTATCACTTTCTTCCAGAAGCACGGTGGATCAATGATCCTAACGGTGCTTTTTACGAGGATGGCTGGTACCATGTGTTCTACCAGCTCAATCCCTATGGGAACCAGTGGGACCATATTCACTGGGGGCATGCACGCAGTCGCGATAATGTGACTTGGGAACGTCTCCCCATTGCTGTTTGGCCTTCGGTTGAGAAGGGGGAGGATCACTGCTATTCGGGATGTGCGGTCAGGGATGGCAATGGTGAATTACAGATGTGGTATACCTCCGTCTCCAAGGTTCGTGCCAAGGACAAGGAGAAAGGGAAACTGGCCTTGGTGTTCAATGGACAGGTCATGCTGAAACCGATGGACAAGGACTACATCAAATGGGGTAAAACAACGGCCGATCCCGTCAATGTCCCCAACCTGCTCAACAATATCGACGGCTATGGCTGGGACAACTATGTCCGGGACCCCGCGTTCTTCAATGCCGGCGGCCGCACCTTTATGCTGCTTGGCATCACGGGTAAAACCGCGCCCATCTACGAGGCTGCAAACAAGGAACTCACCCAGTGGAACTACCGGGGCAATATGTGCGATACCGCATGGGACTGTCCTCAGATGATTTCCGTGGGTGATCAATGGATCTATGTATGGAGCAAAGGTGCTTCACCGCACTACGAGGTGGGGAGCTTTGATCCTGAGTCCGCACGTTTTACAGCGGAGAAGAAAGGGAGACTGGACCAGGCCGAAAACTACCACACGATCAGCTTCTCGACGGATGACCAGGGTCAGCACACGACCTATTCATGGATCACCGGCACAAAAGGCAAGGGATGGAACAACTGCTTTGCCATCCCTCGAGTGATGACCCTTGGTGCGGACGGTCATCCGGTGCAGCAGCCAGTTGAGGCGATCCGTAAACTGCGTGGTGAAAAGGAAAGTGTCGTTGGCATCACCGGCTCGAAGGTTCTTAACACCCGCAGCGATACGGTTGAAATCCAAGTAGGCTTCGAACAGATTGATCAAGGTCGATGTGGTCTGCATCTGCGCCGCTCGAATGATGGCAAACGTAAACTCACGATTGCCTATGAAAATGGCACGCTTGATGTGTTCGGCACCAAGGTGAAGGTCGCTCCCGAAGGCGACCGCAAGAAGCTCTCGCTCCGTGTATTCCTGGATAAATCCATCATGGAGGTTTTTATCAACGGCGGCAGAAAAACGGTTGTCCGCGTGCTGTATCCTCCATTGGAAGATCAGGGCATCGAGGTGTTCGCAGCTGGCAGTGCCGATGCTGAACTTTGGCAGATGAAGCCGATCTGGAAGAATACAGCCAAGGTGAAGAGCGATACAAAACCCGCCCCGGGTGTAAGAGCTGAAAAGCGTAATTTTGATGAGAGCAAGCGCTTTGACAACTTTGAGTCCTACGCGGGCACAGGCTATGACCAGCCTCACAGGCCGCTGTTTCACTTCACCTCATT
>CBFHKM010000211.1:0-2773 GCA_965656385.1 Oceaniferula sp.
ACCTTGCCGAAGAGCTTAACTTCGCCGGCTTTGACATCACCTTTGACGTAAGCATTTTCACCGATGGTGACCTTGCCTTTCTCTGATGTAATTTCACCATCTACCTTGCCATCAATGACCATGTCATTACTGAACTTGATGGAGCCGGTGATTTCGATTCCGTTTGCGAGTACGTTGGTTGCGTTAGCCATAACGTCTTGAACATGAACCAGAGCTTTGGGATAGCAACTAAACAATCCGAAAAAATAGTGAGCATATCCTAAGTAGCTCTGGCACTGGTGGGGCCGAGGGGCGAATGCTTGCTCGTCTGAGCTTAATTATTCCTCAAGTAGACCACTAGATTGATCGCTTTGAGCTCTTGTCGAATCAGACGCTGAATCGTTCACCACTGGCATGATGCGCTCCGATAGACGCTCTATTCCTGACTGAGCGTGGCTGCTACCTGGGTATATAGACTTTGCTTGCATATACCAACTCAGTGCAGATCCAGTTTGTGCATTGATGTCGTTATTTTCAAAGTCTTTCGCTCGACTGAGCGCAACCGTGAAGTCTGCAACTTTCGAAGAGAGTTTTTCCAGCCTTTGTAGTAATTCAGGATCTTTTGGGAATTCGTCCCGAAGTTCATCAAGGGCTTCCCATGCTGCGAAGTGATTGCCGTTTTGTGATGAGATGTCAGCGAGGCTCATGGTGCCGTCGATGCGTGTGATATTCCGCACGATTTGTTCAATTGCATCTTTGCGCGTGATGTCATCTTTTACCACTGGCACGAACTCAAAGCGCCTGTTGAATATTTCTCTGAAATTATCTTCGCTGAGAAGTCGATCGAAGTCATCAACAAGGGTTTTGGCGATATTACTGTTGTCTAGAAGTAGGTCGAGCTGGTCATCGATTTTGTCTAGTTTGGGGTTCGTTGGCCATACTTGAGTCGCAGTTTTTAGTTCTTTCTGAAAGGTAGCTTGGTCCCCTTTGACCATGGCCATTTGTGCAGCTCTAATGTGACCATTAGAAATTCGCATGAAGGCAGCAATGGCGCCTTCGGCTTTGGTGGAGTCAAAATCAGACGACCTCTTTTTGAGAGAGTTGAGTATATTTCTCGCTTGTGCATAGTCACGAATATCCATGGCTTTGATTAATGCATTACCATTGCGGACGTATTCCAGGATGATGCGTCGTTCAGATGAGGGCACAGTTTGTAACACTGGTAGAAACTCACCTATTGCATAGGCTTCTGTTAGCCTTTTTGATGCGCTGTGAAGTTCATTGTATTCTAGGTGGTTTCTAAACCCTTGAACTAATGATTTTGCTTTACGTATGGCTTCGTTTGCTGCTGAGTCCATCCCTGTAACAGTTGGTTCTACGCCCAAACCCTCCGTGAAAAACTTAGTAACTTCAGAATTTTTTTTGAGGTTCATTTTAGATCCTCCATCTCGAAAAATGAGATTGTAAAAGCGGGTGCCAATGATGACGTGCTCAAAACGTCGCTGGATAAAAAGCTGCGCCAGTAGAGCTTGATATTCCACCTTTGCTTGCAACATATTGAGCTCACCTTTGCCTTGGTGAGCTTTCTTTAGAGCTTCAATTTCAACGATGCGCTTCTCCATATCTTTGACCTTATACGAATCTTTGATCGTGAGTCTGGAGTCAGGATTGCTGTTCTGTGTTCTGGGTTGGCCGATTCTAACTTTGTTATTTTGTGCTAGTGGGGTTACATTGCCTAGGCCAGTACGTCTCATCCAATCGACTCTAGCAATGATACGTTTTTTTTCTTTTTCTAAGTCGGTAATATATTCCTTGGAGTTTTTGACCGTACCTTTCGAGAGCATTGCTGCGTATATGGCATTTGAAAGTGAGTCACAAATGCGTCCGTCTCCTGAGTATGTAGCAGCTCGGGGTAATAGAGAAAAACCATTCCGTATTTTCTGACTATAAGAGATGTTCTGGGTGTGTGGTGATACAGCTTTAAGGATGGAGTCAATGGTTGTACGATACTCGGTCGCTTCTTCGGAGGCATTTGGTGAATCTGCCAAGTATGAGTCGAACATGCCGCCAAACCTGTTGTCACCCATGCTGAACGTGCGCCCCATGATTGTTACCGTCTCTTGGGTAGGATCGACAAAAGGAATTTCGCTGCCGTAAACAGATGATGTGGTATTGTTTGATTTTACAGTGGTGGTGCCGCCGTTGTCGTTTTGCGCACTGTTGTTTTGACTGTTTGTGTTTTGCTCACCTCCATTATTTGGGCTGTAAACTTGAGCTGTTACAGGAAGATAAAGAGCAATGAAGATTGTTAGTAATCTCATGGTTGTTGGTTTGTTTGATAAATTACGACTGTGTAAGTGGGACAAAATTCCGTGAATATCAGCTGGTTACGTTATTCTGCCTGAATTTCTTTTGCAACAGGTAGTCCTTCACGGTTTACCTCGACTTTGAAAGTATAACTGTGACCTCTCTCTATGTTAATGCGATCGATACCCGGTGGTATATGCACAGGTACAGTGCCCGACGCTCTTTGATCATTTGGTTTGATGCTGACCAAAAGGCCGCGCTGATCCGACAGAATTATCCGCTCGGATATCTTACCTTTAATACGGTATTCGTTGCCGCTTAGGCTGTTGCCACTTTCTTGAAGGTCTGATATCGAGATATCGTTGAGGCTGGCAAAATGTTTTGCCTGTTTGCTGAGGTATGATTTGCCAGCGGCGAGAATGATGATGGTCAATACAAATGCACCAGCGTAGGTTGCAAGTTGAGTTTTTTTATTGCTGTTAGACTT
>CBFHKM010000212.1:0-2732 GCA_965656385.1 Oceaniferula sp.
AAGCCGCTCGCAGTGGGCCTCAACTGCTCACTTGGCCCTGATGAAATGCGCCCGTTCATTGCTGAGCTGTCTCGCTGTTGCGAAACCTTCGTCTCCTGCTACCCCAATGCTGGCATGCCAGATCCTCTCTCCCCCACAGGATTCCCGTTCTTGCCAGATGACATGTATGATAAACTGAAAGACTTCTCCGAGTCTGGCTTTATCAACCTCGCCGGCGGCTGCTGCGGAAACACCCCCGAGCACATTGAAGCCATCGCACGCGCCGTCAAAGACGTCGCGCCACGAGAGCGCCCCACCATCGAGCCTTTGATGCGCCTATCAGGCACCGAAGCCTATAACCACTCTGCTGACAAAAACTTTCTGATGATTGGAGAACGCACCAATGTGGCAGGTTCTCCTGTGTTCAGAAAAATGATCCAACAGGGCCGCCTCGAGGACGCTCTCGCTGTCGCACGCCAACAGGTCGAAAACGGAGCCCCTGTCATCGACATCTGCTTTGATGACGGCCTGATCGATGGTGTTGAGATGATGACTCGCTTCCTCAACCTCGTTCAGTCTGAACCTGACATCACCAAAGTGCCCATCACTGTAGATTCCTCAAAGTGGGAGATTCTTCACGCTGGCCTCAAGTGCCTACAAGGCAAAGGCATCGTCAATTCGATCTCGTTGAAAGAAGGAGAGGAAGCCTTCAAATCAAACGCCAAAACCATCATGAAATTTGGCGCGGCTGCAGTGGTCATGGCCTTCGACGAAAACGGGCAAGCTGCAACCTACGAGGAAAAAATCCGCATCTGCGAACGTGCTTACCGTATCCTAGTCGATGACGTTGGATTTAATCCACAGGATATCATTTTCGACCCAAACATTCTAACCGTTGCCACCGGTATTGAAGAACACAACAATTACGCAGTCGACTTCTTCAATGCGACTAAATGGATTAAGGAAAACCTTCCCGGTGCAAAAATATCGGGCGGCGTTTCAAACGTATCGTTCTCGTTCCGTGGCAACAACCCTGTGCGCGAAGCGATGCACGCGGCCTTTCTCTACCACGCCACACGAGCCGGTATGGACATGGGCATCGTCAACGCCGGCATGCTAGAGGTCTACGATGAAATCAAACCCGAGCTACTCAAACACGTAGAGGATGTTCTGCTCAACCGCGACCCTGATGCCACCGAGCGACTGCTTGATTTTGCTGAGCAATTTAAAGGCATCAAGAAGAAGGCCAAAGAAGAGGATTTAGAGTGGCGTGAGCAGTCGGTTGAGAAGCGACTCGAGCACGCTCTACTCAGAGGTATCGACACCTTTATCGTCGAGGACACCGAAGAAGCCCGCATCAAATACGAAATACCTCTCAAAGTTATTGAAGGTCCACTCATGGACGGCATGGGCGTGGTTGGCGATCTTTTTGGAGCTGGCAAAATGTTTCTTCCTCAAGTGGTCAAATCAGCACGTGTCATGAAAAAATCGGTAGCTCATCTCGAGCCATTCATGGAGGAAGAAAAGCTCGAAAAAGTGACTCAGATAGCTGCCGACCTCATGGCCAAGGACGGTGCTCTCGAGAAGGTGCATGCCATCGCTCAAGCAGAAAAATCAATGACGGCAGGTCGTATCCTGATGGCCACCGTGAAGGGCGACGTTCACGATATTGGCAAAAATATTGTTGGAGTGGTTCTAGCTTGTAATGGCTTCGAGGTCATTGATCTCGGCGTCATGGTTTCATGTGAGAAGATCCTGGAAGTAGCAGCAACTAAGCAAGTCGATGTCATTGGCCTATCTGGCCTCATCACACCATCACTTGACGAAATGATTACCGTAGCCAAGGAAATGGAGCGTCGCGAGCTCAGCACACCAGTATTGATCGGCGGGGCGACCACCAGCCCAGCCCACACCGCTGTAAAAATTGCGCCTCATTACTCAGGCCCCATCATTCACGTACTCGACGCCTCACGCTCTGTCCCCGTCACTACCTCGCTACTCAGCGATGAAGGCAGTGATACGTTCATCAGCAACAACGAAGAGCGCCACGAAAAGCTTCGCGCCAATTTCAACAAGAAGGACAAGGCCACCATCAGCCTCGCTAAGGCAAGAGCTAACAAAAAGAAAATTGATTGGAGCTCTTACCACCCTCCTGTCCCAGAATTCACGGGCACTCGCATCATCAAAAACCAGTCACTACGTGAACTAGTCGACTACATTGACTGGACGCCTTTCTTCCACAGTTGGGAACTCAGAGGGGTGTGGGACCGAGAGACTAAAACCCTCAAGACCAGAAATGCTGAGGCTGCCAAAGTTGCCGACAAACTCTACCACGATGCTCAAGAAATTCTCGAAAGTATTGTAGAAAGCAAGCGCTTCACCGCAAAAGGCATATACGGATTTTATCCCGCTCAGTCCAATGGCGATGACATCATTCTCCCAGAGCATAATGCCACCTTCCACACGCTGCGCCAGCAGACAGAAAAATCATCGGGCAAACCCAACTTTGCACTAAGTGACTTTATTTCTGATACTCATCCAGACCACCTTGGTGCCTTTGTAGTGAGTATTCATGGTGCAGATGAATGGGCTGCTGAGCTTCGTGATGCTCACGAACTGGATTCCGCGATCATGGTTCAAGCCATCGCTGACCGCCTCGCTGAAGCCTTTGCCGAGCTACTCCACCACCGAGCACGGGTCGCTTGGAGCTATGAACGACCCAATGAGTTCAACCACAACGAGCTCATTCATGA
>CBFHKM010000213.1:0-2723 GCA_965656385.1 Oceaniferula sp.
CATAGGTTGCCCCGCGTAACTACAATCACGTCGTAAAATTTCTGCGAGCGCATTGCAGGCGTCAATGATGGCGTCTCGGCTATCCTCCTTGGGTGTTACTGGGATAATGATGATTTGTGATGGGGCCACTCTTGGTGGTAGAATTAGCCCGTCATCGTCAGAGTGTGCCATGATGAGAGTGCCGATGAGGCGTGTGGATACCCCCCATGAGGTAGTATGGGCATGTTGTTGATTGCCATCACGGCCAGCAAAGGTGATGTTCTGAGCTTTAGAAAAGTTTGTGCCTAGGTAGTGAGACGTGCCTGCTTGGATCGCTTTTTTATCTTGGACCATTGCCTCAACCGTGAGCGTCATATCAGCGCCCGGGAAGCGTTCGGCCTCGGTTTTTTCGCCAGCTATTACCGGAATGGCGAGGTGGTCACGGAGAAATTCCTGATAAAGCTGATGGATCGTTCGTGTCTCCTCGATTGCCTCCTCTTTGGTCTCATGCGCTGTGTGGCCTTCTTGCCATAAAAACTCAGCAGTTCGTAAAAAGAGTCGTGGGCGCATCTCCCAACGCATCACATTCGCCCATTGATTAATGAGAAGAGGAAGGTCTCGGTAGGATTCAATCCATCGAGAAAAAGCAGCTCCGATAATCGTCTCAGAGGTGGGGCGAATGACATATGGCTCGGTGAGCTTACCAGATGGGATCATTCTCGTTTTGCCGTCATCATCTTTTTGGGCTTCGAGCCTATGATGTGTAACCACGGCGCACTCGGTAGCAAAGCCCTCGGCGTGCTCTGCTTCTTTCTCCAGATAGGAGAGGGGTATGAGGAGTGGGAAATAAGCGTTCTGATGTCCTGTTTCCTTGAATCGCGCGTCGAGCTGTTGTTGGATGAGTTCCCAGATTCCGTAGCCCCATGGCTTGATCACCATACAGCCACGAGTTTCTGAATTTTCGGCTAAATCTGCGGCTTTGACAACTTGCTGATACCATTCTGGGAAATCTTCAGCCCTTGTAGGTTGAATCGCTGTTTTTTGTGGCTTTGCCATGTTGCCACTTTACAAATCATACTGACATGATTTGCACAAGCGTGATGTTCGAGGAACTTAATGTTACTTTCCTTCAATGCAGAGGTTTGACGGGCTTTCATTGAGAGCATCATTAATATTATAATCTTTTAGCATTTCTGCTGGTCAAATGAGGTCATGGATAGATAATAGGTAGGATAATTATACATTATGATTTCAACACTTCAGCGCAACACACTAGCAATTGCCTTGTTTGCTTTGCTGGCGGTATCATCGTCAGCATCGGCTCAGCAATACAAGCTAGACATCGACAAGCCAGAATTCGATGATCTGTTATCTCCCACGATAGACGGCAGAACTACCGTAAAGAAGTTTACCCCCAAAGAGTGGTTAGAGGTTGAATTGAAGCTCAAGATCGAATCATCGAACCGTGATGAGGATTTCGCAGACCGAGTAAGTGTGAAGTGGTATATCGCGGCTAAGGTCTCTGAAAACAATACCACCAAAGTGCGATTGTTGGAAAAAGAGATCAACTACGTGAATGTTCCCATTGGTGAAGAGGTTTATGTATCAGTCTATTTGTCGCCTACCGCGGTGAAACGTCTCAGTGGCAGAGATGATGCGGGCAAGGCAATCATCGAAGAGGTCGGTGGCGAAATCACAGTCAACGGGGTGCAGCCTGTTAAGAGTTCTGGAATCTTCACCACAATGTCCAGGAAAAAGGGCAAATGGTGGGACGCATTAACGCCCTACAAGAAAATACCCTTACTCAACAAAAATGAAACGCCCTTTAAGTTTTTCTGGTGGGATCGATACGCTGAAATCGAAGAACTTGATTGAAACAATACTCGGGCAATCATTATTAAGCATCAAATACCGCAGATATTTTACATTTTATACCCATTCTGCGGGCCTTCCCCCTCAACCTCTTAGTTTAACTTATCATGGCAGCTACAAACACTATTGTAACTCTTAACATTGGATCTCAGCGCATTGCGATGGCGGCATTCGATGTGTCAAAATCTGGCCTGCTGACCCTGCTCAAATACGATTCGACCTCCATTTTGGCAGATCCGGCTGCAGAAATGGCTCGCTTGCCACAGATTCGAGTGGCTATATCTGAGCTAATTGACCGTTTAGGAATCAGCAAGACCACCAAGGTTCGCTATTCCATTTCTGGCCAATCAGTTTTCACCCGATTCATCAAGCTTCCGCCCATTGAGGATGACAATATTGAGCAGTTGGTTGCTTTTGAGGCGCAACAACACGTGCCATTTCCCATTGAGGAGGTGATTTGGGATTGGCAGCTCCTTGATAGCAATTCCAGCGAAAAAGAAGTAGCTCTTGTAGCTATCAAAGGTGATTCGCTGAATGATTTGAATGACATTGTAGCTGATACTGGGCTGAAGACGATTGACGTTGATGCCTCACCCATGTCGCTCTACAATGCGCTGCTATTTAGCTACCCTGAGCTTGAAGGAACCAGTTTGCTCATCGACATTGGGGCGAAGACCTGCAACCTCATTTATCTTGAGGGGAAAAGAATGTTTACACGCAGTGTTGCCGTAGGAGGAGCCTCCATTACCACAGCTATCGCTAAGGAATATGGAATTAATTTTTCTGAGGCAGAGGCCCAAAAGTGTAACAACGGCCTGGTAGCACTGAATACTGCACACACTTCTGAGCTAAGTGACGATTCGGCGGCACTA
>CBFHKM010000214.1:0-2719 GCA_965656385.1 Oceaniferula sp.
AAACTCACTGAATCCCATTTCAGCTAATACAATGATGGTAAAGATTCTGAAGAAATTAGCTACCAAGGCTAAAGGCAAAGCACAGGCGAATAAGAACGCCATTTTCCACAGCTTTGTTTGGGTGAAGTAAGAATAGATAGCAGAAATCATGACTAAGGCCATCAAGGATCGAATGCCACTGCACCCTTCCGCAATATCCATCCCATCCCAGCTATCATTCCCAGATTTAATTTCCGTGCCTGCATTGATTAGATCCATGCCCATAAGGGTGCCCATTTCATAGCACGATTTAGTCACCGCAATTTGCAAAATATTCGTCGCCTGCTGTAAACCCGGAACTGATACTGCAAACCACCAGAAAAATGCAGGAAACAGCATATGCCGCGCCACCTTCCATCCACAGATGTAGAGTGTGCCTCCGACAATTAAAAACGGCAACCCAATCAGAGGCAACCTTGGCTGTAGTGTTCGAACTGAGACAATATAAAGCAAAATCAATAATGCCACCCCTAGCAAGCCCCAGCGTGAACCCTTGATGGGCTCTGACTTCATCGTTGGCCATATTCGATAAATAAAATACACGAATAAAAATGGCACCGCCCATCCATGGGCAAAATCTTTGCGCCAAGCATCAGCGATCCAGAACACAAGTCGTTCTTCAGATGTTGAAGAATTCGGGTAAATTGGGATGAACAACCAGAAGACTAACATGACTAATGTTAGTAGCCCTATAGGAGTGAGGTAGCTTTGCTTTTTGAGAAGTTCTGACATATGAAGTGACTTGGTATGTAACTATAGTGGTGATCTATACAACTAGACTAAACTAGATTGCTAGATTTTGTTGGCAACTCGATCAATCGAATCCATTTCTTTTTTCGAAGTCCAAAGGTAAACGATTGTGATGATGAAAATTCCACACGAGTAAATAATAGCAAATTCCCAAAACCAATCAAGAGCCCAAGCCAGGCCAATTCCAAAACGATAGACTGGTTCATCAATGTATAGTCCCACAGATCGCCTGAGGCGCCACCATAGTGTGTGTTCGCGCTTATCTTCTCGCAATCGATTTGCTTGGTTTAAAACTAATTCCTTTAACCATAATAATACATTAAGAATGGCCCTTAAAATAATCACCACTAAAAGAACTCTCAAGGTATAGTCCATATCCGCGTCTATAACACCCTGATAATAGTAATGCCCCGCACCATATGCCAATATACATGGGAACAGCATCCCAGAGCTCATGTCACATATCTTATCCAGCAGTGAGCCAAAGCTAGACTCTTTCCCTGTCGCTCTAGCTAGCGGCCCATCCGCGCAGTCAAATGCATATCCCACTTGCAGGCCAAGCATCACTACAATACCCGCCAACCATGTTCCCTGCTCGAGCCATACAGCGACAGCGCACGAACATAGTGTGATTGTTAGTGATAAAAGAGATAAGATGTTGGGAGAGACACCAGCTTTAGATGCCGCAAATGCAATAAACGCACCTATTCGATAACTAAAGTTTCTCGTTAGCCACATAGACTGCATTCCTCGCATCTGCCAGAAATCAGTCAATGTATGATTCTCTTTGCTCATTTCAATATTACTGTGATTATTACTTAGCTATACCTGTTGTCTCGAAAAATTTGATGAAACCCTGAATTTGCTTTGCCTGCCTATCTATCAAAGTGAACTCGCTATTTTTACTATATTGACGAGCTTCATGCATTGAATCTTTTGCCTGGTTCATCAATAGGTAAGCTTTCTTTGCCTCGCCTTTGCGCCATGACTCAAGGCTATAGTTATAATAATATAATCCGCGGTAGTTATAAAACCCAATTTCCCCTAATTGATGAACTCCTTTGCTTACTTCTTCAATCCTTGTGTAAATATTAAGCGTATCCTCGAAGCGCAATTGTCCATCCAAGAATATGGCGTAGGCTAGCAAACAAGAAACGTAAGCTTGCTCCCAATTATTTTTCCACATCCTGACCCCCTTCTCATCGCTAAGCTCAAATAAATCGATAGCTTTTTGAAAGTGTATTTCAGCAACTTCACTCTCGCCTTTCGCCACGCTCAATGCCGCCATACGATGGCGGAGGGATGCCCACTGACTATGCATCTTCAACCATGGTTCCCTTGCTTCAGCCATTTGTGAAGTATCTCCATATGTATTATCTGCCTCCAGATACCGTAGCTGGCATGTGTAGATCGCTGCCAGATTGATTCTGGGTATTGGATCATACTCATTGAGTTTTATGGAAGCCAGAAAAGAGGATTCAGCTAGCTCATATAACCTCTTCTTTTCCTCAGGCCGTTCTGCCTCATCAGCCTCTATTTTGTAAAGTATTCCCAGGCGCTTGAAGCGCTGCCACCTAGGAGCTCTTGATAAAGACTCCTCTAATACAGGAATCATAACCGATCGATTCACTTGATACGGCTTCCAAGCGCCATCCTCTTTTAAGGTTCTTTGTTCAAATAAAGGAATGCCTGCCCACAACTGTTGTATACCAATACCAACGCCTGCAAGACCCAGAAGTAACAAACATAGCACGACGAGGTAAGATTGAAAATATGGAGGACGAGAAGCAACCTCTCCTTCACTTGTTGAATGTCGAGACAATCGGCAGATGGGAAGAACCCACACTGCACAACATATAAACAATAATAAATTGGCAAGTAAATGTGTTCTAAAATCAAAGCAAATGTGGGCACTCATAGCTACCATACC
>CBFHKM010000215.1:0-2708 GCA_965656385.1 Oceaniferula sp.
GCGATAGCGATGACATTCTTCACTCCAGGGATGTTGTTTTTTATGCCAGTTGAGCCAGCTCCATCAGTATTAGCCTGGGTGGCTGGTTCTTGAACATCGAGCTCAATTCTTGCGTGCTTTACTTCAGGCAGTGGGTCTAGGATAGCGTGGCAGTTTTTAAAGATTTGCTCGGGTACGGATGCGTCGTTTGTTTGCACGCTGATTGCTACGGTAACAATGCCGTCGTCGAAGCTGACATCTTTGACGAGGCCAAAGGAAACGATGTCACGAGAGAATCCTGGGTAGGGGACTTGTTTGAGAAGTTCGAGGATTGAATCGGTTGTCATGGCGATATTGGTAATGAGTGCAGATGGTGTAATCAGAGATGTAGGATGCGACCGCAGTTTTCACATTGAGTGACTTCTTTTTCTGCTTGCACCTTGATCATGGTGGCGGGCACCACCTTCATGTGGCAGCCATGACATTGGCCTTTTTCTGCGGAAACAACCGCGTCACCTCCTTTTGAGGTCATTAGTCGTTCGTAAAGCGAGAGTAGGTCGGCATCCACTGCTGATGCCAGTGTTTTGCGCTCGCTGCTGACGTCCTCGTGCTGGGCCTCTACTTCCTTGGCGCGTTGATCGAGTTGTAAAATTTCCTCGTCCACCATACCCTGTGTGAGCGCCAGAGCTGCTTCTGCTTTCTTGAGCTCGGCACGCAGTTCGTCTGCTTTTTCCATGAGCTCAAGTTCTTGAGTCTCCAGAGAGTCAACTTCTTGATTGTAACGAGCTATCTCGTTTTCGAGCGCTGTAAACTCATCGTTTTTCTTGGTCTCGTATTGCTGCACCTTGAGCCGATCTAAGGTGTTTTTTCTGGTTCCTATATCTAATTCTAGGTTTTTGATGGCAACCTCATTTTCTTGAACGGCTTTTTTGGCATTGGCGACTAGCTCATTGTCATTGGCGAGTCTTTGCTTGGCCTGCTCTTTGCTGCTGGGGATTCGTTTTATATCTTCCTCAAGAGAAAGGATGCGTTGGTCACGGTCTTGAAGGACGAGTAGGGACTCAATATCAGCTAGCATTTGTATCTTCTACCCGAGCGCTGCCCGAGGGGCAAGCGCAGGTGAGAGATAATTAAACTTTTTTATTGATGGTCAAAAAATGCCACAGCTTATAGATTTTTATTAATTGTTCTGTGCTTGTGCGCGGCTATGACCATAGAAAAGATGAAAATACATTGCCCTAATTGTGATCAAGCATTTGATGTTGCCGACAACTACATTGGCAAAAAAGTAGAATGTGGTTCTTGTGACCATCTATTTAAGGTCACTAAAGCTCATGTGTGTGTCGAAAAGGAGCGGTTTTACCCAGGTGAGAAAAAAGATACAGGGCTCAGTAAATTTGGGGGTAAATCCTCAAATGAATTAGGTAAGGTGGCGTTTGTGCCTGCTAGCTATCAAAATGATGTGAGTCCAGACTCAGTCGGGCCTTTGCGTCCTCGCTGTATCACAGCTTTTATTGGTGGATTTTTCTTAATGGCTATTGTCATAGTGATCTTCTTGCTCGGGGGTGGTAAAGAGGGGCCCATGCGGGACGTAGAGACGTCTAATCGCTATGTGCTTTGTGGTTTTTCCGCCGTGATTGGTAGCTCTTTGCTCATTTATGGCGCTTACCGAAACAGGCGGCTCGGTGTCACAGTAGCTATGCTGCTATCTGCGATACTGATGTCCATGCCTGTGCTGTTTCCCGGTAACCCAATCAGTTCGTTTATCAGGCCAATGGATACGGCTCTTAAGCAAAAGGTTGAGGTGAAAAATGAAATCGAGCAAGAAAGCGTCGGTGATTACCTCATCAGAATCGGTTATGACCCGATTGAGGAGGCACTTTTTGTGCACCCGCGAGAGACAGTCGTTGGTATCTTTATTCGCAACGCTGACTATACAGCCCAGAGAAAAATTGCAGCTTACTTGTATTATGCGACCGGAGAACATTGCCGGGAGGTTCTTTTCCCCCGTGGCGATAGTGGACAGTCGGCCATGGTTCTTCTCGTTGAACAGAAAAAAAGTATTCAACAAATTGCAGCTCTCTGTGAGCGTTTTGGTGAGGTGGTTAGAGAAGAACAAGATTTGCGACTTCTTGAAGTCTATGTAGACAGCGCCACTACTAGTGAGCCTGACATTGCAAAGCTTAACAATGAAGATGATCCCGATTATGAGTTTCTTAATCTTGCTGCACTGAAGAATTTTGACCCTGAAGGACAGGAGGAAGCAGCCCTACGGTTGGCTAAATCCAAGCCTAAGGCACTACGTGTCGATATTACTGAGCAACTTGCAGAAATGCTCCCACTGAGCCATACTGATCTGCAACTTGCTATTATCGGCGCACTTAACACGTGGGCAGAGCCTGAGTCCGATATCGGGGGGGCATTGATAGAGGCTGCGCAAAAACTGCATGCTGAGGGCAGGGTCTCGCCCGTCACTATGGAGCTGCTAATCAGGCATAAGGTAGGTGGCTGTGGGCTCATTCTCATGGAACTGTGGGATAAAGACCCAGCTCGGTGGAGTGACTATTTGTTGCGGCTAGGTGCTGGAGCAGAATTAGTTATCCTTCCAAAGATTGAGCAGATGGATATGGGCCATTTGATGAAAGCCACGGAGATTTTGGGCAATGTGGGAACCAAAGAGAGTGTTGATTTCCTGACGAAAGTCATTGCGGAATCGAAGCCAGATGCAA
>CBFHKM010000216.1:0-2632 GCA_965656385.1 Oceaniferula sp.
CCATGAAGTGGCCAACATACATGCCAGCGGAGCTGGCCCAGCCGTAGGATGCTTTTTTAGCAAAACGGAATACGGAGAGGTCAGCCATGCCAACGTGCATGGCCGCGTTACAGAACCAGGCGAAGAACATCACACTCCAGAAGCCCATGGTGGATTCAGCTGAGCCGTCTTGTGCGATGAGGATGGATTCGCTCCATACCTTTTCTAGGCCTTGCATGTCTGCTACCCCTAGCTGCTTGAGAGCCACGAGGCCACAGGCGAGGAATACCAATACCATCCAGGGTGAGGCGATGTTGGCAAATTTGGCGACGGTTTCGTAGCCGAGGGAAGCCACCACGGCTATGACGGCGCCGACAGCGAGCACGATAACCACAAACGAGGTGCTATTGGGCATCCAGTCACCAAGAGAAGGCATCGGCATATCGAAGGGGATGCCGACTGCGGTTGCGGAGACGGTGATCATTGCTCCGGCGAGGAAACAGAATAGAATTCCGTTGGCGAGGTTGTAGATTTTGACCAGTCCTTTGCCCGCAATTCGCTCGAGGTGGTTGTAGAGAGTGAGGCGAGCTCGTGCGGCAATAGGAGCGCAAAGGTAGCGCCATGAGAGCACCGCAAGGAGGTTGCCCACCAGTAGACCTAGCACGATGTTCTGCAGAGAAACACCGTTGAGCAAAAATAGCGGCCCGATCATGAACTCGGTTCCCGCGGCGTGCTCGCCAGCATACATGCCCCAGAATTTGTTGCCGCTTTTGAGGGCATGTTTGGGGACTGGCTCGTTTTCATACTCGCCTGAGGAGGCGCTTGCTTGTGTCTGATCTGCTGTGCTCATTGTTTGTCTGGTTGGAGTGTTTGTCTGGTTGGAGTAGATTAGCTGCGCTGGGAGAGGGTGCTTGCCTCGTAGGATTTGATCTCTGCAAGTAGCTGGCTTTCGCCCGGGGTGTCTTGGCGCTGGCAGAATTCCTCCCAGACGATGGACCATGGTAGTGCCTTGTTTTGCTCAAGTAATGCCAGGCGGGTGGTGTAGTCACCCTCGAGCTCGGCTTGACGAAGCTTTTCCTGAGGCTCAAGTAGTGCCAGTAGGAGTGCCTTCTGGGCAGCGCGTGTGCCGATCGCCCAGGCCGCGATGCGGTTGATCGAAGCGTCAAAGAAATCAAGGCCGATTGAGGTGCGGGGCAGGGCGTCCCAGCGAACGCCGCGTGAGACGTGCAGTAGCAGGTGAGGCACATACATGAGTACGGAGGAGATCTTATCGGCAATGCTCTCGGTCGGGTGGAAGTGCCCAGCATCCAGGCATAGCGCGGTTTGATTTTTCATCGAGTAGCCCATGTAGAATTCGTGTGAGCCAACGACCATGCTTTCTGAGCCAATGCCGAAGAGCTTGCACTCAACAGCATCGATATTGTGTGCTATATCGAGCTTTTGGGAGAATACGGTGTCGAGGCTGTCCGAGAGACGTTGGCGATAGCCTTGGCGGTCTGCTGGGTTGTCTTTCATGCCGTCGGGCACCCAAACATTGGTGACGGAGGGAGATCCAAGCTGTTTGCCCATGTCTGCAGCGATGGCGCGGGCGCGCTGGCAGTGCTCGATCCAAAAATCGCGGATGCCTGTGTCAGGACTGCTGAGGGTAAAGCCACTACCAGCCTTATCATGCGAGAAGCATGAGGGGTTGAAGTCCATGCCGATACCGTGCGATTTTGCCCAGTCGATCCAGCTCTGAAAGTGACTAGTTTCAATGGCGTCGCGGTCGACTTTCTCGCCTTGAAAGTCACCGTAGATTGCGTGCAGGTTGAGGCGGTGGTTGCCTGGAAGCAGCTTAAGCACTTGATCGAGGTCTTGACGAAGTTCAGATAGGCTACGTGCCTTGCCCGGGTAGTTGCCAGTGACTGCTAGGCCTCCGCTGAGCTCGCCAGCCCCGGTTTCGAAGCCGCCGACGTCGTCACCCTGCCAGCAGTGCAATGAGATAGGGGTGTTGTTGAGGATGGTGAGTGCTTGCTCAACATCGATGCCGAGGGAAGCGTATTGATCTTTGATTTGGGAGAACATAAGTGATGGTTTGATAACTGACGGCGCTCAGTGTGACTTAAAATTATGGTCTTGCAAATAGACGTTTTGATTCTATTTTTACACAAAATGACTACTTTGGATTTGTTTTCTCGCTACCTGCCAGTAGAGCCTAGTCTGCTTGATTGGGGCATGTATGTTCTTGATGCAGGCTATTTTGATGTGCCAGCAGGGAGCAGTTATCCTGTGGGTAAACACCCGGAGGAGTACTTGTTTAGCTGGGAGAATGGGCGCGTGCTTGAAGAATTCCAAATGGTCTACTTGTCACGTGGGCATGGTGTATTTGAGTGCCAGGATAAGAGGCCTGTCAAAGTGAAGGCGGGCGACATGATTTTATTGCGCCCCGGTGTGTGGCACCGCTACAGGCCAGATCCTGAGGTTGGTTGGGCAGAGAGCTGGGTGGGCTTTCAAGGTGAGTATGCGCAGCGCCTCATGGAGAAGTTTTTCCCATCACAAAGTGTGGTGTTCCACCTAGGGCATGATGAAGAGTTACTACGTAAGATGAAGTATGTGCTCGAGCTTATGCGCGAGGCACCGCTCGGTTTTCGCCAGATGATGGCAGGGGAGGTGG
>CBFHKM010000217.1:0-2625 GCA_965656385.1 Oceaniferula sp.
TAGAAGTACGCAAGAAAACTTTGAGAGCCAATTCTTCACGCAACTTGTGTGAGGTATCACCGTCATGCTCCTCCATCTCTGCAAGCACTCGATCGTAATCCTTCGGATCTGTTACCACAGTCACTGACTTATAGTTTTTAGCCGCACTGCGCAGCATCGATGGCCCGCCAATATCGATATTCTCAATCGCCTCCTCCAGCGTGACGTCGTCTTTTGCCACAGTCTCTTCAAAAGGATATAAATTAACAACCACGAGATCAATGGGTGGTATATCATTATCCGCAGCCTGCTTGAGATGATCTTCATCATCACGCTTATGCAATAGACCACCGTGAACTTTGGGGTGTAATGTCTTCACCCGTCCCTCAAAGAGCTCAGGAGCATCTGTGAAATCAGAAACGTCAATCACTGTGAGGCCTGCCTCACGAAGTGCCTTTGATGTGCCGCCAGTAGAGAGGAGTTCGATTCCGTGTTTATCGAGCCCTTTAGCGAAGTCGATCAGGCCGGACTTATCTGAAACAGAGAGTAATGCGCGTTGAATAGCCATAGTGTAATATTGGTAACATCCCTAAAATGCGGGGTCACTCAACTACCCCCAGCGGCTGTGGTGAGCAAGCCGAATGTGCCAAGATCAGCTATTTCCAGCGTTATCAGACGATTCTTCAAGGGCTGGGGGCTCATCTTTAAACCATTTCCACACCACACCATCGACCGGGCCAAGTAACCAAGCTAGGAGAAACAGTATTCCTCCGCAGACCACCACAGAGGCTGCCATATTTGAATTAAACCACACGTGCAAATACAAGCCCCCTACCGCCGAAATGAGAGCATGCAATGCGGCAATCGCCAACATGACCTTGAGTCGGTAAGTGCATAAGTAGGCCGCAGCCCCCGGAAGGATAAGCAAAGCAATCACTAAGATGGCGCCTACCGCCTGAAATGCGGCAACGACAATAAACGAAACCACAAACATCATTCCGTAATGAATCACTGCCGGTCGATAACCATACGATGCAGCTAAATCAGCATCGAATGAGCTCAGCATCATCACCCGATAGAACAGGCCCAGTAGCAACATGGTAAAAACAGCCACTCCCGCCATAACTAAGACTGGCATCGGCACCAGTGAACCGAAGAGTAATACTCGATCTTCCTCAAGCAGCAAGCCCAGGCGACCGTGCAAAACACACTCCAGATCAAGATCAACATTCTTACCCAGTAGTAGCTCCATCAACACAACCCCGAGAGCAAAGAGAGCCGTAAATGAAATACCAGTAGCGGCATCCTGCTTCACCCTCGTCCACTTGTGAATCAACTCAATAATCACAGTAGATGCCAAGCCTGCTAGGCCTGCCCCGACGATCAACCACGGTGAGGCCAAATCTCCGGTAATAAAAAAAGCAATAACGACACCAGGAAATACGCTGTGACTGATCGCATCACCCGTCAGCGCCATCCTTCGTAGGATCAAAAACGAGCCCATTTGAGAGCAAGGCAGAGCGACAAAAAAAGCCATCAAGATCAACCATAGCGCTCCTAAGCCCAGTACGTCCCATGGCAGGGTTATGTATTCCAGAGTCTTCATGATAGTGCAGCGGAGGGCTGAGCAACTAAGTGAGCTGGTTGAGGGATAGGCTTACCGTGAGGGTCTAGCTCGGGGAAATCAAGATGCTGCTCCAGCTGACGAACAATCCCAGGCTCTAGGATATGCTCTATTTTTTCGGCATCCTCGTGTACATGATCTTCCGCATAATCAGCTTCGTTAGTCAGATACAGCTCCCAAAGGCGGTGATTTCGGACTATTTCCATAGCTCGCTTCCAGCCTAATCTGCTGAGGTGCAGCGAAACACCATCCTCCGCCATTTCAATGAACCCACGACTCAAAAGCGCCCTGCAATCTTTGTTTACTTTTTCTTCTGTTTGTCCCCGCTTGCGAGCCAACATCAAGACACTTACCTCCTCATGAGCAAAGCCCTCACCCTCGTGTATCTGATAAATAGCTTTGAGCATATTCTCCCTACGAACCCGCATTCGTCGCCTAAATGTTCGCATTACCTTAGACAACACCCCATGCCGTGGTGCCAGCAAATAGATGATGACAAATAACATTGTCGCAGAAAGCGCAATCACTGGGCCCGTCGGCAAACCATTTACCTCTGCAGAAACAAGACCACCTGTAATGCCTGATGTAACACCGAAAACCACCGATAAAAGTAGCATGCGTTCGAATCGATCTGTCAGCAAATAGGCAGCAGCTGCAGGAGTAATTAACATAGCCGACACCAGAACCACACCGACAGCTTGAAGTGCTACAACCACAGAAAATGTAAGCAGAAAATAAAAGACACCATCGAGTATTTTGACGGGATAACCAAGGCCCCGCGAAAAACCCTCATCAAAACTCATCATCAACAATGGGCGCCGGAGAAAAAACATCGTCACCACAAGAATCAAAGTTGTGACCAACATCATTCGCAAATCACTCGCATCAATCGAACCAATATTACCGAAAAGAAAATTCATGACCCCAACTGTATCTTGCTGGTTTCTCGACTGCCACATGATGCCGAAGGCGAAAAATGTCGCCAATACGATGCCCAGTGCCGCATCAGATTTTAAGCGTGT
>CBFHKM010000218.1:0-2624 GCA_965656385.1 Oceaniferula sp.
ACCTATTCCGAGCTTTACGGCCGAGCGGTCACTGATTTCGCCAAGAAAGACAAATCCATTACCGCCATCACCGCAGCCATGCCCGGCGGCACTAAGCTCGACATCTTCAAAAATGAAATTCCCGAGCGCTACTTTGATGTCGGCATTGCCGAAGAGCATGCAGCCCTGTTCGCCTGTGGCCATGCAACCAAGGGATTGAGGCCCTTCCTCACCATTTACTCCACCTTCATGCAGCGCGCTATCGACATGATCATTCATGACATAGCCCTACAGAACCTGCCTGTACGAATGTGTATGGACCGCGGCGGTCTCTCTGGAGATGATGGCCCTACCCACCATGGACTTTTTGACATCGCCTACCTTCGTGCTATCCCTGGCCTGATTCATATGCAGGCTAAAGACGAAGATGAGTTCGTCGACATGCTTTGGACGATGGCCAACCACGATGACGGCCCAACTGCCATTCGCTATCCGCGTGGTGCCGGCATTGGAGCCAAGCCAAAAACCGAACCCGAGCTGCTCGAAATCGGTAAAGGCGAAGTCATTCAAGACGGCAACGATATTGCCATCATCAGCCTCGGCCACATGTATGAAGTCGCACTTGAGGCCAAGGAGAAGCTCGAAGCTCTTGGCCACTCCGTGGCACTGATCAACCCGCGTTTCATCAAGCCTCTCGACGCCGAACTCATCCGCACTTACGCAGAAAAATGCAAGGCTGTCATCACCATGGAGGATCACGTCCTGCACAACGGCTTCGGAGCCAGTGTTATCGAGCTTCTCAGTGATGCCAAAATCACCACACCGGTTGAGCGTATCGGCTGGCCGGATGAATTCGTTGACCACGGTAAAGTCGACCAACTTCGTGAAAAGCACGGCATGACAGCCGACAATGCAGTGAAGCTGGTCACACCCTATCTTGGACAAGAGCAAGCTTCTTGCTCATTGTAGAGGCGTCACCCCTCAAAATGGGGGCTCATTTTAAGGCGAATTTAGCGAAAAAAATTGAATTTTGGCACGTATGTTCGATACTGGAGCATAGATTTTGGCAGTATTGCCATGCTGTTGCAACACCTTCAATGACCTTACTCATCACGGTTACCATTCATTTTCACTATTTCACCACTTTCCATGCTCAAACCACTCATCTACTTGGCCTCAATTGCCGCACTAGCGCTGACCGCTTGCCAGAATAAAAAGCAAGAGGCTGATGCGGCTGGCACGGAGCCAGCTGAAGCTTCCCAGGCTTCCCAAACTTCCGAGACCTCCCAGGCTCAGGCGGTAAAATCGATTGTTCCAGTAACTTTGGTTCGGGCGGACCAGCCGGTATCATTCAACGAGCACATTCAGCCGATTCTCTCTGCCAACTGCTACCACTGCCACGGACCAGATTCCGGCTCACGCCAGCCACAGAAAAACCCACTCCGCCTCGACAAAGAAGAAGAAGCATTCGCCGCACGTGAAAACGGCAAACCCGTCATCATCAAGGGCAATCCCGACGAGTCCTACTTAGTCACTGTCATTGAATCTAAGGACAAGGAGCTAGTGATGCCTCCCCATCCAGATAAAAACCCGCACGGCAAAATCATGAGTTCAGAGGACATCGCTCTGATCCGCCGCTGGGTCAAAGAAGGTGCGGCCTTCGAAGACCACTGGGCCTACATCGCACCCCAAAAAGCCGAATTGCCAGTAATCAAAAACCCTGATTGGGCTCGCAACCCAATTGATTATTTTGTTGCCAAAAAACAGGACGATGTCGGCCTCGCTCCCAACGAAAGCGAAGCCAAGCCACGCCTGCTGCGCAGGCTCTATCTAGACCTCACCGGTCTCCCCCCCAACATGGAAGAACTCGACCGCATCCTCAGCGACAAGCGAGACTGGGACACCGTCTACCTTGAAACCGTCAACCAACTACTGCAAACCGAGACCTATGCAGAGCACTGGGCGCGCCACTGGCTCGACGTTGCCCGCTACGCAGACACCCACGGTATCCATATTGACAACTACCGCTCCATTTGGCCTTACCGTGACTGGGTCATCAACGCCTTCAAGGCCAACATGCCCTTTGATCAGTTCACCCGTGAACAAATCGCCGGTGACATGATGCCCAATGCCACCACCCAACAAATCGTGGCAACGGGATTCAACCGCTGCCTGCCTACCACGGGAGAGGGTGGCGCCATCGCCGATGAGTATGATGCTATCTACGCCCAAGATCGAGTCGATGCCACATCCGCCGCATGGCTCGGCCTTACCACAGGTTGCGCCGCCTGCCATGATCATAAATTTGATGCCATCTCAACCAAGGAAAACTATCAGCTCACTGCGTTTTTCAGAAACACCCCGATGACCGCACTGGATAGAAACAATGCAGCACACCCGCCAAATATCACGTTCAACACCTCGAAGGACACCCAAAGGCTAGAGAAAATCAACCAGCAACTTACTGGTCTCAATCAACAATCCCAAGCACACAGAAAAGCTCATGAGCAGACTTTCAACGCATGGCTCAAGCAGCAGAAAACCACTCCTGCCCCACCCCAAAGCCTGCCAGCAGGACTTGTTTTCCACATGCCACTCGATAGCGAGGCTGGAGGCATCACCGACAACACTGGCAAAGCATACCT
>CBFHKM010000219.1:0-2614 GCA_965656385.1 Oceaniferula sp.
AATTTCCAGAATTGTTCGACAAAGACAGCCATCCAAAGTGACTGAATGAGAATGAGACAACCAAGAAATGCGACCTTGCTGCCTAGGTAAGCTAAAGGTCGAATGCCGCCGAATTTTTCTTTTTCGTATATTAGACGTTCTCCAGCGATTTCTCGTGCCGCGTTGTTGGAACCCATCAGTGAGAGGAGGATGACTTGAAACATCACGATGCCTGAGACAGCGGAGCCAACGCTCAAGTAGCTCTTTTCGACCATGGAGTGTTCCTGTATTTGCTGGATAACACTCTCCCCACGATCGGAAAAGCGCTTAATGTTTTCGTTGCCTCGATCGTGGAATAGAGCCACTAAAATCGGAAAACAAAGTAAGATGGCGAGCTGAAGGTATACTTGACCTTTGTTGCGAAAGAATATTTTCCATCTTCGCAGCAAGAGTGTCAAAAATTGACTGATGACACCGGGTGTTTTGGCGAGCGGGGGGGGCGTTTCTATATCTTGGTAATTATCTGTTAAGTCATCATCTAGTACGATGGTGATGGGCTTGCTACTTTTTTCACTCCCGGGTTCTTCTTCTTTGTTGCCTACGTCAGTAGCTAACTGTTTTTTTTGTTTGGAGATTTTTTTATAGTAGATGTCACGATGTTTTTGCCAAGATTGGTGCCATTTTTCGGATTTTTGTTTAGCGAGCCGTGGGTATACTTCTTCGGTATCATCAACAGAGAAGTAATGGGTAATTTCATCAGGAGGCCCATGGTAAGCAACCCGTCCTTCATGGAGTACTAGTATCGAATCGTAAAGATCTAGATGAGCGAGTGAGTGGGTTACTGATATGACAGTGCGCCCATTATGGGTAGAGAGTTGGTGCAGTAATTGGACAATATCGCGCTCTGAGCGTGGATCTAAACCAGAGGTAACTTCGTCGCACAGTAGGAGAGGCGGGCTTGTGACTAATTCAATGGCGAGACCAAGTCTGCGTTTTTGTCCGCCAGAGAGAACCTTGACGGGGCGATCAGCAAGCTTGGAGAGGCCTGTTTCGCGTAATATTTTATCAATAAGCCTATCGAGCTCTTTGAGGTTTTTGGTTTTGACCCGAAGTCGCATTGCCGACTCGATTGATTCGTCAACGGTTAATTGCTCGTATGCAATGGAGAATTGAGGGACATAGCCTATCTCAGCGGGCTCAAAGTCGTGATCTTTGGCTAGGTTTCTTCCGTTCCACAAGAGATCTCCATCGGACTCTTCGTTGAGCCCGGCTATTGTCTTGAGTAGAGTGGTCTTGCCGCATCCTGAGGGCCCTACTATCGCCATGAAATGACCAGCAGGAACCTTCAACGACACTTCATTGATGATGTTAAACGCTTCTCCGTCTTTAGTTACGGCGAAACAGACTTTTTGAAGTTCTAGCAAGGAATAATAGTTGTATTAATTGACAAAAATTGAATATAAAGATGACACACTGTTCTGGCGAGAAGAAAACTTGTGAATATCAGCAACCGAGTTATTTTACACTGGTGCCACGTAGATTAAATAGACGTCGAGGTTCAAAGACGCGCTCTGCTCGCCAGCCGACGTCTGTCAAGGGGCGCGCAACGAGAATCGTTCTGATTATTGGTTGCAGCTTGTGTTTGATTGGTTGTTGTGGATATTTTTTGTTTAAATCTTATCTGCATAGCGACAAGTTTCGTGTTTTGATCGGGCATGTGGTTGGTGATGTCATTGGTGCTGAAGCCAAGTTCGAGGCTTTTGAATGGCGGGGCATGAGTGTGAGCACAGGAGGTTTTCGTGCTGAGGGTTCAAACACGGTCAAAAGCCTGAATGCTGATGATTTGATGGCTCAGATTAGCTTGTTTAAGGTGCTTAAAGGTGAGTGGTTTATCGAGAATTTGCAATTAGCCAGACTGCAAGCTGATATCATGGTGGGCGAAAAACCATTGCGAGGAGCTGTTGTGGCGAGCAAAGAGCCTAGCATGCAATTCCCAGCTAAATCAGGGCCGCCAGCACATGATCAGAACAGCAAAGAAGGTATGCTCACGCGGGTGTTGCCCAGTCGAGCAAGGTTACAATCGTTTGAAGTAGCTAGATTAGAGCTTAACATTCATACCCAGGGTGGGCTCGTTGAAATTTCTGATGGATTATTACAGGCAACAAGAAGGCCAGGGCACAAACATAGTTATGATTTCAGTCTGTCGGACGCGACTGTTGACACGCCATGGCTCGACGATTCGGTAAAGCTCAGCTCTGCAAAAGGTAAGTATGCGGATAAAAATTTGTACATACATGATTCTTCCGCACAGGTTTTTGACAACGGTTTGTTGTCGTTAGGTGGTCAGCTTAGTGAAGACCATTATGATTGGTATGGGTCTCTTGAGGGTATTGGGGTGGACGAACTTGTGGCGGAGGATTGGAAAAAGAGGCTGTCAGGAGTTCTAAGCGCTGAATTCAAAGTGCAGAGCAAAAAAAATGGTTTCAATACACGAGGAGAAACAACATTGAGCAAAGGGGTTCTGACGGCTCTTCCCGTTCTGGACCGCATTGCCGCCTACACTAATACGAATCGTTTTCGCCAGCTTAGACTTGCTGAATGTGGCTTCAAGTTTAGCAGCATGCATCGCAAAGAT
>CBFHKM010000220.1:0-2549 GCA_965656385.1 Oceaniferula sp.
AGCAGTATGTGAAGGAGTTTGGTAACCTGGCAAAGGAAAATAATACCATGATCCTACCAAGTAATCTTACTGATATAAGTGGCACTGTTGCTTCGCTCGGTAAGGTGCTTAGTCAAGCTAAGCTTGGCTGATAGATTGCACCAGAGAAAGGCTAAGCGGGAGATTCTCATCAGAGCCTCATAAGCAATAATCGGCAGGGCTTGTGTGGGTCCTGTCGTTTGTTTTATATTGGAATAGACCAAGGTAACTACTTAACTAAGCCCATGACAGTAGAGCAACGTGACTGGAATCAGGACTACTCCGAGGGTCGAACTCCTTGGGATAAAGGAGCCCCGTCACCCGCATTATTAGAGGTCATCTCTAATGGGGAATTACCCGCTGGGTCTGAGGTGTTGGTGCCTGGTTGTGGATATGGTCATGATGTTGCTGCAATAGCACGAGCTGGTTGCACGGTGACTGGGTTGGATATTTCAGAGCTGGCGCTAGCGGGGGCAAAGTCATCGAATGGTGCTGCCGGAGCGAACTATATGATGGGCGATTTTTTTGATCCAAGTTTTGCTAAGGCCAAAGGGTATGATGTCATTTGGGAACATACTTGTTTTTGTGCAATTACGCCGGATCAGAGGGCGAGATATGTTGATGCTGCGCATCGACTGTTGAGGCCAGGAGGTGCTCTGATTGGGGTCTTCTTTGCTTTTGCTCAAGACCCTGAAGGTGACGGCCCACCATATAAAACTAATATTGAAACCATCGAGAGGCACTTTAAGAAGAGCTTTACCTTGGAATGGGCTAGGCTCCCCAAAAATCACTTTCCCACGAGGGAAGGGGAGGAGTGGATGATGTGTTGGAGACCTAAGTAATTCATAGCACGGATTGCTTTCTTCAAGGTTTGCGAAATATAGCGATGTGTCGATCAACCGATTTGTTAGGCGCGTCGGTAATGATTCGGGAGTCGTGATTGCGCTCCGTGCAGATGAGTTCGGCACCCAGTCCTTGAATGGCATCAAGAGCTAGTCGATGCTCACGGTCGAAATAAGAGGTGATGACAAGGAGCCCATCGTCATCGAGGCGGTGCAGGGCCTCGTCATAAATTTTTGTCCACGTGGTATCTCCATTCCAGAAATTTTGATGGCGCATGAACGCAACATCAAACTGATGATCAAGCTCTTTGATTTGGGCTAGCTGAGACGCATCTTGGACAAGGAATTCGGCGCTCGCTTTGTCAGAGACTCGGCTCCAGCGCTCTTTTGCTTCTCCTATTTCGCGGTTTCTTATATCGATCCCTGTGAGGTGAATGGATTCAGCATCATGACCAAACACATCTGCGAGTACTTTTGTTTCATCGGCACGGCCACAAGCGAGATTGAGAAGCTGTTTGCTTGCTGATGGGTTCCCAGGAATTTGAGCCCCTGATTGGTGTAAGGTTTCTTTGAGGAATTGTCTGAGCCGGATGAGGTCCTTGTCAGTATGTGAATTTGCGAAGTGGGACATCTTAAATTAGCATGATGTTAACGGTATATGGTGCGATGACAACTAATAGCCAACGTTAATATTTACAAATTACATGATGTGAACAAAGGCCCAAACTAGAATAAGTGAGAAAAGATTTGTCCTGATGAAATGTGCGGGCGTTTAGCGGCGTAATCATTTATGCATGAGAATCTATTTTCATCATACTATATTGTGTTGTGCCATCGTCTGCTTGTCATATGCGGGCTTATGCGCTGAAGAAAAAGAGCATGTCACGGGTGGTGCCACAGGTGGTGCTGCGGGTGATGCCAAGGGTGATGGCGAGTTGAGGGCTGAGGGGGAAGCGGAGGAGGTATGGATACAGCTTTTTGATGGCGAAAATATTCACGGCTGGACACCAAAGTTTGTAGGTTATGATTTAGGGGTAAATTTCAGAAATACTTTTGTTGTTAGAGATGGTTTCTTGACGATTTGTTACGACAACTACAAACAAGGCTTTGGAGATAATATTGGCTATTTGTTCTATAAGGATGAGTTTTCGCACTATGTTTTGAGAGTAGAATACCGATTTCTTGGAGCGCGATCGAGCACGCTGGTTGAGTCTTCCGTGCAGACTTGTGGCTTGATGCTTCATGGGCAAAGTGCAGAGACGATGAACAAGGGGCAGAGGCGTCCAGTTTCAGTGGAAGCAAGACTGTTCGATGAATATAGTGGTATTGATGGTAAGCAAGGTGAGGGCGGCGCCGACAATTTGAGTCTCAACACAAAGGCGGATGCGTCCCAACTAGAGGGCAAGCAACAGGAAGCTGATCAATGGATAACATCAATTGTTGAGGTGCATGGTGGTAGAGTAATTCGGCATAAATCAGGAGGGCAGTTGATTGCCGAATATAAGAAACCTAGCCGCCGTGATGGTAGCTTACTCGACAGCGGCACAATATCACTGCAAGCCAATAGCTGTCCGATACAGTTTCGTAAGATCGAGCTCAAGGTGCTTGATCACTAATTTTCTTCAACTGGCGACACCGAAATGAAGGTGGTGGCTTCTCAGCGCTATTTTTGTGAACTGGTGGTAGAGC
>CBFHKM010000221.1:0-2496 GCA_965656385.1 Oceaniferula sp.
TGTTTGCAAATGTATTTTATGGGCTAACGTATAGCTCAACCGCCGCCGGGTCAAACGTCGAAAACCTAAAATGGTCTTTCGCTCTATCAGGTCGTGGCGTCGTGGACGGTTAACGGTCGGATGCAGCGACTTGTTAGCTTAAATTTATCGGCATTGCCAAACCCTTGCAAGTTGCCACCCACCTTTAACTTTAACAAAGTCTATATGGCAATGGCCCAGTTCCTTATTATGTCCACCTAACTTGAATATATGCTTATCGGCTGGAAACACCTTACCCTTAAAAGTCTGGCTCAATGATCCAATGCCCAGATCGGCATCCAACTTCTTGATATATGAAATCCGAGTCTCCTTTATATCCTTATTGGCCACTTGCGCTGATGCAAACCCCTCATAATCGTCAGATCTGAGTTTAGCATCTGCCCACGTAAGAAAATTCTCTAGCGTCTCAAATTTTAATGGCTCGCCTGCCAGAGAAATCGCCGTCAAGAGAACCGAGATGATTAACGTGTGTATTGTCTTCATTTTTTATTAGCTAACGTAAAGGCCATCCACCCGCTACCTGGGGCGAACCTTGACGAAGGGGTTATGGGTTAAAGCGATCATAAAAATCAACTACTCAGCGGGTAGCGGGTTGGGTGCGCCGACTTGTTAGCCTTGATCCGGTAATGTGGCATAATGCTCGTCAACTCATACCTTAAGCACAACTCTACATTAGGATCATGAGGCCGAATCTTTATTGGCTTATGCGTCATTCTTTGAAGATTTGTCCTTAAATGCTACTTGAGATGCAAAGTAAAATAACGGAATGGTCGCCGATGCTCCTGCCATGAAAACAATTACAGCACCAATATCCATAAATTGATATCGTCCACCCCAAAAGATCAATACCACACCGACTACTACAGCAAAAATGCATGCAATTAATAATCCTTGCTGGAATCTCTTTATTGTTGGGTTCATCATTGTCTGCAAATGTATTTTTTGGGCTAACGTCGAAGTCCTCTCACACCTGCCCGAGGGCGAGGCTTCGACTGTGGGTTGAGGTTGGAATGGTCATGACGATTTGAACTCGCGGCGGGGCAGGTGTTGAGAGCGACGCCTTGTTAGCATTACTTTTTCGTGTGGAACGGCTCAACTTCGCTGATGATGCCCTTCGCGATCTGGCCTGACTCATCTACGAGAATGTCGATATGCTCGCCCTCAGCGAGCTTGCCACGGCAGGCAGTTGACAAGTCCTTGATCATGGCCTGCTTCACTGTGTCGGAAATGCCAGAAGTCTGCACTACCAGCGCCATGTGCGGGACCTCTCCTTCGGCGGCGATGTAAACCTGCCCCAAGCGGGCTGATGTCACCTCGCCGTTCCGCTTAAGCGTCTCTCGGAGCGCCTCGACCAATCCCCCGGGGATCTTCGCGGGAGCGCCAATCATGATCTGTGTGCCTTCCTTGACTGTGGTTGGCTTCGGCCGAGCTGCCTCAACCTGCTTCTTCAGATGTGCAATCTCTTCGGGTGAAAACTCCTTGTAGTGGTCAGTGGTGTGGTTCAGTGCCCAGTGCATTCCTTCGGGCATCGCTTCAAGGATCGCGTGCCCGGGCATCGCTACGTAACCGATCTCACGTGTCGCGTATCCTTTCAATCGTTCCAGCGTGTCGAAGAGGATGAGCGTCTTCCGTCCCTCATTCTCGATGATAACGGGATTAAACGCTTCCTGTCCGTCTGCCCTCCGGGCTCCTTCGCGCTCAGGGACGTCGAAGGTCGGGATAAAGATGTCTGATCGCAGGAAGAGGTTGTAGAAATCGCCGGCCTTCGTTTGATCCTTGAATGCCGCTGCGTATGCCTTGTCGATGGGTGTCATTTTGTCTTCCGCGTGAAGGGCGGCTGCGAAAAGAATCAGTAGCGCTGTCGCGAGTCTTTTCATGCTAACGTAAAGGCCACCCACCCGCTACCGGGGGCGATCTTCAACAAAGGGGTTATGGGTTAAAACGATCATAAAATCAACTACTCAGCGGGTAGCGGGTTGGGTGCGCCGACTTGTTAGGCCAGTCAATGATTAGCCAGCGAAGGTCATGAGACCTAATATGAATCCAATAATCGAAAAGCTCGAACTTATCTTTGTAATTATATTGAGACGCTCACTTCTGAGAAATCCTATGACCGCAAAAATGCAGCTAATGAAAAAACAGCCCAGGCCATATACGAACGGCCTCAAACCACCCATCATATCGCCAGGATTTCCGTTATCGAAGGTTGCTCCAGACACGATAAAGTAGACCCAATAGATCGCGAAAATATTACCGATTAGAGCTAAGCTGTGAAATGCAGGAGCTCTTCTATTCTCTTGCGAAGTTGGCTCAGCATGTCCCGAGTTTTTTCCCCACGAAGTTCCCTGTATGTCGGAGCGAGGTTTCATTTTTTTAGCCTAACGCTTACGATCACCGAGCCGGAACGGTAAATCTAAACATTGAAAAGCACGCTCAAGTCCGGCTTCGGGTGCATCA
>CBFHKM010000222.1:0-2483 GCA_965656385.1 Oceaniferula sp.
TAGCTTCTGGTTTAGCTTCTTTTGGCGCGGGTTTAGCTTCCTTAGCAGCAGGCTTAACAGGGGTATTGACCGGCTTACTGACAGGAGCGGCTTCGGGATCCACCGGGGCACCGGCCTTCAGATACGCAATGATATCTGCCACATCCTGAGCTAACAGACCGAGCTGACCCGCTGACATCATCAGTGACTTCTCAAGAGGTTTGCTGCTCTTTATATGGTTGCGACTAATACTAAGCTCCCCTCCCCCCATGACCTTCAGGATGGAAGAACCTCCGGCAAAGAGCGAAAAGCCCTGGATGGTGTGGCCCTCTTTGGTAATAATCTCCGTGCCCTCAAAACCGTGGGCAATGCCTTCGTTAGGATGAATAATCGCGGTAGCGATCGCTTCCGCTGAGCGGCCCAGTCCCCACTGGTCAAGTGCGGGGCCAAAGTCCACCCCGGTGCCGTTGACCTGGTGGCACATGTAGCAGCGAGCGATAGTCATCTGGCCGCGGGCCACGTCCCCTTTGAGTGCCGCGACTTCCTTGACATCAAGCTTGGTAATCTCCGGGCCGTCAACCGGCACCTTGTAATCCTGATTCGCCTTTAATGCATTCGGCTTTTTGTTGAGCCCTTTCATCTTGCTCGCATAGCTCTTCCAGACATGGCCGCTGCGGTTCTGCAACCACCACTTGGCAAGATTCTTGGTGTCATCTGGCCCAGATTCAGCCACTACTACCATGGCCATGGCAGCTGCCTGATCTGGGATGAAGCCCAGGGCTGTCAGCGCATCTTTGCGGTCAGCAAGCGGAATCTTAACGGAAAGCGCACGCGCCTTGAAACCCTCCACGCTGGCCGCAGGGTGCAGGCGCCAGGCGAGCTTGGCATAGGCCGCGCTCCACTTGAGGGGATCTTCATTGCCCAGTTCCTTGTCGAGCATCGAGTAGATGGCCGCCTCTTTATTGGTGCAGGCCGTTCCGATCGCTTCGAGATACCAGCGGTCCTTGCCCTGGTATTGAGAGGCAAGAGTGAGGATAATGTCCTGGGTGTCTTCGAGTGAAAGATTGCGCAGGGCAAGTGCTACCTCACGGCGCACGGCGACGGAAGGGTCCTTGGCGAGAGCTGCAGCATTCTCCAGCAACTTGTGCTCAACAAAGCGCAAGGCACGGAAGGCAGCAATACGCATCTGTGCATCATCATGAGCGAGTATCTTTTCCACCTCAGCAATGCCCTGCTCACCGAGCTGAGCTAACAACCAAACGGCACGTGCTTGTATATATTTGTTAGAGTCATCAAGCAGAGCTTTCACGGCGGGCAGCGACTTCTCTCCCGCGGCCTTGAGGCGGGTGAAACCAGCGTCACGGACATTGTTGGCCGGGCTTTTCAGCGCAGCGATCTGACCCTCGACGGTATTGATATCATATTTCGCTGGGCGCGGGTTGTCTCCCTTGCGAGTGATACGGTAAATGGCGGCAGCGTGATCAAGATCCCTCATACTATGGCCTCCGACACCCGGGTCAAACCAGTCTGCCACGTAGATGGCACCGTCCGGCCCGACGCAGACATCCGACGGCCGAAACTGGGTGGCGAGACTCGCCTTGTCTTCCTCACCCTTGGGAAATTCATCGGCTCGCTTGGAGCGGAAAAAATCAAAGCGCTCCATGGTAAATCCAGCCCCATCCGGTTTCGGCAGATAGCCAAAGATCACATTGCGAGCCGCTTCTCCCGAGAGCAGTAGACCACGGTAGTCATCGCCAAGGGCACCATTTTCATAAAAGCAAATACCAGTAGGCGAGCCATTGCCGTAGACATCTCCCGCGGGGATCGTTCCCGGGTCTTCTTGGCGCCACTCGGCAATCGGAGCAGCTTGTCCAGGGCGGCGCTCGGTCTGCCACTTGCGCTCGCCATCATCCGAGGCAAAACCCAAGTTGCCATACTCCATCAGCCAGGTGGTGCGGCAAGCAGGCGGGTCATCATTATCGTTCTGATAGACATCACCAAAGGAGTTCACCGTCTCCTCGTAGCTGTTGCGCATGTTATGGCCAATCGGGCGAAGGCCGGTGCCATCCGGATTCATGCGCAGGGCCACCGCCCCCACATAGATATGGCCGTCATCACTCTTCAGGCCCGGTTTACCACCCTGGAGCGGACCCTCATCAGTCACCGAGGGAGCACCTCCGTTGTAGACACTACCGACACGAAGCGTCCAGCCTTCCTTGTCAGTAACAATGTGACTACCCGCATTTCCAGCATTAAAATACCACTGACCACTCGGGCCGGTGGTGACAGAGTGCAGGCTGTGGTCGTGATCCTGGCCACCGAAACCTGTCAGCAAGGCTTCTTTTTTATCCACCTTGGGGTCAAAAACTGCATCCCGGTTCACATCGGTATAAACGAGCAGGTTGGGCGGCTGAGATACGACGACCTTGTTGTCAATGACCGCCACACCGAGCGGGGCAATCAGCTCTGGATCCTGGACAAAAACGTGGCTCTTGTCCGCCTTG
>CBFHKM010000223.1:0-2460 GCA_965656385.1 Oceaniferula sp.
TCCTGTGGGCTGATTTGTCCAAAGTGAAGGTAGGGCGAGAGTCGGCTGGTTCCATCTGTGCTTGGGATGTCACGCAGAGTCTCGTAATGGCTACTTTTATGGATGGCTTCTTTGAGCAAGCTCAGCGCTCCTTTCCTAGTGGGTTCCCAGAATGAAGACATTGTTTTATCCCATGGAATAGTAGGTAGTAGCTCAAGTGAATCCAGTGAGTCGCTATCTACATTAGATGCAAAGCTTTTGCCTACTAGGCTCTCTGGTTTGCTGAGCTCAAGTGCTCTGCAGTGTTTCCAGAAGGGGGTGAAAACCTGGAATGGCTTGCCTGACTTGTTTCTAATGCTGTGTGGATCCAGTAGAAGAGCTCCATTGGCACTGTGGGTCTCAATACCTAAATCCTGCAGTGCTTTCTTGGTTTTGGTGTCGTGCTTTACCTGGCTAGGCTCGTAACAACGATTCCAGCTAATATTTCCGACCTCGTGCGTATCGATGAGTTTTAAAAGTGTCTGAAGTGGATTTTTGCTGGCACGAATGATGAGATGGCTACCTTGTTCTTGTAGCTGAGCATCGAGATCCTTCAGAGCATGGTGTAGCCACCAGTTCGAGGCGCCGCCACGTTGCCACACACCTTCTTGTTGCGGTGCATGAATATAGAGAGGGATGATGGGGCCGCCTTGTTTGACAGCCCAGTTCCAAGCGGGGTTGTCTTCGAGTCTGAGGTCGCGCCTGAACCAGACGATGGTTGGTTTACTAGCCATGGTGTTTAGATTGTTTTTTTCCAATCAGTGAGAGGATTCGTAATCGGGTATATCGGAGGTTGATGATGCAGGGAGCATTAGAAAATACCGCGTAAATGATAATGATGAAATGTGCAGGGGGGGGTGTCCAGATGATAAAGAGGCTTATGGCAAGCATCTGCACCCAATGGGAAAATTCGCCGCGCCGTGTCTCAGTAACAAAAGATTGGAGGTAGTCGATCTTGGTTGAACTCAGAGATCCTTTAGCAAATCCGTTGAACCAAGGAGCGGCGTCTGGCAGCAGGGATTTCCAGTAGCGAACGAGAAAGATCTTCTCGTAAATAAGGCTATTGCTGTTGCTTGCTTGTTTCTGCTTTTCAAAATAGCGAGCAGGAAGGCGAGTGCAGAGCCACGCAATGCTCAGGTGGCATGTGGGAATACCTATGATGTTGATCAGTGCGATCCAGAGGTTGGGTAGCTCAATCCACATATTAGTGTATCTTTCGTCCTTTCCAGTGGGTGGATTTGCCTCTCTTTTTGTCAATTACAGAGCTGAAAAATAAGACCTGATAGAAAAGTAAACTGATCGGGAATAGAAGAGCATTCCAGAGAGAAAATTGTCCAGCAAGTTTGAAAATGATAAAACACTGTAGGCTATGTATGATGTAGGCCGCAGTGGTGAAGATGGCAAAGAGCGAAGAGTATTGTGTGCTGAGTAACACAATGAGGCAGACAATGGTGAACATCATGCCAGTAATCCATAGTGAGGAGATAAAGAGTGTGTTTCCACTGGTGTGAGAGGCTGCTCCAGAGAATCCTTTTTTCCAGCTTTGCCATAGCTCTTGGAGGCCTGTTGGAAACATGCGCATATTGATTACTCCTTTACCCAGATAACAGCTACATGAGATGTTGAGGCGATGAAGTTCTTTAGCGAGGTGGAAGTTTTCCAAAGTTTTGTTTTTGACGGCATTGTGACCATTGACTTGCTGGTATTGCTCAGCAGAGATCATCATGCATTGGCCAAATAATGCGGATTGTTCGGATGAGCTCTGACGACTGCCGAAGGCATTGACTCCTGCTAGCATGAGCACATTGAAGAAGGCAGAGAGCTGCTCGTAAGGCTTCTTTGTCTTATGGTAAGGGCAGACAGAGTGAACTCCGCGGGACGTGTTGGCTAGTTTTTGCAGAGAAGCGATGGCTTCAGCTTCGAGGGTAAGATCTGCATCCAAAAAGAGCAGCCAATTTCGCTGATCGGCTGACTCAGCACCTTGCTGGCATGCCCATGGTTTGCCCATCCATCCATCTGGAAGCGAATCGGAGCTAAGGACACGGGCACCTAGGCTGGATGCAATGCTGGCAGTGTTGTCTGAGGAGTGGTCATCAACAACAATGACTTCTGCGGCGAGCAGGGTTTGTTTGTTGATTGACTCAAGTAAATTAGCGATATTGAATTGCTCGTTTCTTGCTGGTATGATGATGCTGATAGAGCTTGATAGTTTGTCACTAGCTTCCTCTGAACTGATCTCTACTTTAGCAATGGGCAGAAAACGGGGTCGACCCAATATGAGCCAAATGGCTGGAGCCAAAAGTATGGCCAATCCCGGGAGGACAAGCAGCGCAACCATCATTAGCGTATCGGGTGCCTTTTGATCACGCGATCAGCGCATTTTTGACCAGAGAGGATAACCATTGGCATGCCTCCTCCCGGGTTGGTGCTGCCCCCTGTGAA
>CBFHKM010000224.1:0-2458 GCA_965656385.1 Oceaniferula sp.
GATGTGATCGCATGATCGCCGCAGCTGATAGGAGAGATAATGGAGGATGGCTCCCGCAGCAGAGATGGCGGAGTGCATGTCGTCACAACCAAAGCCACGCATGGATTGAACCTTGAAATGATCGCAAAGCGATGTCTTGGCCTGGTCGACTAGGAATGCGTATGCATCGTAGGGAAGACAACCAGTGAGGTGGCCAAATAAATGAAGCTGGTCGTCGCCAATAATTAATTCTTTTGGACTCAGACTTTGAAGCGTGTCTTTTAATGAGTCGATATGATCGAACTCAGTGACGGTAAATTCGCCGGTAGAGTGATCAGCATAGGCGAGGCCGATTTTTTTGCCCGCCTGATATACCGCCGCAATGTAGTTGTGCCGGGTGTCATCTAGAAGCGTGATGTCACTGACGGTGCCGGCTGATATAATTTGAGCGATTTCTCTTTCGACGATTTTGCCTGGTTGAGGTTCGCTGGTTTGTTCTGCAATGGCGACTCGTTTGCCTGCTTGGATGAGTTTGGCAATGTAGCCTTGCGCGGCATGATGCGGAACTCCGCACATTGGAATGTCGTTGCGTTTGGTGAGTGCAACATTAAGAACACTGGAGGCAGTTTTGGCATCTTCAAAAAACATCTCGTAGAAGTCTCCGAGGCGATAAAATAGCAGGATATCATCAGGCAAAGATCGGCGCATTGCCTGATACTGAACCATCATGGGAGTCAGTTTTTTTTCTTTAACCTGGTTGTCTTTCGCGGTTGCCATTCTGTGGTAATTTTTAGCGACTAAAAGCTGGAGTGTCCAGCGCTGGGATTACATGTGCTGCGAAAGCATTATTTATGCTAGGTTATTGACAGATTTATCATTAAACGATGTATATAAATCACATGAAATTTGTTACTACTTTATTACGCTTTTTGTCAATTTGCTCTCTATGCTCTACGGTATTGTTTGCACAAGCTCATGCGGACGATGACGATACTCCACTGGAGAAAACGATGTCGGAGAGTAGTAAGGCACTCAAGAGTTTACGCAAAATAGACAAGGATGATTGGGTCGGTGGGGCTGAGGCTGCGCGTGCAGCAGCAGAAGGGATCAGAAAAGGCATGGAATACATTCCCGTATTGATCGAGGATATGGCTGATGGTGATGACAAGGTGAAAGCGATTGCTGATTACCGCAGGATGATGGGCTTATCTTATGCCTACCTCTGTGAATTGGAAATGGCATATCTTGAGAAGGATGCTGACAAAGTTGATGCTGTGATGTCCAAGGTGAAGGCGGGGAAAAAAGAAGGACACAAGAAATACAGTGATGATTAAGCGCTCAGGTGCATTGTCATTATTTGATTTCCTACGATGGTGAGATCCCTCATTAAATTTATCCGGCTTCGGTTTGTCCGGCTTCGGTTTGGGCTCATCTCTCGTCGGCCATGCCGAATTGTTGATGCAAGTGGAGTCAAACTCTCGCCCCAAAAAATTGGTGAGATAGGTGAGCGCATTGCTGCTAATCATCTAGTGCTAAATGGCCGCAAGTTATTGTATAAGAATTATCGGGGTCCTCGCGGAGGCGAAATAGATATTGTTGCGCGTGATGGAGAGACGCTTAGCTTCGTGGAGGTGAAGACGAGGACACGCAAGGGGTATGGTAGACCTCTTGATGCGGTGGATAGACATAAACAACAACTCATTGAGCGTGGTGCTAATTCGTGGCTTAAGTTGCTGGGGAGGCGTGACTTTGTCTGGCGATTCGATGTCGTTGAAGTTATACTGACTGATGGTGAATTAGCTGAGGTGAATGTGGTAAATAATGCATTCTGAGATACTTGTATTGAGGCCTAAAAACTCAATAAATGTCTCATCATAGCATTGCCAAGCATGAGTGAATAAGAGAAACTTCAGTCCTTTATAATTCCATGTCTAATTCACCTAAAATGCCGCTTTATGTAATCGGCCACAAAAATCCTGACACTGATGCCATCTGCTCGGCGATCGGCTATGCTGATTTGCTGCAGAAAAAAGGTCATGCTGGGGCTTTGCCTGCCCGATGTGGAGCTGTGCCCACAAGAACCGCGTGGGTGCTTGAGAAGGCAGGCATGGAAAAGCCGCTCTTACTCGATGACGTCAGCGCCACTGCCGAGATGATCTGCCGCAGGGATGTGGTAAAGGTGGGTGATGATGCCACCTTCCTCGAGGCCTATGAGCTGATGCTATCCGAGAAGGTTCGTAGCATACCTGTTGTAAATGCTCAAAATCAGTTGTGCGGTTTGTTGAAATACCTCGATTTATTGCAGTTGCTGATGCCAATTGATACTGAGCCTGAATCAGTGCGAAGGATGATTGCGTGTCCCGAGAAGATTGCCGGAACACTCGGTGCAAAGGTTGAAGGTGCAAACTTGAGGGGGCAAGAGCGTGAAATCATACAGCTTGTTGGTGCTTCCAGTGTGGATACCGTGCAAAAACGTCTA
>CBFHKM010000225.1:0-2447 GCA_965656385.1 Oceaniferula sp.
CAGCCCTGCAATTTCTCTAATGACAATCAAACCACGGCTCATATAAGCACGCAAATGCTTGTCAATCCGCTCTTTATATCCTATCTCCTATGAATGTCTGCTGAGATGGAACATACAGTCGCTTCAAGTGCCACCCTAGAGGGAACCTCTCTCCACACCGGAGAAAAAGTTAGTCTAACCTTGAAACCTGCTCCTGCGGGGCACGGGTTTAAATTTCGTCGTATCGACCTCGATGACCAACCCTTTATCGATGCTGATGTCGCTAAGGTGCAAACCGTCGAACGTGCCACGACTCTTGCTGAAGGATCCGTCAAAGTTCACACCGTTGAGCATATCCTCTCTGCTCTGTGCGGTATGGGCGTTGATAATGCCATCATTGAAATGGATGCCAACGAGCCTCCTATCGGCGATGGCTCGTCGAAACCCTACGTTGAGCTCATTAAACAAGCAGGCATCGAAGCCCAGGACAAGCATCGCAAAGTCTATGAAATCCGTGAGCCAATCCACATGGAGACCAAAGGTGGATCATTAATCACTATCGTTCCTGACAAAAAATTCCGTGTATCCTGCACAAATATTGGACCAGAAGGTCGCTTTACTCAGTATTTCTCCAGCGAAGTCACACCTGAGCTCTACGAATCAGAAATAGCACCGGCACGCACCTTTGTTTATTATGAAGATGTCAAACCACTACTTGATAAAGGGCTGATTAAAGGTGGCAGCTTAGAAAACGCTGTCGTAGTACGAGGTGAAGAAGTCATGAGCAAAGAGCCTATGCGTTTTAACAACGAGTTTGCCCGTCACAAGGCACTCGATGTTATTGGTGACCTCATGCTCAGTGGCAAACGCATTATGGGCCACGTGATCTGTGTCAGACCCGGACACGGACCGAATACGGAGATGGCAGCCACCCTTAAGGAAGAATACCTCCGCATGCGTACGATGGTGCCACCATTGAAAATCCCTGAAGGCGAAGGAGTCCTCGACATCAACGAGGTCATGCAAATCCTGCCGCACCGCTATCCATTCCTGATGCTTGATCGGGTGATAGACTTCGAGGGCGACAGCAAATGCACTGGAGTCAAAAACGTAACCATCAATGAGCCGTTTTTCCAAGGGCACTTCCCGGGTCACCCTGTCATGCCCGGCGTTCTTCAAGTCGAAGCAATGGCACAAGTTGCTTCCATTCTTCTACTTCGTAAACCTGAGAACCAAGGTAAAATCGGCTACTTCATGAGTGTCGACAAGGTTAAGTGGCGCCGCCCGGTCTTACCCGGTGACACCTTATTTATTGAGGCCGAGATCCTCAAAGTTCGTCGCAACATTGGCTCTGCAGTATGTCGATGCATGGTCAATGGTGAGGTAGCCTCCTCGGGTGAGCTGAAATTCGCCCTGCTCGATAACTAAGCCCACCCTCAGAGGAGAACATCTCGATGTCAGATTGCCTGATTCACCCAACAGCGGTCATTGACCCATCAGCCCAGCTTGCTGATGGAGTTACGGTTGGCCCTTACTCGGTAATCGGCGCTAATGTCAACATCGGCTCAGGCAGTGTGCTAAAGTCACATGTTGTGATTGAGGGACATACCACCATTGGCGCAAACAATACCTTCTTCCCCTTCTCCGCTATCGGACAGATCACCCAAGATCTCAAGTATGTCGGCGAACCAACTGCCTTGCTCATCGGCGACAACAATACCTTTCGTGAAAACACCACCATCCACCGAGGGACCACCGAAGAAGTTCCTACTCGTATTGGTGACCACAATCTCTTTCTGTCCTACTCGCATGTTGCTCACGATTGCCAGGTAGGCAGCCACTGTATTCTATCCAATAATGGTACTCTAGGTGGGCACTGTTCAGTGGGAGATCATGCGATTATATCCGGCCTGTCTGGAGCTCATCAGTTTTGCCGCATTGGCGAACATTCCCTTGTCGGGGGGTGCACCAAAATTGTTCAGGATGTTCCTCCTTTCACTATTGTTGACGGCAGCCCAGCCGCTGTCAGAGGTCTCAACTTGGTCGGTTTACAACGGCGAGGTTTTGACGAAACAACTCGGCGTGCATTGAAACGTGCCTACAAAAAGCTTTTTCTTGGCAAAAAAGTGAATCTCGCCCAGCTCACCGAAGAATTAGCAGACTCGGAGTTAGCAGAGGATGTCAATGTCGCTCGGCTCATTGACTTCATCCGCACCAGTGAGCGCGGAGTTATCCGCTAAGCACCTCATTAAGGTTCTTCTGGCTTTACTCAAACCAAAGCCTTGGTGGCTCATCTAGTGCCCCGCCCCTTCGCTGCCCGCCCGCTGCCCGCCCGCTGCCCGCCCGCTGCCCGCCCGCTGCCCGCCCGCTGCCCGCCCGCTGCCCGCCCGCTGCCCCGCCTTTGCCTTACCCGCATAATAAAAGCCCCCCAGCACGCTCAGCGCTGGAGGGCTTCTACTATGAACAAA
>CBFHKM010000226.1:0-2446 GCA_965656385.1 Oceaniferula sp.
ACCGCCGCAGCTTACCATTAGCATGCTCAGCAACGCGAGTAGACTCAGCATACCGAATTGGTAGCTGGCAGAGCGGGCGGCATTACTTCTCATGGGCGGAGTATGGCACATGCAGATAACTTGGCAAAAACTTATCGAAATCAATTTTGTAACTATCTTTAGATACTGGTAGATTTTTGAGGTTGAGGGCTGTTAGCTTGTCAGAGATATGAATTCATCTTCACTCAAGATGCTAACGCCCAGGGATTCAGCTTTACTTCGTTTTGAGCCTGCCTTTTCTCCTGCGAGCAGATAGTCTGTATTTTTGGATATTGATCCAGATACCTTGCCACCGAGAGACTCGATTATTTTTTTGAATGATGGGCGAGGTTTGCTAAGCGTGCCGGTGATGACAAAGGTTTTACCAGCCACGGGTGAGTCGGATGAGAGAACCGCTGATTTTTCCGGATCGTAGTTGTCAGAATCTGGATTGATGGCGAGGGCCTCAAGTTTTTCAAGGACATGCTCTCCAGCTAGGCTGTTGAAAAATGCGACAATGTGCTGAGCTGCGACAGGCCCGAGTTCAGATTCTATCTGATACTGGGCGAGCCTTGGGTGGTTTTCTTTTTTTCGTTTTGAAACACTTAGCTCCTCGAAGTCGGGGAGTTCAGCCAAGTCCTTGAGAATTGTTGATTGAGAAACTTCAGCAAGGCTACGATGAAGGCGGGCGATTTCACGCGCGGCCGATTCTCCGATTTGAGGAATGCCCATGGCATAGATCCATTTTGAGAGGGGAGCTTCTTTGGACTGATTCAGTGAGTCGACGATGAGCTGGGCTTTTTTCTCTCCCAGGCGCCGCGGTTTGCTCTGCCCTCCTTCTAATTTGGCGGGATCGAGTAGAAGATCAGCTAGGGATTCTGGTATAAGATCGAAGAGCTCGAGGGTGGTGGAGACGGTTTGAGTTTCTACCAGTTTTTCAGCAACTGCGGTGCCTAGGCCATCAATATCGAGGGCCTTGCGAGAGGCGAAATGCTTGATGCGGGTGACTGCTTGTGCTGGACAGGCAAAGTTGCTACAGCGCCATGCTACAAAACCTTCCTCTTGCTCGATAGGTCCTGAGCACGATGGACACTCGCCATTCACATATTCGAAGAGGCTGAAGGGCTTGCTCAGTGGAGGTCGTTTAGCGGTGATGACCTTGACCACCGCGGGGATGATCTCGCCGGCTTTTTCGATGATGACCGTGTCGCCGATACGGACATCTTTGCGATCAATCTCATCTTGATTGTGCAGAGTGGCACGGGAAACGGTGGTGCCAGAAACAAACACTGGCTCGAGCTCAGCAACGGGAGTTAGCACACCAGTGCGCCCAACCTGAATAGTGATTTGGCGAAGTAGGGTTTCTTTTTGCTCGGGAAGAAACTTATAGGCACAAGCCCACTTAGGGTGCTTCGACGTTGAGCCAAGTTCTTGATGGGTTGCGAGCTTGCTAACCTTGATGACGGCGCCGTCGGTAGCGTAGGCAAAGTGGTGGCGGTCTGTATCGAGCTTGGTGATGCTTGAGAGCAGATCAGTGACGCTATTGACCTCTTCAAACCAATGGCTCGATTTGAGCTGATAGTCGCGTAGCGTTTGTTGAAATTCGGAAGTGCTGGTATAGGGCGCGTCATTGACCTGTCCGTAGGAGTGGAAAATACAGTCCAGTGGGCGAGTCGCTACGAGCTTGGAGTCAAGTTGCTTGAGGGTGCCTGCGGTGGCATTACGTGGGTTGACAAAGGCAGGCTCGCCGGCTTCGTCACGCTGCTCGTTGAGCTTGGCAAATGCTTCATTAGGCATGAAGACCTCACCGCGTACTTCAAACAATGTAGGAGCGCCATCAGGAAGTCGGAGAGGAATCGATTTGATGGTTTTGATATTTTGGGTGATATCATCACCAGTGGCCCCATCGCCACGGGTCACTGCGTAGTCGAGCACGCCATCACGATAAACAACGGATACCGCGACACCATCAATCTTGGGTTCAACACTGAGAGCGACTTGATCTAACCCAAGATTTTTTGTTAAGCGCTTATACCAGTCGTGTAGATTTTGCATCTTGCTCGCACTTGGATCAATCAATGCTTCGAGCTCTTCGTCCTTGAGCTCATGGATATCCTCGATGGAGAGCATGGGGACGAGGTGTTTGATTTGCTGGAAATCTTTGAGAGGGGCGCCTCCAACGCGCTGAGTCGGAGAGTCGGCTTTAGCTAGCGAAGGGTGACTGGCTTCAAGTTTTTTGAGCTCGTTCATCAGAGCGTCATACTCAGCATCTGAGACTTCTGGCTCAGCATCTTGGTAGTAGAGCGTGTTGTGGTGTTCAAGCTGTTGGCTCAGCTCGAGAACGCGTTTCTCAGGATCTGATTGCCGAGACTCGGCATGTGCAAAGAGGTCGTCCATAGCTGCTGAAGTGCTAGTCCAAAAACTTGCC
>CBFHKM010000227.1:0-2420 GCA_965656385.1 Oceaniferula sp.
GTAAGTTGCTCGAAGCTGATACGCTGAGCATACGCCTCTTCGTAGGTAAGGTAAGCGTCCGACATGTTCTGATGGATGACCCACTGACGGGGAGCCATTATATCAAGATTGCCCTTAAATACAATGAGGCCAATACTGGTGAGAAGTGTCAGGGCAATGGTGAGCTCGACCAGCATACTTCCAGGGTGTAATTTTTGTGGCAGATTCATTCTTTTTGCTAATGCAGAGCCGCTGAGTTTACATGCTTGCCATGCAGAGGCAGGGCATTATTTTCAAAACTGACATGTTTAAAAAGTTGCCGCGTGTGCCCAATATATTGATTGGCTGTTTTGTTCTCATTGGACTTAGTAGCAGCGCCCATGCTCAAGAGGTTTTGCTGCCGCCATTTGGCTTGCAGTGGGGCGGGGAACCTGAAGAACTTATGAAATGGGCTTCTAATAAGCAGCTTGATGTTGCGGTGAAGACCTTGAACGAAGACTCTAAATCGAAAGCTATTCGAGTTGAGTCTGCTCGTGGCTCTCTGCCCGATCACCAAGCGCATGCACTGGAGGCTAGATATCATAGAGGCGAATTGTTTGAGGTCTCGGTTCATTATGGTAGCCCTAATAGTGATTCAAAACAGATTGTGAATGATTTCAATGAGCTGAAGTCAGTATTGGCGGTCAGGTATGGGATGTTTAGCCCTAATAATAAGCAGCAAGACAAAGCAAAGGGTTTTATTAGAAGGTCAGTTTGCTATCATGTAGAGCCAGTGAGGGGGGTGATATTATTGATGGTTTTGTCTGAGTTGGAGGATTCGTCAAAAGGCAAGAATTCTGCACGATTTACTCTCATTTACAGCAATCAGAATATTATTCCGAAGAAGTAGTGCTGCCTACCACTTGGATTTTACGATCTACATAAAAGGTGACGGCAAGAACTCTCTCAGGATTGCCATTGTTAAAGGGGGTGATCGTTGAAACCTCTAAGGTATAATAGCCATCATCTGTGATGTATTTATCCCAGTTGGTTACGGGAATCTCTGCTGGGGAATCAGCAGTGCCAATGGGTTCAGATCGGTTGTATGGTCCAAGTTTGAATGAGGTATAGACTGGAATGAGGTTGCCATCTAGACTGGCCTGACCTTGGTAAATAGTCGCATAGGTCGTGCTGTTCGGATAGAGGTCATACAGGTAAATATTCACATCTGGCATCGATCTTGTGATTCGATCATCTTGTACTAGACCTGTGATCTTACCTTGGGCTCTTGGCCAAATTTGAATACTGCTTGAGCCTATTTGGCGGTGAATGGCGTCGCCATTGGCATCAAGGCCAGATTCCGCTAACACGACAAATTTTTCTTTTCCCATGAGATACGAGTCGGAGGCCCGTGGAACTGTTGCGTCAACAGGATCATCATCTGCTGGGATATTGGTTTCAGCTATCGGGTATGTGAATTCTTGTTCGTTGCCTGGAATGAGTGTTAGTGTCGTACTATTAATTTCCCCATCTGTAGTATTTAGATCAATAATTCCTGAGGAAATGATCGAGCCGTCCACTTCTTGTTTTTCGTAGGTGGCATTGAGCACAATGCTCAGTGGATTCCAGCTAAGTTCTGGAGCAGTTCCACCTAAAAAGGCCGATGTCCATTGCTGGTTAGATGATGTTACTGTTACATTGTAGGCCTCATTGGCTCGCGTGCGAGTTGGGATGTAGGGGTCGGCACTGGTGATGTCGATACTGGCTGTAGCGACGTATTGCCCAATGAATTTCTGATCCAAAAGAACAGGGGGGCCGTCAGGGCCGTCAATACCCTGCACGTAGAGATAGAACGTGGAGCCATACTCGCCAATTTCGATTAATGCGGTGTGTGTGCCTTCAGAGCTTTTATTCTCCTGTAGCAATTCTTCATTTTCGATGTAAACATCGGTTGAGAGACCTCCCTCTCCGTTGGCGCCTTCTTGTACTTGTTTGATGTAGAAGGTGACTGTCGCATGGCTAATCGCTATGCTGGCCAACAATATCCCAAAGACTAATCTGGTTGGCTTGAGTGAATTTAATAAATACATGATAGTGTTTTTTGTTCGGTTTACAGTTGCTTTGGGAGGCTACTGAGGAGTTATTCTTTATTTGTTTATTTCTTTGTGTCGGTTTCGGAGGGTTTAACATAGGGGCGAACTGATATAGGATTTCTACGATAGGTAGCAATGACAGTGCGGCTGATTTTCGCAAACTCCTTGAGTTTAATATCCGGTATTGGTTTGTTTCCTCTCGCTTGGTCGAGGGTGACTTCAAAAGTCAGAAGCCAATCACGATTTCTCGGCAAGAAATCTGGCCAGAATCGAAATTTGCCAGAGGGCGTGTCTGTTACCTTCTCTTTGTTTTTTTCTGGCTGGTATATAATGCTTTGCAAGGGGACCACGGTGTGTGTGTCCCGGTTG
>CBFHKM010000228.1:0-835 GCA_965656385.1 Oceaniferula sp.
GCCAGTATTTCAAAGACATACTATTTTTTGTTGGCATTATCTCTTAGCATTAAGCCCTGTGGGTGGTTGACAGATGGGTCGTTACATGGATGCTGTGTCCGCAATCAAAGTCTTAACTTAAAAATAATATGCCAGAAACACCTGCTGATGTAGCCGCTGCCCCCGCCGATTCCACGAAGACCGAGAGCGGTCTCGCATCGAAAGTCCTCCAAGCCGGAACTGGCGATGAAAAACCAAGCGCCGCTGACACGGTCACCGTTCACTACTCCGGCTGGACCACAGACGGAGCAATGTTCGACAGCTCGGTAGAGCGTGGTGAACCAAGCAGTTTTCCGCTCGGTCAGGTGATCGCCGGTTGGACCGAAGGTCTCCAGTTAATGGTGGTCGGAGAGCAGCGCCGCTTCTGGATTCCTGAAGACCTTGCCTACGGTCCCGTCGTTCCTGGTAGCGGTCGCCCAGGTGGCATGCTTTGCTTTGATGTTGAGCTTCTCGCGATCAAAGCAGCGCCAAAGCCTCCTGAGGATACAGAGAAAACCGCTGGGGGAGTTGCCTACAAAATCATCAAAGAAGGGACTGGTGATAATTCTGGCGAAAAGCCGGGAGCAGATCATGTCGTCACCTTTCATTTCACCGCCAAGACGATGGAGGGAGAAACCATGCAGGATACCCGTAAAGAGCAATCCCCACCAAGTATGCCGTTCGATAAAATGCCGTCAGCTCTCGCTGAGATTATTACCGAGATGAGCACCGCAGAGCAGCGCCAGGCATGGTTGCCCGAGCCCCAGGCTCCCGGTGGATTTATTGTTGCAGACCTTGAGCTCGTATCCTTTAAGCA
>CBFHKM010000228.1:1153-2419 GCA_965656385.1 Oceaniferula sp.
CGTTCCTGGCAGCGGTCGCCCAGGTGGCATGCTCGTTTTTGATATCGAGTTCCTCGAAATCATTCGCTAGCAAAAGGGGTTCATAGGCTCAGCTATGATTGCCACAGATAAAGTGGTGTTGCGTTGTATAGGTGATGCTTGGATCACTCTACAGCTCCCTTTTTTCTACTTTTTTTCCGATTAGTTGTTCGCGGTTTGAGCGGATTTTCTAGTTTGTGAATATCGGCTTCGAACCTTGCCTTCTTGTCCCATTCATTGGCTGCCAGGATAGTGTAAGCGGGATCGTTGTCTTTGATGGGAAGTGTTTCGACTACTGCCGAGAGCCGTTTAAGGACTTCCTTGTATTCCGGATTGCCGATGAGGTTGTTTTTCTCCTCCGGGTCCTTGCTCAAGTCGATCAGCTTTTGCGGTTTGCGCTGGGTGCTGACAAAGAGCTTGAAGCGTCCGTCACGAAGCACACGATCGCGAAAATAGTAGACATTCTGCACGCCTTTGTCGGTCATGCGTGCGGCCTTTGAGCCCATGGCAAGGATCCACTTGCGATTCGATTCTTTTGCTTTGCCCAGAAACACGTCCTTCAAAGAAACACCATCATAAGTAAAACCTGCTTGAGGTATGGCGCCAGAGAGATCGGCAAAGGTCGGTAGCATGTCGGTAAAATCGACCAGCGCGTTACTTGTGTGCGCCTGAGGAACCAAACCAGGGCAGTTGACAATGAAGGGGGCATTCACGCCATTCTCGGTTGTCTTGGCTTTGCCGCCGTCTACCATACGTCCATTCATCTTGTTTTGCACTTTGCCTGCGGTGCCATTGTCCGTAGTCCAGATGATGATGGTGTTTTTGCGAATACCTTCTGAGTCGAGGTGAGCGACCAGTTTGCCGAGCAGGTGATCGGTGTAGCGAACCATGGCCTTGTGTTTCTCCAAGTTGCTCTTCGCATTCATGTCGAGCGGAGTATGAACAAAGGGCGTGTGGGGGAGCGCCATCGGGTAGTAGATGAAAAAAGGCTTCTCCTTATTCGCCGAGATAAAGTCCAAGACGAACTGGTGGTAGATGTCTGGGCCGAACTTGCCTTGATAGACTTTGGAGCCCTCTTTGTAATGAATGTGGGGATCCCAGTAGCGGCGGGTTGACATCGCTTCGTGCGCATCATCACTCGAGCCCTCACACCCGGTCCACATACAGTAGTCATCAAAGCCATGTTTCACCATGACATCCGGCTGAATGCGGAAATCATTGAGCTGCCACTTGCCGGCCGCGGCCGTG
>CBFHKM010000229.1:0-2405 GCA_965656385.1 Oceaniferula sp.
CCCTTGGTTTTGGGTTCAATACCGGCGATGCTGGCGATGGTGGGGAGCAGGTCAATGGTGGATGCCATGTCGCTGGATTTGCTGTTCGCGGGGATACGCCCGGGTGCCCATGTGACACAGGGAACACGCATGCCACCCTCGAAGGTGCTACCCTTGCCGTTGCGTAGAGGTTTGGCCTTGCCGGCGTGGTGTTCGAATCTGAGCCATGGGCCGTTGTCCGAGGTGAAGATGACGTAGGTGTTTTTATCGAGACCCTCCTTGCGTAGGGTGTCGAGGATGCGGCCGACCTCGGCGTCAATATGCTCAATGACGGAGATGTAGGCGCGCTTGGGGTCCGGGTTGTAGAGCTCGTCGGGTAGGTAGAGCGGCACGTGCGGCATGCTGTGGGCGAGGTAGAGGAAAAAGGGGCGGTGGGGCGTTTGCCCTGCGAGCTCTCGGCCACTGTTTGCTTTAATAAACTCAATGGCTTTATTGGTGTAGCGCCGTGTGATGGTGCGCTGGTCAACGGGGTGCTCGAGGATTTTTTCGTTTTCGATCAGTGGTGTTTTCCAGTCCGTGCTTTTGTCAGGCTTCGACCAGTGAAGATCCCATTTGCCGTATGCTGGACGTTTGGCACCTGCGGGGTGGCTCATGTCATTGGAGTAGGGAATGCCGAAGTAGGAATCAAAACCCTGGGCGGTAGGAAGGAACTCGGGGTGGTGGCCGAGATGCCACTTGCCGACACAGGCGGTGGCGTAGCCTTTGGTTTTGAGCATGTCCGCAATGGTGGTTTCCTCTGGGTGGAGGCCGATGTCGTCTTGTGGGAACAGCACGGTTTTTTTCTCAAGCACGCGCCTTGGGTAGCAGCCGGTCATCAGGGCAGCACGTGAGGCGGAGCAGACTGGGTTGGCAGAGTAAAAGGAGGTGAGCATACGGCCTTCGCTGGCCATGCGATCGATGTGCGGGGTCTTGATGTCCTCGGAGCCGAAGCAGCCCAGGTCTTGGTAGCCTTGGTCATCGGTAAAGATGATGATGAAATTTGGCTGGGGGGTGGGTGTGAGTGCTTGCACCTCTCCCGCTTGCTTTGCAGTCGAACCGGCGTCCGCTGGGGCAGGGGAAGCAGAAGCGGAAGCTAAATAGTAAATGGTAAAGAGTGAAGCGTGAGTAAGGAGAAGAATGAGGTGTTTCATGGAATTTTTAGATGTAAAGTCAGGCCTAAGTAATGATTAGCTCAGTCTGGATGTCCATGGCCAGGGCCGTCAATCATTGATCGCGTTTCGTCTCAGAAATAGACCTGGGTTATGTTTTGAAAAGTGCGGGCAAAAAAAAGGCCGCCCGTGTGTGGGGCGACCTGAGTCGTTGTCAGTAGCGTCTGACAACAAACTCTGCATACGATTATGCATTAATTTGAGAATTTGAACATCCCCTATTTTAGGGTGAGTTGGATTTTAAAGTTGGGCATTTTGGCTTGGGTGTTTAGAACAATAGCATGCCTACTTCACCCACTTTCTTTGATGCTCTGCTCGCTGTGAATTGGCAGCATCCAGTTCTGGTGGTTTCTGCTTTTGTGCTCGGTGCTTGTGTGGGCTCGTTTCTTAATGTGGCGATTTACCGGCTGCCGCGCGGGCTGAGTGTTAATCAGCCAAAGCGATCTTTCTGCCCGGGGTGTAACAAGGAGATTCCGTGGTATCGAAATATACCACTGGTGACATGGCTATTACAACGAGGCAAGTGTGCGGAGTGTGCAGGTAAAATCCCGTTTCGGTATTTCGCTGTTGAGTTGCTCACCGCTTGTTTGTTCCTACTGATGTGGATGGCGTTCCCACAAAATCCGGGTGAGGCGCTTTTTTACATGTTGTTGATGGCTCTTTTGGTAGTGGTGGTCTTTGTTGATGCAGAGTTGATGCTTATTCCACTGCAGGTGACTTGGCTCGGCACGGCACTTGGGTTGGTGGCTGCGGTGCTCGTGCAACACCATTTGTATTTGGATGGCGTGGCACAGGGCTGGAAGGATGGTCTGTGGATGTCTGCGAAGGGTTTTCTGGCCGGCTTTGGCGGGCTGTGGGCGGTGGTGATTTTAGGTAAGTTAGCCTTTGGTAAGAAGGAGCTCGCATTCGACGAATCGGTTGAATGGATGCTGCGCGAGCCTGATGATAATGCTGATGAGGATGATCCAGCGCAGCAGCTTTGCTTTGTGATCGATGGTGAGGCGCACGGCTGGGGCGACCTCTTCTACCGCGATAGCGACCAGCTCATCATCGAGGGAAGTGGCTTCCGAGTAGATGGCAAAAAAGTAGATGCCAAAGGTCTGGTGATTAAGGGAGACCGGGTGGAACTGAAGGGCAAGACCCTGATGATTGAGGAGCTGAAGTCACTTGAAGGTAAGGCCTGTAAGGTCACTATTCCGCGTGAGGCGATGGGAATGG
>CBFHKM010000230.1:0-2402 GCA_965656385.1 Oceaniferula sp.
TGATCCGAAACCTGTCACACAACCGTCATGACGTCTCGTGAACGATTTCTTGCTTCCATACGCAGAGAGCCTACTGACCAAACTCCCGTCTGGGTCATGCGCCAGGCAGGCCGCTACCTTCCTGAATATCGAGCTCTCAAAGAGAAATACTCGTTCACAGAAATGGTTAAGTCTCCAGAGCTTGCTACTGAGGTCACTCTTCAGCCTTTGAAACGCTTCTCCCTCGATGCTGCGATTATTTTTTCCGACATCCTTATTATCCCCGAAGCCCTTGGCCAGCCCTACCATTTCAGGGAGGGTGGTGGTATCGGCATGGACTACATCATTGACTCAGTAGACAAAATCAATGCTCTAGATGCCTCTGATATCGAGGAGAAGCTTGCCTACCTTCCAGCGGCTCTTCGCATGACCCGCAATGCCATTGGCGAGGACAAGACTCTGCTCGGCTTCGGCGGTTCCCCTTGGACACTCGCTGCCTACATGACGGAGGGTGGCTCACTCAAGGATCTGGCCGCACTCAAAACCCTTTACTACTCTGAGCCTGCCACGTTCGACTTGTTGATGGAGAAAATCACCTCAGCCGTCATCGACCTCTTCAAAATGGAAATCGACGCAGGAGTCGACGCGCTCCAGATTTTCGACTCCGCAGGTGCCTTCTGCCCCTCAGCCCACTACGAAGGTATGTCTTTGAAGTGGATCAAGCGCATTATTGACGCCCTGCCCGCAGACTTCCCCATTATCATTTTTGCCAAAGGCATGGCCCACCAACGAGACGCCCTGGTCGATACCGGAGCCAGTGTACTCAGCATCGACTGGACCATTGACCTGCCTAGCTACTACGACGCCCTACCGGAGAACGTCGCCGTCCAAGGCAATCTTGACCCACTCATCCTCTCTTCTACGCCAGAAATCGTGCGCCAAGAAACCACGCGCCTGCTCGAAGGAATGCGAGGGCGCCATGGACATGTCATCAATCTTGGCCATGGCATCCTGCCCTCTGCTAAGCCTGAGAACATGCAAGTTCTCTGTGAGACGATTGCTGACTTCAACTGATCGCTAAGCGAGCCAAATTGGCGTGATTTCTATTCCCATGGAGAACTAATCCCTCTATGATAGGAACAGTAAAAAATCATTGATCATGCCTGAAGCACACCAGCCTCACACCACGAACCACAATCACCGCTGCCGCATTGTCCTCACAGGAGGACCGGGAGGCGGCAAGACCACCGCAGCCGACCTTTTCCGACGGGAAATTGGCGATGGTGTTGTTATCGTACCTGAAGCCGCCACCATGATGTTTACCGGCGGCTTCCCCCGACACCAAGACACAGATTCATTACAAGCTGTTCAGCGTGCTATCTATCACGTTCAAAAAAACCTTGAGGACATACAGGCAGCACAATACCCAGAACGCATTCTGCTCTGCGATCGAGGCACCATTGATGGGGCAGCATACTGGCCCGGTAAGCCTAATGATTTTTTTGAAGAACAAGAAAGCAGTCTCCAACAAGAGCTTTCGCGCTATGATGGCGTTATCTTTTTTGAAAGTGCCGCTGTCGGGGGCCTCGATATCGAAGGAGGAAACCCAGCACGATACGAATCCATACAACAAGCAGCAGAGCTCGACAAAGAACTATACCAGCTATGGTCCCAGCACCCAAATTTTGTGACCGTACACCACAACAAAAGCTTCTTTCAGAAAATATCCATCGGCCTCGCCATGCTCGAGGAAATGGTCACCAACCTACAAAAAAACACGGGCCTCAGCCACTAGCTGAGACCCGTTGTTTGAGAAATACAATGAGGGCTTAAGCCAGGTGATTCGGGAAGTCCTGAACCTTCTCGCAAGCAACCTGCTCCATAACCTGCTGAAGCTGACGCTTAAGCATGGTAAGTGTATGGTCGCCACCATTTTTGCCAAGAGCACCTACTCCATACATAGGAGTGCGCCCCATGAAGGTGAATGCGGCACCCGTAGCAAGGGCCGCCGCCACATCAGGACCACTACGAATACCTGAGTCCATCATAATGGTGATCTTATCCTTATAGCTGGCAACGAGGTTGGCTAAGGGAACAATCGTTGATTGACCAGAATCAAGCTGACGGCCGCCGTGATTGGATACAATGATACCATCAATACCGGCACTGATTGCCTTTTCGCAGTCCTCTGGGTTCACGATGCCCTTAATGACAATCTTACCCTGCCACTTATCACGGATAGCTTTGATGCGGTCTTCGGTAAGTCTACCCGAGAAAGTTTTGTTCATAAACATTCCGAGGTGCTTCATGTTGAGGCCTTTCGGAATATACTTTTTCATCGTCTGGAATTCTGGAGCTCCGGCGAACAACTGACTGAACGACCAAGTCGGGTGCGTGCACATTTGAAACACGTTACGCATGGT
>CBFHKM010000231.1:0-2380 GCA_965656385.1 Oceaniferula sp.
TTTGGCTGCTTTTTCACGCGCAATTTGTTCAGGTGTTTTCAGTGTGTTGAGCGCTGTGGTGATCTCTTCTGGCACTTCTATAAGGCTGAGCGTGTCTGATTCAGGCGCTCCAATTTTCACCCACCACTCTATGATTTGAATTTCTTCTTGGGTGAGCTGCTTTTTGCCTTCTGGTGGCATGTGAAGATCATCTTCCATGGGTAGATGCATGTAGCTGACCATGGCGCTGTTATCGGTGTCTCCTGGTATCAGGCAGTCGGTTTCTTCACCGCCATCGATGAGTGCGGCGTAGCTGTCCATGCGGAGTCCACTTTTTTGCTTAGTCTCACCGTGGCAGGTGATGCACTTTTGCTCCAAGATGGGATGAATGATGTTGGTGTAGAGGATTGGATCAACCACGACTTCTGCGGTGGCTTCTTCATCGACCTTCCATGGAGCTTTGTCGAGAGGGTCTCCGTGTGTGATTTGACCACCGTGATGGCCTGCACTCATCATGGTGGCAGTGGTTACGAATAGTCCTACGATGTAGGTGGGCGTGGCAAATTTACCGAGGAAGCCAATGTCGGAAGAGTATTTTACCAGAAAAGTGGCGATGAGCAGGATGGTGAAGATAATACCGTCACGTTTATGTTCTTCGATGAGCTCACCTGAGAAGTCTCCGGTCAGGTAGAGACAGTATCCGAAAGCAACGGCAAAGACTCCTGTGGCGGACGCAAAAAAGAGCCCGAGTGTGGTGTTTGGTTTGTATTTACCAAAGCTGACAAGGCGCAAGACTTCCATCAGAAGTACTAACATTACGGCGCCAATAGGCAGGTGAAGAAAGAGTGGGTGAAACTCACCGAGGAAACCAATCCATTTGCCGATGGCTGTGGTTGCGCTCTCGCTAGCCATGCCGATTTCCCCCAGCGTTGGCATGATGGCTACTAGGGCGATAGCTAGGATGCTGAGAACAAGTACCGGAATGAAGAACTTTTTCTGGGCTGTGCTTTCAATGTTGTTGGAATTGGTGTTCGCAGATTTGGGCGTGGCTTTGCTGTCACTTGCGAATGCTGCCTTATCACCATCGGACTTTACCGGTTTCGTGCTTTCTGTGCTCTTATCCATGTTGTTTTTCATTACGTTATCAGCAATTAAAATCTTGCGACAAGCTACACATTTTTTGACATGTGTGGAGTGATTAAATTTTTTCTTAGCAAAAGAAAATTAGCCGAGGCTAATTTGCGGTTGACCGATCGACTGATTTGAGCTGTAAAAGGGCATGCCCAAAAAAATATTTGCCATAACAATAGTAATCGGAATTGTGCTGGGTTGCTTGTTTTGGATGCTTAAAAGTAATCAAGATTTCGTGAAGCTCGATAAAGCTGTAGGCTCCAAGTTGCGCATAGTTACTACGACCACCATGGTCACGGACTTAGTAAGAATAGTGGCTGGCGATGATGCCGCTGTGACTGGGCTAATGGGACCCGGTGTCGATCCTCACAGTTATCAAGTCACATTCAATGATACAGCGGCACTTCAAAAAGCAGATCTGATATTTTATAGTGGCCAGCATTTGGAAGGTAAAATGCAGGATGTTTTGGTGAAAAGGGCCGAAAAGCACGGTGCTGTATTTGCTGTCACGGATGGTATTGAAAAAAGTAACTTATTGATGCCGGAGGAGGAGTTTCAAGGGTATTACGACCCACATGTGTGGGGTGACCCAAAGCTTTGGGCGAAATGCATTAAGGTGGTTGCGAATGCATTATCGGAAGCTGACCCAGGCAGAGCGGAAGATTATCAGCGGCGTGCTGATGATTATCACAGCGAGCTGTTGGCATTAGGTGAGTGGGTGAGGCAAAGGATCTCCGAGGTGCCGAGTTCACAGCGTGTATTGGTGACTAGTCATGACGCTTTCAATTACTTCGGGCAGGCATATGGTATTCAAGTGCGTGGTTTGCAGGGAATTTCTACCAATTCAGAGTCGGGCTTAAAAGACAGAGCCGAATTGGTGGCTTTTATCAAGGAACGACAGCTTAAGACCATTTTTCCTGAATCGAGTGTCAATGCGAAAGGGATTAAGGCTGTCGCTGCAGAGGCGGGTGTGAAAGTGAGTGAGCACGAACTCTTTTCTGATGCCATGGGGGAGCCGGGTGACCTAGTTGATTTACACGGTGAAATCTACGATAAAGGCTCATACATTGGCATGATTAAACATAATGTTAATACGGTGGTCGATGGGTTGAAATAAACATCGGAAAAATCATAAATTGTGGCCATTTTATTGAAGCATTTAACAATTTATCAGATTACATTCAGGGAAAGATTCGCATGCCAGAGGCGGAAGATTTCTAGATGGAATTAGACTTTATCAACTAACCCAATAAAGATGAGGGCTGGCAAT
>CBFHKM010000232.1:0-2353 GCA_965656385.1 Oceaniferula sp.
GCGCCAGCAGCGAGCACAAAGGATGCCGCGCGCACAGTTTGCATTCCCCCCGTTGCAGTGTCACGCAGCTCAAGGCATTCAATGCTGCCCTCTTCATTCGGCTCACCAAACTCACGCGCCTCAACGCCAAAAAGTAATTCAATGTTCGGCAGCTTTGAAAGTTCCTCCTGATAACGAGGACCGAAACGTGTCGGCATGCTCCACCTCTCAAGGCGACTATCCAAGACGTCTCCTTCTTCAAAACCCTCCGCAATGCGATGGTCCTTCCACTTGGGCATCTCATTCAGATCAAAGGGACCCGCTCCACACTCAAAATACTCAGATGCTTTAGCCAGATATGGGGTCACCGCATCGAGTGAATCTCCACCCCAGGTGCACTCACCTTCCAAAATAGGTCGATCAACAAAGTCAACCTCATCATACATCACACAACGGCCACCCCAGGTGGCAGAAGTACCGCCCAGCCCCTTATTAGTGCACTCATAGGGGTCGTGATGATTGGCGGGATTGTGATTTTCAATACTGTCGTCGAGCTGGTTTTGCCCAGTCCCTTGCTGAGCTCCATACTCCGCAAGCAGCACTTTTTTATCCGGGTTTTCACGCGCGTATTCGAGCGCCATGATGATACCCGCAGGCCCACTACCCACCACACAAAGGTCGACCACACAAAGGTCAACCAGCTGCTCCTTACTGTTGGTATCTGCTGCCATACTAGGAGGCCCCGTCGCTAGTGTCGCTGATGTCATTGCGTTTGCTCACCTCTCTCGCGGGATGACCCGCATAGACCGTCCATGCCTCAAGATCTTTAGCACACACCGCTCCCGCACCTAGGACAGCTCCCTCACCACAGCTCACCCCAGGCAAGACAATCGCCCGCACACAAATCCACGCATAAGCCCCGACCTCCACCCTCTTACTAATCAAAGGAAAATCAGGATCCTGATGATCATGGGTCGCCCCACAAAGATAAGCTCCCTCAGATATAATAGCATGATGACCGATGAACATTCCACCCACATTGTAGATATAAGCCTGAGAAGCAATCGTTGCTACGTCGCCTGTTTCCAACAACCATGGCGCCCAGATGCGAGCACTCGGATAAATAAAATTGTTTTGGCCCAGTTTCGCACCAAACATGCGAAGCACAAAACACCGCCAACTATGAAATTGGTTCGGTGTAAACCGACATAGCAACGCCCAAGTGAACAACCAAATACCACGCTTCAGCTTGCTACCAAAGCTTTGCATCGGACGCATCAGTGCATCCGGATGATCGGCATCATGTTGGGTGAGTATGGGCATGAGTGAAAGCTACAGTGAATTAAACTTACTTAGTTATTATTAATAATCAATAAAACAATAACTAGCTAAATTACAATAAACAATGAGCTGCTGAGCGTGTCGGCGAAGAATGTGACCTAGCGACTAGAACGACCAAATCCTATCTCTTACCAGGTAGAGCAAGGCCGCCAAGCGCTCTCGCCTAGAGGCGTAGCGGTGCCAATTGTTCATTTTATCCGGCTTAGGCTCGAAGGACACAGCAAACTCTCGTTCAGGTTGATGCCGACGAAACACAGCAAGCGAGCGTGGAGCATGAAACCAATTGGTAACCAGCACCACTTTTTGGGCCCCGAGCTTCGTTAGTATAGAGTCGGTGAATGTCGCATTCTCTACCGTCGATGTTGCTGCCTGCTCGTGATGTATTTTCGATTGAGCAATACCTGCCGTCAACAACGGTGCGAGCATAATGCCATTGTCTCCCGTGACCACGATCGGCACCTCCGGATAATGGTGAGCCAGCCGGATGGTCTCACGCGGCCTCTCATCATTACCACCCCCCAGAAGGACAATCGCATCAGGCCGCCACGGTAGTGGGCGAGGCACAGGGTCAGGCCAGCTACCCCAACCAACCCACCAAGCAAAACCCGCTACAAGGATACATGCAACGGGTAACAGGCGGACTAATTTCTCAACTCGGAAAGGTTTCATTTTTGGGTCTTTCTTATCAGCCATCTTCTTGCACAAAGCTAGGTCTACTCGCTTTTCCCCGCACCCACTGATAAAGCTCACCCATCTGAGCCGCAATCGTAGGCCAGGTGAATTTCTCTTTTACCAAATTGAGACCATTACCCCCCATGCCTTTCAGTTCATCCTCCGAGCAAGCGATCATCTTCAACATCCCTGCTGACATACTCTCCACTTCAGTATCAATGTGAATGGCGGCATCCGCATCGAAACCCTCGGGCAGATTACAATAGTCCGTCATAACCACCGGAAGCTCATAGGCCCATGCTTCCAAAATGGACATCGGCAAGCCCTCGCTAAAACTTGGCAGAATAAAGACATTCGCCCT
>CBFHKM010000233.1:0-2285 GCA_965656385.1 Oceaniferula sp.
ATTACCGCCGAAGCAGCGCGAGCTCATCGAGCAACGCTACCGTGACGAGGCCTCGATTGAAAAGATTTCCCGCCAGACAGATAAAACTGAAAGCGCTGTGTATCAATTACTTTACCGTATCCGTAAAGCACTGCAGGATTGTGTCGAACTCACGCTCAATAACGCGAACTCTAAGCCGACCTAAGCAATGACCCCTGATCAGAAGACGGAACTCCAAGAGCTCGCCAGTGCCTACCTCGATGGCAATCTGGACGAGGCGCAGCACGCGCAGCTCGAGAGCCTGCTACGTGAAGACGCTGGCGCGCGCCGGGCTTTTGCTGATATGCTGCATGACCACGCCGTGCTGCACTGGGAGTATATCGAATCGGATCGTCACTCCGCCGAGGAGATTGCTTTCCTCAGCGAGCTGGGCGTGGAAGATGAGGTGGCCAGTAATCAGCCCCGTCCCGTGTTGCAGACCTGGCTCGCGGTAGCTGCTTGTGTAGCCCTGGGGCTGATGGCGCTCAGGTTGATTTTCCCTGCAGCCGAGCAACCCGCGGCCACTGCTATCAGTAGTTCAGGGCAGGCTGAGCCAGCTGAGGCCGAGCTGGTGGTTTATCTGACCCGCGCCGAGGGCGAGCTGCTTTGTAATGGTGAGCCACTAGAGGCCGGGCAACAAGGGCAAGCTGGTTTCAAGCCGGGTGACACCCTGACCCTGGAGCGGGGTCTGCTGGAGCTAGATTTCAGGGACTCGGATGTTCATGCCATCGCCATACCGCCCTTGAAGTTGACCGTGCTCAGCAATATGGGGGTGAGGTTGGACGAAGGTGAGCTTAAGCTACACGTACCACCACAGGGGATTGGTTTTGAGGTCGAGACTCAGAAACGCAAGATTGTTGATCTTGGGACCAGTTTTGTGGTTAGTACAGTTGCCGAGCAGTCACACGTATTGGTGCTGGATGGCAAGGTATCGGTGGAGGACACTCCGGGAGGTGAGCAGCTTGCCTTGGTCCAGGGCGAGGTGGCCAGTTTCCGCAAAGGGGGTAGGCTGGAGGTCAAACGTCGTGCTCTTGAGGGGCTGCCGGATCTTTCCGCAAATACTCCCGGTGACGCCCGCTCAGGCAGGCTGAGGGGCCGGTTTTTTGCCTTCGCTGATTCCATCACGCTGCCGCTCAGAACCTTCCCGCCAGAGGATCACATGGGGCATCATTTTGTGCCGCTGGTGAAATCCGGATTCAGTGACGAGAGCGCCTTGGCCGACCTGGTTGAGGGGCGCTCGCTCGCCTTTGACGGCATTGCCGGCGCGCACAACAAGCTGGCGGACTATGCGCGCACCGAGGCATCCAAGCGTTATCACCCGTGGATGATGTGGTATCAGGGCAAGGTCAAGGCACCTAAGCCCGGTCGCTATCGTTACTGGGGATACGCGGACAACTCCCTGCTGGTGGCAATCAATGGCAAGGCCGTGTTCAATGGTTCCCGCTTTGACACGGCCCTGCGTGAAGAGCTGCCCGTGAAGAGCGAGCGGCACCCTTCCTTTCCCTGTCTGAACTCCAAGGCGGGCATCGCCTCTGGCGAGTGGATCGAGCTCGGTGACGAGCCGGTCCAGATTGATATTCTTTTCGGTGAGGTGGGTAACCGCTACACCGCGGGAATCCTCATGATAGAGCGGGAGGGAGACGAGTATCCAAACACCTACTGGGGTCAGCCCCAGTGGCCGCTGTTCCTAACCCAAGAACCGAGCGAGCAACGCGCTGCCGAGCTCAAGCGGCTCAACCACTACCTTGAAAACAACCTCAAGGGATCGTTCTCGATTCCAGATAAAGCTGTTTGGCAGGTGGTCGAGTAAGTTCTGGCGTATCGGGCGCGTATTCATTGAAGCACAGTTAGCTAGGTGGACAAAGCCCCGAGCTACTGAGAGCCATAAAGATTTTTTACATGATGAAAACACTGACTAAACTTATTCTTTCCTCCCTGTTACTGACCTCGCTGGCAGGCCTTGGCCTGGCAAAGCCGATGCCGCACGTTCCCGCGGATCACTTTGTCGTTCCCGAGGGGTTTGAAGTCACCCTGTGGGCGACTTCACCCCAGTTTTACAACCCGACGAATATGGATGTAGATGCCCAGGGCCGAGTCTGGGTTGCAGAGGGCAGGAACTACCGGATGTATCGCAACGAAAGCAAGGGTTTTGCTGCTGAAACCAAAGGTGACCGCATCATGGTGCTCACGGACAGCAATGGCGACGGCAAGGCGGACAGGAGCCACGTTTTTGTTCAGGATCCAGAGCTGATCGCCCCGCTTGGTGT
>CBFHKM010000234.1:0-2276 GCA_965656385.1 Oceaniferula sp.
TTAGCTCATACTGGGGCATGCTTCATCTCTGATCTGATACAAACGATGAAGCAGTGGTAGATTCAGGGTTTGATATGACAGGAGGCTGCAATCCAGGAGGAAACAGAGGAAAACCACCAGGACCGCCAGGGGTAGGGCCTACTGATCCTTGACCCGGAAAATCTAGCGGATTAATAGGTGTCGTGAGAGTGTTGATCGGAGCAAATGGCGGTGCCGCTAGCACTTGCATGCCGCCGCCACCAGCAGCAGCAAATTTGGTAAGAATGATTTGAACTTCGGCGATAGCATCTGGAGCAACCGCAACTGCACACTGACTGACAATCCCCACCTTTTCAGGGGCGACTTTGGTAGCGGCCTGAACAATCTCAGCAACAAGCCCTTTGTCTGCGTTGGATGCTACGATAGCAGCTTTGACAATCTCACAAGCAGCAGCCTCATTTTTCGCTAGCTGAGTGGATACGATTTCAATAACTTTGCTGGGCTGCTCGGAAACACTTTGTTTTACGGCTTTGGCGACTAGGTCTACGTTTACATTTTCAGCTTGTGCTGCGGTTGTGAACGATAGGAGGACTGCTGTGCAGATGATTGTTGCGAATATTTTCACTAATGTGTCCTTTCTTTGTTGGGGTTATACGATCATGGCACTGCGTTTTGCTGACCAGTGCAGGCTCTAAAAGGGCCAATCACTCAGAAGACGCAGCTTGTTGTAGGTATCGATTTTCGGGGGGATCCAGAATATCAAAATAAGCGGGTAGCGGGAATCGAACCCGCATAATCAGCTTGGAAGGCTGGAGCTTTACCATTAAGCTATACCCGCTCAGGAGCTTTTATTTAATGCTATTCAACACGGCCTAGCAAGTTTTAATTCGGCCTTGAGCTAGATTCTTTTTGAAATAATCAAAGTGTATTAAATATAAGTTTTTACTCATATTTAATACTTTAAAATCTTTGCTGGCGCAAATGTTTCATTCAACAGCAGAATAGGCTAGGGCACAATAGTCATAGGCCAGTGGGGTGATCTAAAAAACATGCCTCTAGATCAAAATGCTTCTGTAAATGAGCCGACAAGGCGCGCACCCCAAATACTTCGGTAGCGTAATGCCCACCGTAAATAACATTAATGCCCAGCTCCTCCGCCATGGAGAAGCTCCAATGCGGCCCCTCACCGGTTATAAATGTATCGATCCCACATGATGCCACGGCCTCGACCTCAGACCCCGCTCCCCCAGTAATGACCCCTACCCTACCGGCACGATTAGCACCGCCACGACACAGGTGTATCTTTCCTGCAACCGCATTTTCCGTAGAGATCACCAAATCATCAAGGCTGCTGGTCATATCTTGGCACAAGCCCAGCTTGACGCCCTTCCAGTCAAAAAACGGCTTGGACTTTGTCATCCCGATTGCATTGGCCAACTGCTGGTTGTTACCCCATACGGGGTGAACATCCAATGGGATATGAGCACTATAAAGGGCCATGCCTGCATCGAGGGCTAGTTTGACCTTTTTGTAGATGGGTCCAGTCAATGACTGAGCACCCTGCCAAAACATACCATGATGTACCAACAGCAAATCAACCCCCTCAGCCACGGCTTTTTCAAAAACAGGTAGGGAAGCATCCACCGCAGCCCCAATCTTTGTGACCTCACCTTGGTTTTCGATCTGCAAGCCATTCATAGCTCCAGGATAATCCGGAATTTCACTGAGCCTGAGCTCGTTATCAAGATAATCCTCTAGTGCATGCAATTTAGCCATGCCGAGATGCTACCCGTTGAGGCAAACAATCCCATTTAAAAATAAGGTGATCTACATCTTCAATATCGAGTCTGCACGAAACAAGCTCTTGTCGACTCAGAGCAAGAACATCCAGCTATGACCATCATTTTAATTTTAGCTCCTGCTCGAGGAGAATGTTCAATGTGTCGATATCTTTTGTTTTCCCATTCAACAAAACCGATTCCTTGATAAGCAATTTAGGCATTACCGGCGTATCACGTGCCAGAGATGCATAATCCTTGATGTTCTGTTGTAATACTGACTCAATCCAAGATGCATCGACGGCATCCATCTTGTCAGGGTCGACCAAACTATATGCCGCTGCTTCAGCAACTTCGTAAGGCTGCTTGGAACATTCGAAAAGAGTTTGATGAAACTCTGCAAACGCCTCTGGTTGCGCTCTCCAAACCCTTAACGATAGCCTCGCTAGCTTGCAGGCATTGGCATGATCCTCGAGACCAACTGGCATGTAGAGGTTGCAATCCCTCTCCAATGGCACT
>CBFHKM010000235.1:0-2233 GCA_965656385.1 Oceaniferula sp.
GGGGTGGGGTTGGTGGCAAGATTCGTTGCCACATGGAAGGACATGAACCGGCATCAAAATGCTGCGGTTGAAAAGTACCGGCGGCGGGAATCGAACCCGCACTCCCTAGGGAACGTGATTTTGAATCACGCGCGTCTACCAATTCCGCCACACCGGCATGTGTTGAAAGTCCTTGGTAGAGGACGGGCGAAATCTGGGCTAATTTGTGAAAATGTCAAGGTATGAGATGCACCTTATCGCTGACATTTTGAACAATAAAAAGTGGAGCGATTAGAAATGACGATTTTTTGAATGTCTTTGCCGCAATGTCGGCAAGCTTCGCCCTCTCGGTCGTATACTTGAAGGCGCTGCTTGAAATAACCAGGCTGGCCGTCCTGCCTGAGAAAATCACGCAAGGTCGTGCCGCCTTGTGTGATAGCTTCAGTCAAAACCTTCTTAATCTGATCGCTGAGAAGGGAGAGCCGTGCGCGAGATATATTTCCAGCATGCCTGTTGGGTTTGATTCCAGATCGGAATAACGCCTCGCAAGCATAGATATTGCCAACACCCACTACCGTTTTGTTGTTCATGATGTGTTGTTTGATAGTGGTCTGCCTGTTTTTACAGCTTGCGGTTAAGTAATCGCCATCAAATTTGCTGGTGAGAGGCTCGGGGCCCAAATGCTGTATTAGTCGGTGTTGATGAATAGGTCCCTCACTCTTGCGGTGCCAGAGGACAGCTCCAAATCGTCTTGGGTCGTGAAGACGCATTTCTAAGCTGTCCCCGAGCCCCATGATAAAGTGGTCATGTTTTTTAAATGCACTATCATCAGGGCATATGCGAAGACTGCCTGACATACCGAGGTGGAGAATTAAAGTTCCAGCGGGGGATTTTATTAGTATGTATTTGGCTCTGCGCGTTACAGATTCCACCCTCAGTCCAATAATTTCACGAACGGACTCCTCTACAGGCCAGCGCATGTTTGGGTTTCTTATCTCGATGGTATGAACCTTACGGCTGATGAGATAAGGCTCGATGCCGCGGCATGTTGTTTCGACCTCTGGTAATTCTGGCATGGTTGATGATTGTCCTTACAAAAAATACTGAGCTTTGTAATTGGAAAAATGAAGCGTGTAGATAGTCTCCACATAACTTCAAACTTCCCCAGTAAGATTCATACTTGAACGGGAGTGAGCTTATTGAAAAGCCATGTTGAATACGCTGGCATTAACCCAAATCAAATAAAAATGATCAACAAGATGAAAAAATACATTATCCCAATCCTATGCACAGGTGTGCTCACATTTTTGAGCTGTAATAAAAAACCGATACAGGAAGGGAGTGAGTCACAAGATGAGGGTGCGGTTACGTTACCGGTTGATGAGGCTCAGGTTCAGATTGGTCCCGAGCAGCGAGCAGCTAGGTTAGGATTTGCTCAATATCTGCCAGCAAATATGAGTGCTTACAGTGCAGTGATGAATGGCAGTAGTGTAGTGGATAAGATGTGGCAAACCCCGATGGGGAAGCTTGTTAAGGAACGTTTGGAGCTAGAAGGCGTCTCTTTTGACGACGTAGCAGCTAATCAAAGCCTCATTCAAATAGGCGCTGAGCAATATGGTGAAGACTATTTCGTGGCATATGGAGATACGGCGGTCAAAGTAGGGCAGGAGGTTATAAAATTCTCAGACCGTGTATCTTACTATCTTGGTCGAATGGCGGTCTATGCGGGTAATGCGGCGGTAGGTGAAAAATTGGATGTCGCTATGAATAATCCAAAGAATATGTTTGCAGTACCACTCAAAGGTTTCCTTGCAGACTTTGTCGGTATGTTTGGTCAAGTTGACATGCCAGCCTATTACCAAGGGGTTAAGATTACAGACAAAGATGCTCGAGCTCAAGCTCGGCAGCAGTTGGAAGCAGCTCTTGATGTTTTCAGTATGCTAGAACTTGGAGTTGACCCCTTAACCGTCGAACGTGGAGGTGCTGAATTCGAAGGTTTTAAATTTAGTGGAAAAAAAATGATGGATCAAATGCGGAAGGATGAGGATGACTCGTCCATCATGTGGACATCCTCTACATTGAAAGAATTTGGAATGTCCCAGCAAGAGCTCGATGAGTTTCTTGCGCTGATCGAAACGAAGAATATTGTTGCCTTGGTGGGTGAGTCGCATGGTTATGTGATTCTTTTTCTGGGGAGCTCTGAGGACGATTTTGTATTGGTTGATGATGTGGAGAGTTCGCTGTGTGCAAGCGG
>CBFHKM010000236.1:0-2230 GCA_965656385.1 Oceaniferula sp.
GGAACTAACCCAGATCTCAATGCCACAGGCAAAGAGGTCATCGTCATTGGTGGCGGTGATACAGGCACTGACTGTGTAGGCACTAGTATACGCCAAGGCTGTAAAAATGTTATTCAACTAGAAATCATGCCCCAGCCTCCAGCTGAGCGAGCCGCCAACAACCCTTGGCCAGAATGGCCAAAAGTCTACAAAATGGACTACGGTCAACAAGAGGCCGAAGCAACTCAGGGTGCAGACCCACGCAGCTACCTCGTTATGACGAAGGAGATCCTCAAGGATGAAGAGGGCAACGTAACAGGACTTCAAATCGTCGACATCACCTGGGAGAAAAATGAGCAAGGCCAGTTCGCCCCTAAAGAAACTGATGGCACACTTCGCACACTCGATGCACAGCTCATTCTCCTCGCCATGGGATTCCTCGGGCCTGAGGAGAAAATCATCGATCAATTCAAACTTGATACCGATAACCGCTCAAACGTCAAAGCAGATCACGAGATCTACACGACCAATGTAGAAGGCGTTTTTGCTGCTGGAGACATGCGACGTGGCCAGTCGCTTGTCGTCTGGGCCATCAACGAAGGCCGTGGTGCAGCACGAGAGTGCGACCGCTACATGATGGGCTCTACCCAATTGCCTTAAGTTATCACGGCAACACCTTTACAAGAGGGATCCTGTTAGCAGGGTCCCTTTTTTATTTGCACATGATAGTCTCACTAACGAAATGTAAATAAGCTGAAAACTCACCACCCAACCCCAAAGGCACTTTAGTAAGCTCGGCATATGCCGCCGCACCACTGCAATCAATCATTCTATAGAAAACCGTTCTTCAATGGTGCGCGCGAGAGGAATCGAACCTCCACAGGGTTGCCCCCACATGAACCTGAATCATGCGCGTCTACCAATTCCGCCACGCGCGCACTGAAGACAGCGGAATGAAACAGCTTGCCCCATGAATTGCAATCAAGATTTTATTCATTTTGATCATCATCAACTATGTAAACCTATTCATTAAATATTAACACACTGTAACTTTTCGTCTTCCCTTGAGCCAGAATTGCGATAAAAATTTTGTAGTTAATATGCTATTACCATCAACAGAAATACACGGATATGTTGATGGCAAGACCGTTCAGACATTCACACTAAAAAACAAGAACGGCCTAGTCGCAAAGGTAAGTGAATTAGGGGCACACCTCACCAATGTCATATTAGACGGAGATGAGCTCACTCTCGGGCATGATAGTTTTGAGGGCTGGATGAACAATTCTCACTACTTGGGATCAAGCTGTGGCCGCTTCGGAAATCGTATTGCGTATGGAGAGTTCACTATCGACGATCAAAGCTACTCCCTCTCCAATAACAATTCACCTGCAGGCATACCATGCCATCTACACGGCGGGTCAATGGGCTTTCATACTAAAATCTGGAAGGGCACACCACTACATGAAGCCAACCGGCAGGGTGTCGTGTTCGCACTTCATTCTCCTAATGGCGATGAAGGATATCCAGGCAATCTCGAAGTAACGGTCACTTACTGGCTAGATGACAACAATGAACTCAGTTGGCTTGCTCAGGCAAAAACTGACCGTGCTACTATCGTCAATCTAGTCAACCACACATACTGGAACCTTAGTGGAAATTTCAACACACCCATCACGGATCATCAAATCCAGATTCACGCTGACTACTTCCTAACCACAAACGCCGGCATGATTCCCACCGGTGAAATACATTCCGTTACCAACACCCCCCTAGACTTCACCAGCCCTCAGTTGATCAGCAAAGGGATTAATAGCGATTATAAAGCCATCAAAGTAGCTGGAGGCTACGACCACTGTTGGGTGCTTCGTGATCATCACGATAATGAAAAACTTCTTCAGACAGCTGCCGTCGTCCACCACCCATACAGCGGTAGAACACTTGAAATCCAGACCAACCAACTTGGCATTCAATTCTATACAGGCAACTTCTTATCCTCGCCCTTCGTGCACCGCTCTGGACTCTGCTTAGAAACTCAAGGTTTTCCTGACTCTCCCAATCACCCTAACTTCCCATCCGCTATTATCAGGCCTGGTGAGACTTATCACCACGAGCTTGTTTGGAAATTAAGTCACTAAAATTCCTTCTTTCAAAATCAAACAAGACCGCTAACATCCAAAAAACTAACTACCCTATATTAATTAAAAGGCCCTAAGCCATACCACAACTCAATCAACATTATGCACCTCTG
>CBFHKM010000237.1:0-2196 GCA_965656385.1 Oceaniferula sp.
GGCGAAAACGAGCTTTCCTTCCATCTCTGCCAGTGCAAGACAGCCAAATGGTATGGACATGTTCATTTTCAGTGCATTCTCATACTGAGTCTTGTCTGCGTCCCCGCAAGGAGTGCTGAGCTGAACGATGGGCTTGCCATCGGGCGTTTTTGCAGAGAGGGCGATCCAAACCTGCTGACTACGTTCATCGGGGAGGGTCACGGTGATGGTGTATGCCTCGCCTGATCCTGAGACCATTACAGGAAGATCCTCAACGGCTGCACTGATAAGATCTGCATCTGAGAGATCAAGTCCCCCTGAATTCCGAATGCTGTCGTCTTTGGCTGCCCAGTCGCGCCACTCGGAAGGGTCATCACCGTATTCCTTGCCGGTGATGGCTCTGAGGGTCATGGTCGCCGTTGTTGTATTTTTATTTTGCTCAAGCAGCGAAATCAGAGGTGCTATTGACCTGGAGTCGCCAATTTCAGATAGAATCTTTATAGCTGACCATCTTACCCCTTCGTCTCTGTCATTGAGGAGAGGTATGATGATTTCACTCATACAAGCTCCCTGCTGTTCCACGGCAGTAATGGTGGCAGATCTTGTTCTGATATTTCTGAGGCCTTTGCGGATGTCATCTTTGTTCATGAGTTAGTTATGAAGTTAAAACTTAATTAACTTGGATGAACTCGCGATGAAACACCAGATGAAAAAATATGTTCAAGCTTCCGTTCAATCATTGGCGCTGATAATAAATGAACAACCTCGAGCAATTATCCCGTAATCACTCAGCTGACCAGTCACCCTCATCACACATCATCCGCCACGTCATGAAAAAAACATTCCTCATTCTTACCGCACTCGCCCCACTGATTACACTCACCAGCCTCGCTGACGTCACCCCCGCTGCCCTGTTCACCGACCACATGGTCATCCAGCGCGACACCGAGGCCCCAGTCTGGGGAAGTGCTGACGCAGGGGAAAAAGTAACCGTCACCGCCAGCTGGGGAGCCACTGTCTCCGCCACCGCGGATGACGCCGGCAAGTGGAAGGTCGCGTTAAAAACACCCGCAGCCGGTGGCCCACACACCATCACCCTCAAGGGCAACAACAGTATTAAAATCAACAATGTGCTCTCTGGTGAAGTCTGGTTTTGCTCCGGTCAGTCTAACATGGATTTTTACCTCAAGCAGTTGAGAAAATCCAAGCCCGGGCGGACCCAGCCTGAAGACATAATCACCGCCGAGTATATCAACAAGGAGGTGACCACCGCAGCAGACGATCAGCTCCGTCAGTTCGAAGTGCAGAAAAAAACCTCACCCTTCGAGCCACTCGACAGTCTCAATGGCAACTGGATTTCATCCTCACCCAAGACCAATGACAATTTCTCCGCCACCGCCTACTTCTTCGCCCGTGAGCTACGCAAAGAGCTCAAGGTTCCCGTGGGTATTATCAAATGTGCCTGGGGCGGCACTCTTGTGGAGCCATGGATCCCAGTGGACGCTTATCAAGACGACAAAGACATGGTCGCCTACATGCAGCAAAAGCACACTAGCCTCAAAAAAGCGATCGAGAACTGGGATCCTAAAAAGAAAAAAAAGGGCAACAGGCGCAGAGCACCACAATCCCCAATCACGAACCAGCAAATCCCCACCACACTCTTCAACGGCATGGTCAACCCCGTCATCCCATACGCCATCAAGGGAGCCATCTGGTATCAAGGTGAATCGAACGCCAGCCACAACATCACTCAATACACCAAGCACTTCCAAGCCATGATCTCCGGCTGGAGAGAGCACTGGGGGCAGGGAGACTTCCCCTTCTACTTCGCCCAGCTCGCCAGCTTCCGAGGAGAAGCCAGCAATCCCGTTGAGCATGACGCATGGGCCTCCATCTGTGACCAGCAGCGCCGCACGCTCAGCCTGAAAAACACCGGCATGGCCGTGCTCAACGACATCGGCGAAGCCAAAGACATTCATCCGCACAACAAGGTTGACGTCGGCATCCGTCTGGCTCTCTGGGCACTCAAAAACGACTACGGCAAAGACCTGGCCGCCTGCAGTGGCCCCCTCTACAAGAGCCACGAAATCAAGAATGGCAAAGTCATCATCACCTTCGATCACGCCGGCTCCGGCCTGATGACTGGATCCAAAAACAACATCGAGCCTACTGTTGAGACCAAGGCCGCGATCAAGGGTTTCCAGATCTGTGGCGAGG
>CBFHKM010000238.1:0-2190 GCA_965656385.1 Oceaniferula sp.
GATGAGGAGTTAAGCCTGTTATTTGGCGAAAAAGGAGATGGAAGGCGATGTAAAAAGAGGCGTGCATAGAAATGGGTCATGATCACCCTATCGTATCGCATTTCCCCCGCCAGTATTTCAAAGACATACTATTTTTTGTTGGCATTATCTCTTAGCATTAAGCCCTGTGGGTGGTTGACAGATGGTTGTGCCGTGGATGCTCTGTCCGCAATCAAAGTCTCAACTTACAAACAATATACTAGAAACACCTGCAAATCTAGTCACCTCCCCATCCCGCTTTGCCGCCCAGCAGTTTGATTGCGTGTTTGCGGTCATATCCAAACAGCTCGCAGAATTTATTGAGTATCTTCGAACGGTCCGATTTGGCTCATGACAGGTAGCGTTGCCCCAGACGCGGTAAGATCTCTTCTCGTATAGGTTGACTCATCAGCATTCCTTAAAAATTACTGATGTTACTCTTTTTGAGTTATTAAGTATTTTTCCCTTGAGCTTTTGGGTGAGCCTGTTGAGTGTCTCTAAATGAATGGATAAGAGAGATGATCCTTCCCCTTTTTTCTCAGAACAAACAACAACACATAGAAGTATTAATGAAAAAACTCATAATTTTGCTGGTCGCATCCTCTATGATTTTCGCAGGGTTTATCTATTACAGTAAAGTCGCCGACAATAGTGAAAACGCCAGAGTGGTGCGAGGTCAGGTCGTTGTGGATGGCAAAGGCATCCCTGGTGCCGTGGTGAAGGTGTTTCCAAAGAGTTACAGTTTCAAACGCAAGAAACCCTTGTTTGAAGTCTCCTGCGACGCGACCGGGAAGTTCATCGCCAAGGTCGGTTCAGACGAATATTGCTTGGTCCCCGAGGCAGAGGGTTATCTGGCCAAGGATCACCTTGTTTTGTTATCCGAGGCACCCAGTGAAATTTCGGAGCAAGTCCTTGAGATGTTTGCGACTACCAATTTGTTCGGTGAAACCATTTTTGACGGCACGCCTTTACCCGAGGTCAAAATCGTCGTCTACCTAGCGGATCACCAGCGCAAGCGAAACAGCTCAGTTCCGGGAGTATTGTACGCGCCATCCTTATCAGAGAAAGTGGTCTCGGATGAAAAAGGTGAGTTCCAACTGTTGGTGCCCAAGGCGAAATACGAAATAGAAGCAGGGAAAGACGGCTACGAACGCAAGCGAGTCACAGCCAAGCCCGATCAATCCCCTATTATTTTGCCATTTGAATTGGAGAAAGAGAAGGGTAATTATTTTCAAGGAATCATCCGAACCCCGGAAGGGAAACCCTTAGCCGGGGCCAAGATATACGCTGCGCCGAGCAATGTGGAGGCAACCAGTGGACCGGACGGTAAATTTCGCTTGGGGCCGGTCGAAGGCGCAAACTTTTATCCTCATTTTTGTGTGGCATGGAAAGATGGCTACGCTCCAAACCATGTTGAATTGGATTTTAAGCAGTCTGACAAGCTGATTGAACTTGAGGTAAAAAGAGCATTCAGCATCAAAGGATCGCTTGTCGACACAAAGGGCAAGCCAATCCCGAACGGAAATATTCGCCTAAGGCGTGGACCAAATATCGTGATCACAGACAACTCCTCACGGGTGAGGACCTTGTTCGGACATATCAGTCCGCGGACTGACGATCCGCGAGAGTATGGAGCTTTCGAGTGGTTGAAGAGCGATGAAGAGGGGCGTTTCCGTTTTGACCACCTCCCTCAAGGGGAGTATCTACTTACGTATGAGCCCGACCGTTATTGGATTGATTATGTATCTAAGCCTGCAGCTTTAGTCAAAGCGCAGGCAGGCGCAGAGGGTGTGATTTTGCAAGCTGGTGAATTTCATGGCTCGGTGGTGACAATACGTGGTCGAGTCACAGATCGAGTTTCTGGTGAACCTCTCAAAGGGGTGAAGGTTGAAATAGGCCAAGTAGATGATAAGGTTGGGATAACTTATATTCATCGCGTGGAGGAGGTTTTGAGCAACGAGAATGGCTACTTTGAATCCAAAAATTTAATTGAGGCGACTTCCTATAGGTTGGCTTGTGACCCTGATGGCTATGCCAAGACGGAATCAGAAGCGATTGACTACCTGGCCGGCGAATATGAGGTCAATTTTTCACTGTTGGAAGAGCGGCGCGTGGATGTGGAAGTTGTGGATGTGCGAGGCAAAGCCGCGGCGGGCGTCGAAATTGCAGTTA
>CBFHKM010000239.1:0-2181 GCA_965656385.1 Oceaniferula sp.
GTGTCAAAGGAAAGGCGGGCATCTACTTCAGTAGACACACGGCCAGGCACAATTTCAAGAATAGCCAACCCAAATAGGATGAGGATGCGATCGATGATGCTTTCGACCAAGGCCTCGCCAGTGAGCTCTGAGCCCGAATGCTCGCTGATTGCCTGTTCTACCAGATGCTTATATTCTGGTTTGGCTGCAGCTTGTAATATGAGAGAAGGATTAGTAGTTGCGTCCTGGGGTTTGTATTCCTCCATGGATGCGAAATCTCCAGTGTCTGCAACGACCGTTGTATACTGCTTAAGCTGGTCGAGGTGATTGATTGAATTGTTTGAACTCATGCCAAACGCATAAACAATTAGTGTGCAGATGCAAGCAGGATGTCTGCTAATTTTTTGGGGGCTTAAGCTGCATCAGCGCGCTTTTTCCTCAGAATAGGGGGCTTCTTTCCTTCAACCACTGCGCGGTTGATTGTTACCGAAATGATGTCGTCTCTGCCGGGAATCTCATACATGACGTTGAGCATGATTTTTTCGAAGATGGCTCGCAAAGCACGGGCACCAGTGCCTCGACGGATGGCTTCTTCAGCGAGAGCGGTAAGGCCATCCTTGGTGACCTTCAACTTCACTCCACTCATCGCAAGTAATTTCGAGTATTGCTTGATGAGCGCATTTTTGGGCTGAGTCAGCACCTCGATCAGCTCGTCTGTGGTGAGTTCACGTAGCGAGGAGATGATCGGGAGACGCCCGATGAATTCAGGAATCAAACCAAAGTGTAGCAAGTCTTCAGGTTCAGCCTTGTCGAATAGTTCAAGAGACTCAGGGTTTTTCTCGTCTTCAGATTCTTCACCTTCGTGAAATCCCAATACATGTTTCCCAAGTCTACGGCTGATGATGTCGGTAATGCCTACAAAAGCTCCACCACAGACAAACAGAATGCGCTCGGTGTTGACTTGAATATATTCTTGTTGTGGGTGTTTTCGACCTCCTTGAGGGGGGACGTTGCATATCGTGCCTTCTAAAATTTTCAGCAGAGCTTGTTGAACTCCTTCGCCTGAGACGTCACGCGTGATAGAAACATTCTGAGTGGTCCGACCTATCTTATCAATCTCATCAACGTAAATGATACCTCGTTCAGCTTTTTCGACATCGAAATCAGCGGCTTGGAGCAGCCTGAGAATGATGTTCTCGACATCATCTCCCACATATCCGGCCTCAGTAAGTGTGGTCGCATCTACAATGGTGAAGGGCACATCCAAGACATTCGCAAGGGTGCGCGCCAGAAGGGTCTTGCCCGAGCCAGTAGGCCCAAGCATTAGAATGTTGGATTTTTCGATATCTACGTCTGCAAAATCAGCAGATAAATTGACGTTGTTTTGCCTCAGGCGCATGTAGTGGTTGTAAACAGCAACAGAGAGGACCTTCTTGGCTCGCTCCTGGCCGATAACAAATTCATTGAGCTTTGCTGAAAGCTTTTCTGGCGTAGGCACGTCACCTGTGTTGATGTGAGTCTCAGCAACTTTACCTTTGGTTTCACCTAGTTCTTTTTCCAAGATGGATGAGCATACATCTATGCATTCGTCGCATATATATACCGCAGGGCCAGCAATTAGTTTTTTGACTTCTGAGTGGCTTTTGCCGCAGAAGGAACACATTGTAATATTAGATGATCGAGCCATGGTTTCTTATGATGGTGAGTTATTAGGAGATTTTGTGCTCGCATAGTCGAGGCGAAATAAAAAGGCGCGCATGGAATATATTTCCATGGCACGCCTTTATACTAACCTAAATCAGATCGAATGTCTTATTTTTTTGCGTCATCCGCGTTATCTGCTGCGGGCAGCTCTTTGCGGCTTTCTAGGACCTTATCAACAAGGCCGTATTTGGCTGATTCTTCAGCCGACATGTAATTATCACGGTCAGCATCTTTCTCGACTTGCTTGACGGTTTTGCCAGTATGCTTGGATAAGATGTCGTTGAGCTTTTTCTTCAAGTTGAACATGAAGCCAATGGTTCTTTCGACGTCTGCGGCAGTGCCTTGAGCTCCACCGGAAACCTGGTGGATCATGACATGTGAATTGGGAAGACAGAAACGCTTACCCTCTGTGCCAGCCGTCAGCAGAACGGCTCCCATAGATGCAGCAATTCCAATGCAATAGGTGTTCACATCACAGGTGAGAAATTGCATCGTGTC
>CBFHKM010000240.1:0-2149 GCA_965656385.1 Oceaniferula sp.
ATCCTTTGCCAAGGCCCTGCGCAAGCCAAATGCTGCCGATAAACGCGCTCCCATTTTTTACCTCTTCCCCGGCTACATGGACATCCGTGCCCAGCCCTGTGTTGTCGCCATCGATGAGGTAAACGGCAAGCGCTACAAGCTGCTCTACTTCTACGAGGCGGATGCCTGGCAACTCTACAACATCAGCAAGGACATCGGAGAGGAGAACAACCTGATCGCGGACAAACCCAAGATCGCTGCTCAATTATCCAACAAGATCAATACCTGGCTCAGCCAGAAACATCCCACCTGGAAGCCGAAGTATCCGCTCGATAAAAAAACCGGCAAGCCCGCTGGGCCACCGCCGGTCTTGTGAGTGTTGCGCGTTGAGTGGCGGGCGCGTCCAAGGTGGCACTGAGGGAAAGGTGCCGAGATTTACCAAGGGTTCGGCGAGGTTGATTGAGTTGTATCAGATGCTAGATGGTATGAGGCATGTTGTCCTGAGGGTCGAGGTGGTCTCGCCTCTTTCTGAATACAGTCGTCACTAGAGACGTGAGCCCCTAGCGGTCGGGTTGTTCGGTCGGAACACCAAACACGTCCAACTCGCGCCAGACAAAAGCGTTGTCAACGGAACCCGCCACGTGGCTGGCGGTGAATTTGATCGATTCAATTCCGCTGGCAAGCACCCCGCTTTTATCCGTGAGACCGACCTTGGTCGCGCCGCCGGAATGTAGATCCGCGCGGAGCGGGTGATACTTCACCGTGTGAAGAATATGGTAATCGGCACCGACCGGTTTGACCTCAACCGTCCACGCTTGGTTGCCAAATCCCGCGCCATTCCAATCGGCAATGGAATGGATCGAGGTGATGTCAAAACCGCGTCCTGTGGGACCGGTTCCCAAATAGTATTCTGCGGTGGCGCCGACCGTTGTCCAGGCGCCCTGCACCGCGTCGCCTGGCAATTGTTCGAACCGGGCCCCATGGATGCCGTCCGTGAGTTCCTTCGGGTGGGCGTTGTTTTTAAGATTCCATCCGGTGGTGACTGGCGTCAGACCATGCAGGAGGTCTGAGGCACTGGCATCATTCGCGTATGCGAGCTGGCTGCCGCTGGAATCTTCGGTCAAAATCACGGCCGGCTTGATCTCCTTGCTTGGTAGCTCATCAAGAAAATGGTCTCTCCGCGCCGGGGTTTCCCTCCAGTGTCCTGCTGGTTCGGCGAAGCGTGCCTGACCAGCTTCGAGCCGTTCTGTTTTTTTCAGCCCATTGCGATTGCTCACCTCCACCTTGCCATGGAAAACATGCACTTCATCGAGAAAATTTGGTTCGGAGATGATGCCAAATTCGGTGCCGAGATCTGTAAGTGTCAGATCGGGAGTGTTGACCATGAATCCAACAGCCTTCTTTGGCACTTCAAACCAGACTGTGCCGTTGGTCAGATCGAGTAGATCCTCACGTTGCAGGGTGAGGTCGGCAGGGCTACGCACGATGCCGCGCACTCCGGAGGCAAACTCGAGCTCCACCGTACCCTTGTTCACTTTCAGGCGTGAGCCGGGTTCGAGCACCAGACCTTCCGGCGCATCCTCACCGGTGTGTGCATGACTGATGCTGATTTCGGTTCCCGGTGCGGTTTTGACGGCAAGCGTTGGCTGAGGCGTGTGCGTGGCGATCAGGGTCATCGCCAGTGCTCCAACCACAAGCACCGCAACGGCGGCCAAGCCAGCAATGCTTATTGCGCGGCGTTGTCGCCGGTCGACGACCTTCTCCATAGGCACCACATTGAGTAGATCGACGCCCTTGGCACGGAATTCAAGCGCATGATAGAGGTGAAGATATTCGCGGTAGGCCTCCCTTGCGGCCGGGTCATCACGCAGTGTTTGTTGCAGGTGCTCGTATGCCTGCCCTTCGAGACGACCGTCGAAGAGCTCTTGCAAGTGGTGTTCGAGTTCGCGCTGGTTCATGATCGGCTGCGGTATAGGGCGAGTTCGCCGGTGATGCATTTTTTCAGGGCAGCGCGGATGCGAAACAGGCTGACACGTAGGGAGTCGGCAGGCCTGCCGCATATTGCCGCATATTCATCCAGATGAGAATCTGAAAAATACCGAAAGTCGATGAGGGCGCGTTCCTTCTCCGGCAGTCGACCGAGGCAGCTTTCCAAGGCACGCAGGCGGTT
>CBFHKM010000241.1:0-2146 GCA_965656385.1 Oceaniferula sp.
GCCTTGATGATTTTGCCCTGCTTAAATTCTAGCCGGATATTATCAAAGGGGATTCCCTGATACACGGTGGGAGCATTGTGGGTGATGTAGCCTTCGACACTATTCTTCACAGGAGCGGTGAACACCTCTCCGTCGGGGATATTATAGTTACCACCACAGACAATAGCCGGGATGTCCTTGATCGAGAAGCGCAGGTCCGTGCCTTTGTTTTTGATGTGCACCTGATCGGTTTTCTCCATCAGCCGCTTCAGCGCACGCATTGCAGGAAGCATCGATTGGTAGTCGGCCAAGCAGACGTCAAAGTAGAAGTCCTCAAAAGCTTCCGTACTCATGCCTGCTTGTTGGGCCATGGCAGGGTGAGGCCAGCGCAGCACGCACCACTTGGTGTGATCGACGCGCCGGTTCATCACCTTGCGCATGTGGCTCATCATGGTTTTCATCCTAGCAGCAGGAACGTCACTGGATTCGCATATGTTGTGCGAGCCACGTATGGCGATGTAGGCATCCATATCCTTCATCTCAGCAAGCTGGTGCTTGGCGATGGTTTGATACTGCTCGTCTGAGGCGCCAAGCAGCATCTCACGTCCGAGTAGGCCGTGCTCGACCTTCAGGATGGGAATGGCTTTCTTGGCACGCACCTCTCGTATCAAGGCAATACCGAGCTCATCGGGTACATCACAGAGATGGAGCATGACCTTCTCGCCTTTTTTGATACTGGTGGAGTAGCGGACTAGCTGGCGAGCGAGTTGTGAAATGCGCGGATCTTTCATTCCTAGGACATTCAGCCATCTCTGCACAGTAGTCAAGAGAAGCCATCTTTTCTTTGGCCTTCCTGATTTTTAGCGAAGCCTATCAGATTTTATGTTTATTTGTTAGTTGCCTCGTTTTTTAAATTGATTGATTAGCTCAAGGAGTTCATATTTGTATGAGATGCAAATTTTGGTGGTGTTGTTGATTATGAGTAGCAAATGAAAAAAATAATCATCTTATCAATCTTTATATTAATAAGCTTATTTCTGTGGCTCATATTGATAGAAAGAAAACAGCCCCTTCAAAATGAAAGTGAATCAGTTACCCAAGAATCTGAGAAAAAATCTATCACAGTAACCCCTGAATATGTTGAAGAGAGAAGAAAGAAGCAACAGGATCGACGAGAAAAAATAATGAAACTAACTATTGCTCAAGCCAATGTTCCTATCGAATTTTGGGGAAAGGTAGTAGATCATAATGGAGAACCCATTGAAGGAGTGAAAATAGATTACAGAGTGGAGCAACCTCGCACGTTATGGGGGTCAAACACAGTGGTTAAAAATATTTTCACTGATGGAAATGGAACATTCTATATTAAAGACAATGGAAAGGGGTTTAGTTTTCAGAGCTTTGAAAAAGAAGGATACAGAAAGACCAAAGGGCAGGCGGTGTCTTTTGCCTATAGTAATAGCGCAGAGATATATGTGCCAGATAAGTCCGAACCAAAAACCTACACATTGATCAAGCAAGCTGAAATGCCAGGCTTAATTAAATCAAGTGAACTATTAAGGCTTAATTGGGACGGATTACCTGTTTATTATAATTTAAAAACGGGTTATTTGGGAAAGTCTGGAGAAATTAAGATCACCGCTCTACGAGGGGGAGTTGAGGGTAAGGGAAGGCAAGCACGCTATGATTGGTCATTCAAGGTTGAAGCACTCAATGGAGGAGTTCTGGAAACAACACGCGATGCTGTTTACTTGGCTCCAGAAAAAGGGTATGGATCTAGCTGGGAGTATGGATCATTATTATCATCCCCTAAATGGAAAAGCGGAAAACAAGGAGACACGTATCTATTTTTTAAATTGGAAAATGGTAATTACGGGCAGTTACAAATCAATTTTTACACAAGACCAGGAAGAAGGACAAGTGGAAGTATCACTAGTTATCTAAACCCATCAGGCGGCCGTATTTTGGAATATGATGGGAGATTAAAAGTCAATCCGTAAATCTCGAAAGTAGAAGAGTTATATTTTAGAATCCTTCCAATCCATTATTCTATATTGGCTGGGAGACTAGAGGTTTTAGGTCCTCAAACGTCACATGAAAGGGGTCATGAAAAGGGTCAGTCCGTGAATTGTGAATTTACAAGGTAAAAGGGATTGGATATTGGGAG
>CBFHKM010000242.1:0-2135 GCA_965656385.1 Oceaniferula sp.
ACTGTCCATTTCCTGACCTCATTGCGGTGCTCGTTCGCCAATGGCTGCCAGTGAACTAGCTGAATGTAATCTGTCTCAGATGTCAGCATGATGCAGAGACGCTTTTATATGAGGGCAGAGAAGAGGGAAGTGTTTTTCTAAATGAGAAAGTTCGCCACTGGTATATATATCACACTTGGGCTGTGATACTTCGAGCTCACCTGCGATAAAGTGATTCACTCGCTGAGCCACTGCTTGTCCAGTATCCATAACGGTAACTTGCGGTCCGGCGATGTCTTGAATGAGAGGCTTTAGAAAAGGGTAATGACTACAGCCTAATACGAGAACATCTGCTCCTGCTTCAATCAATGGCAGAACTTCTTCTTCTACAATAGTGCGAGCCGTTGGGCTGTTGAGGTCACCGTCTTCGACGAGTTTGACAAAGTTAGGGCAGGGGCGCGTGATGATGGTTACGCCCTCGCCATGGTCGTTGACCAAGCGGTGGAATTTTTCCCCAGCTAAGGAGGCTTCGGTTGCTAGTATTCCTACAGTCCCAGTTTGGGTATGGGCAGCAGCGGGCTTGATTCCGGGCTCCATTCCGACAAAGGGGACTGGGTAGGTAGACCTTAGGGCCTCCACTGCGGCTATTGTTGCTGAGTTGCATGCGATGACGATCAACTTGCAGTTTTTAGAAAGCAGGAAATCGGTTATGGCGTAGACGCGGCGCTGAATGCCTTCTGCATCACGTGCTCCGTAGGGACACCAGGCGCTGTCACCAAAGTAGACGATGGGCTCGTTGGGTAAGGTTTTGCGAATCTCATTAAGAACTGAGAGGCCGCCGATTCCAGAGTCGAGAATCCCTATGGGGTGCTTAGATTTCAAGTGTGGTGGTTAGTTAAACAAATTCATCTGGGGCGAATCAGCCTCAGGGAGAGAATTATTTTTTGTGTTTTTGGCCCTCGGTTTATCCTTGGCCTCGGGCCGCGTTGAATTCATTTCAAGGTGCGATAGGATATCCTTTGCTCGATCGATGATTGTCGGAGGTAGGCCTGCTAGTCGAGCTACCTGGATACCGTAAGACTTATCAGCAGTGCCCGGAACGATTTTGCGTAAGAAGATGATGTCATCATTCCACTCCCGCACGGCAACATTGTAGTTTTCTACGGCTTCTCGGGTGCGCGATAGATCGGTAAGCTCGTGATAGTGAGTAGCAAACAAGGTGCGCGCTTTGATGGTGTCATGTAGGTGCTCGGCTACTGACCATGCAATTGAGAGACCATCAAATGTTGCTGTCCCTCGTCCGATTTCATCCAAAATGACAAGTGATTTTTCGGTGGCATTGTTGATGATGAGCGAGGTTTCATTCATTTCCACCATGAATGTTGATTGGCCACTAGTGAGGTCGTCCGAAGCTCCAACACGGCAGAAAATACGATCGACTAGACCAATGTGAGCCTTCTCGGCGGGCACGTAAGCCCCAATTTGAGCCATCAATGTAATTAATGCAACCTGACGAATGTAGGTTGATTTACCTGCCATATTTGGACCTGTGAGTAAGATGAGCCGTGAACTGGTCGCCTCGATGAGGGTGTCATTCGGGACAAACTTTTCTTCGACTAAAGTTTGCTCCAGAACGGGATGACGGCCATTTGTGATTTGCAGGTTTCCCGAGTGGTCAATGAGGGGGCGGGTATGCTGATGAAGCTGCGCAAGCTCGGCAAGACCGAGCAAAACATCCAATGTGGCCAGTGATTCAGCGCATTGCTGCAGACGATCAATCTCTTCTGCCACTGCTTGCCTTAGCTTAATAAATTCTTCGTATTCAAGCTGCTTAGCACGTTCGTCAGCTCCAAGAATCTTGTTCTCCATCTCCTTGAGTGCAGGCGTGATGAAGCGCTCAGCATTCGTCATTGTTTGTTTGCGCTGATAGTCATCAGGCACAAGGTCGAGCTTTGCCTTGGTGACCTCTAAGAAGTAGCCGAAGACGTTGTTGAATTTGATTTTTAGCGAGTCGATGCCTGTTCGCTTGCGCTCGGTTTCTTGGAGTTCTGCAAGCCACTGCTTGCCGCTAGACGAGGCGGCCCGAAGCTCGTCGAGTTCAGAGTTGAAGCCGTCCTTGATGATGCCCCCGTCTTTAGTTCCTGCTGGCGGCTCGG
>CBFHKM010000243.1:0-2128 GCA_965656385.1 Oceaniferula sp.
TTTTTCAGAGGGGTTAGCTGATCAGTTGGCTGTGTCAGATTCAATGGGAGATACGCAGGACCTAGAGGTGATGCTTGATAATATTGACAAGCAGGCACGGGAGCTTGCAGCGATGTTCAAGGACTCAGATGCTGGCTACGTAGCTTATCTAGAGGACGGTATTAAAGTCGAAATACATGGAGGATCGAACATGCCTCAATATGATATGGACTTGGATCATAAGCTATCTGCCATGTCTCAAGGTGAAGGTAATCTTTTGTTCGCTAATTGGGCTACTAATCCAGAATATAATGAGGGCTTGATGAACATGATCGATACCTTAGTCGAGGTCAGCTACGCAACCTCCAAACACGTATTGCCCATGTTGTCATCAGCGTCAGGAGAGGGGGCAGCTAATGGGGATTTAAACTTTATTGCGTATGATGCTAGTCTCCAGATGTTTGAAGAAATGTTCAGCAGTGACTTGCTGGAGGTATGGAAGGCCTTGCGCACAAATATGGCAGAAGGGCTCGGTGCTGAAACGGCTCTTGTTGTTGATCTCAATGGAACAATACCAAAAGTGCCTAACGTGCCTGAGGCTTTTATAGCTGATGGCAAGATGCCACGGGTTGCTTACGTCAGCACAGTCGATGATCGAGATAAATTACAGGCTTCGTGGGTGCGTATTAATAAAGCACTTGAAAGCTTGTTGAAAAAGGCAAGTCAGATGACTGGGGCCGAAATCCCCATGCAGGTGCCGATGAGTAGCGAGAAGGATGGATTGAAAACTTGGTTTGTTCCGATTCCATTTCAGAACGATGATTTTGTCCCATCTGTATCAGTAAGTGATGAGTTGTTTTTTGCATCTAGTTCGAAACGATTTGCGGAAGGGTTGTCGGCACTTTCGTCCAACAGAGTTGATGAAACACGACAAGGGGTTTGGCTCAACGTGGACATGAAGATACTACATGGCTATGTTGAACAATGGCTGAAATTAATGGAGGACAATGCAGATGAACTGATGTCTGATTCTGAGGTGGCGGATTTTAATGCTAATAAGGAGATGATCGAGACAGCCATAAGTGCATTGGATATGATGGATAATTTAACATATCACATGCGTTCGGAAGGTGGCGTAACTCGCACGTCTTTGCATTTGAAGACAAGGTAAGTGATTCGCCTGTGGCTTCATTAAAAAAGATTTCATGGATGACTGCGATATTTCCCACCATTCAGCTCTAAACTATGTCGACGAGAAATGTTTTGTTTGTCTGCACGGGAAACACCTGTCGCAGCCCGATGGCAGAAGCACTGCTTAAAAAAGCTCTGGGTGACAATACTGCGGTAACGGTAGGTTCTGCTGGCGTGGGGGCCATGGCAGGGCAGCCTGCAAGCTCAGAGACACTTGAGATAGTGCGGTCTAAGGAGGCATCTCTGCAGGGTTTTAAGAGCCGTCAAATAGATGAGGGGCTTCTATCTGAATCTGATTTGATTGTGGCTATGACGAGCTCGCACGCAGCAGTGGTAAAGCAATTCAGCCCCGATTGTGACGACTCGCTAAGTTTGTTGTGTGATTTCATCGATGGGGATGAAAATCTAGCAGGTGCTGATGTGCCTGACCCCATAGGCATGGGGCCGAGGGCTTATCAGGAAGTTGCGGCAGTGATCGAGCTTGCCTTGCCAGGTATCATTCGTCGACTTGATATTCCTTCTGCCTGAGCAGTAATCAAATAATGGATTACAATTGTCATATCGAAAAAATCGCCAATGACTTCGCCATTGCTGGAGTTTTTATAAAAGGTGAGGAGATTCATAGTGGTCATATCAACGCCACTTACATTGCGACATTTGAAACTGAAGATGGTCTGAAGCACCGTTACATTTTCCAGCGGATTAATGAAAAGGTATTCCGTGACCCCTTAGCCGTGATGCGTAATGTTGAAATGGTAACTCACCATATCAACTCGAAGGTGATGCGGGTTAAGCGTGATGTTGGAGGTCAGACATTGAACCTATACCCAGCGAGAAAAGGGGGGCTATACGTGTCCGGTGCTGGTGGAGGCATATGGCGTTGTTACAACTTCATCGAGGGATGTCGCACGTATGAGATTGTTGGAAATACACGTCAAGCATATCAAGCGGCTCACGC
>CBFHKM010000244.1:0-2118 GCA_965656385.1 Oceaniferula sp.
AAATCAATGATGCTATCAAGACCTCCCTGATCGTCGTTGCGCCCCAGTTGTTTGCCGTCGGCATCACGCAGAATCAGGACACTATCAAGGGGAGAACGCAATGACCTAGCTTTGACTCTAATTCGCAGACTCTCGCCTTTTTTGGCATGAAAACGAAACCAATCCACATCCTCTTTTTTAGCAATGATGCCATGGAAGGCACATGGGGCCGCTAACGGCTTCATGGGTGTTGCCTTTTTCGATTCTCCATTGGGCTCTTGTTCGTTAGCAAACGGCAGGGAGCTCACTAAAACAGGGTTGGCTGAAGGTGCACTCATACCGTCTCGCAGCGCAAAGAGATCGTAATGGGATCCATCACGCCCAACCGGAATGGCCTGCATCACATAATCTCCTGCAGGATCGCCAATCATGAGGAATTCACCAGCCACATTAGCATTCCCGGCTGGGGGATAAACCGCGCTCGGACGTGAAAAACCGCCAAGATGGAGCCGGTAGCGGCACTTATTACTGCCCTCATAGGAGGACTCCCTCACCATGATGAGATATTCTCCGTCCTTTGGGGCGATCACAGACACATAGCTATCTTGACGTAGCAGCGCTGTATCATCGGCAGCTGCCAACACACGGCTGTCTTCATCAAGAATAGCGACATATGGATCAAATAAGATTTTACCCAAACGTATGGCCTCGAGCTCTGCGGAAATACGCTGACCCTTCTTCACCATGACTCGGTAATAATCGGCGTCTTCCCGCTTAGATACTCCATGAATAGTCACGTTAAATTCAACTGCTTGAGGCTTCCTGAGGCTATCATTAGGCTCTATCTCCTTAACCGTGGGAAACTGCCCAACCCAGAAAGTCGACATGTAGGTGAAGCCCCCCTTACACAGTAATCGTAGCGGATACTCGCCCAAGGCAGCATCTGCGGCTACGCTCACAACAACTTTAATATGCTTATCACTCACCTTGGTGAGGGATTTGACCGAGACTCCTTTTTTGTAGCAAAGTAGCTTTTGCGGCTCAAACATACGATTCCCTCGCAAATCAAGCTCAACCTCCTCACCACGAACCCCACCTCTTGGCAACACGGACACTAAGTCAGGGCTGAAAGCATGTAGCAGTGTCGACAACGACGATAATGCGATAGCTACGATGAGGCTCCTGTTTACTTTCACGTTATAAAAATCAAATAAGAAGATCTTCAATCACACTACCACCAGCAACAATTTCGATAGGGCGACCACCTGGAGCCATTAGCTCCTTATCAGCGTTAATACCGATCTGGTTATACACCGTGGTAGCCAAATCAGCCACCCCTACCTTGTCTTCCTCAGGTTCTGCAGCCAAAGCATTTGATTTACCATAAATGAGTCCTTTTTGCACTCCGCCCCCAGCAAGCATAACAGAAAACACACGCGGCCAATGGTCACGTCCATTGTTCTTATTGATCTTCGGAGTTCTGCCGAATTCTGAAGTCAACATGACTAATGTATCATCTAGCATACCTCGATTTTCCAGATCACGTAGCAAAGCCGCAACCGCCTTGTCCACAGGTGGTAGATTTTTCTCAATACCACCCTTAATATCATCATGGTGGTCCCATCCGCCAGCAGTGAGAGAAATAAAGCGAACTCCCGATTCCGCCAAACGGCGCGCAAGTAACATGCGCTGACCAGCTTGCGTTCTACCATACATGTCCTTGAGCTCGTCCGGCTCTTTACTCAGGTCAAATGCCTCACGTGCCTTCTGAGATGAAATCAAACGATACGCATGTTGATAAAATGCATCCATTGAATCCAATGCGTCTGAATTCTCAATCGACCTAAAATGCGCATCTACCGTTTCCAGCAATGACTTGCGCCGGCAAAATCTACCCTCTCCAACACCGTCAGGCATATTCAGGTCACGAACCTTAAAGCCTTTACTCAAGGGGTCTGCACCTAACCCGAACGGACCGTATGCAGAGCTTAAATAACCTGAATTGGCATGAATGTTAGGCACATTGGGCACGCAAACATATGGAGGCAAATTATTCTTAGCTCCTAATTCATGAGCAATGACCGAGCCCATTGATGGATACTGTATGGCAGGGCTCGGTCGGTAACCCGTGAACATATT
>CBFHKM010000245.1:0-2115 GCA_965656385.1 Oceaniferula sp.
CGGCAAACCGACTATTTGAGAGACGGCGGGCAATCTGAAACCGGTGCCTATACTAGCTCTCAGTATCGAAGACGTTTTTTCTGCCGTGTAAGCACTCGCGAGCTTCCAAGTCACATGATCGTCATCGTAGCCGTCTTCACGGCGCTGGCCTTTCTTCTGTCGATCCTCGTCGTAGTTTTCCCATCGGAGTCCTCCCGAAACATTAAAGTTATCGGTTACATGCCAAATGTGATTGGCATACACACCTGACTGGGTTCTGTTATTATTAACAGGAGACCCTAGCCCCCCAAAAATTGATTCCCTTGTATAACTTGAATCTTCATAGGTCAGCCCGAACAATGTGGTATAACGGTCGTTCCACTGATATGTGTTATCCCAATATAGACCATATTTAGTGAGGTCCTCATCGCTAGTAAAAGGTGAGTCTGGTTGATTGAAAAACGTATTTTGCTGGTAAATACCCAATGTGAGCTTGCTTAGCCATTGCTCATTTAATTCATACTCAGCAAAGACCGTGCCTAGGATGTAATCCGTGTCTGTTGCATCGGGTCCATAACCGGCAATGTTAGGGCCAAGGTAAGTTGCTTCAGCACCTCGCAGAGTCATGCCGATATTAAGTTGTTTGTTGACTGCATAATCCAAGCGCAAGGCGTAGGAAAACATATCAAAATCGTTATCCTTTTCACCGTCGAATTTGTACTTGGACGTATCGTTTTCAGTCTCCTCGTAGCCAAGGCTTAAAGAGTAAGAGAAATCACCCTCAGTGCCCTGCATGCCCAACATGGCAATCTGGGAATTAAATGAGCCCGCTTCCAATCGTAGCTCGCCGCTGTGCGGGCCTTCTCCTTTTGCGGAATATAAGCCGATAACCCCGCCCATCGTATCTGGACCATAGATGACCCCTTGAGGGCCGCGCAGCACTTCGATTTTGGACAAGCCTGAGATGTTATGGTTGCCTGCAAAGTACTGTGAGATAAATTGATCTGGCCCACCGCTGATGCGCATACCATCGATAGAGAAAGCAGTATCTTTGGCTTCCATGCCTCGAATTTGGATGTAAGAATATGACCCTTGTTGCCCTCCAGTGGATTGAGAAATAACACCTGGAACATGCTTGAGAGCTTCATCCAGTTGAAGAATCATTTGTTCTTCCAACTCTTCGACATCGAGAACGCTGACTGAGTTTCCAACTTGTGAAAGCGGCAACGGTGTTCTGTTGGCAATGACGGTGGTATCCGGAAGAGATCCGAGATCTTGCTCTGCGCTGAGAGTAGAGGCGAGGCCAAGTGATAAGATAGCGAGAGAACCTGTCGTAAAAGGAGACAGGGCCGACTTTTTAGCACCCTCAAGGAGCGCGAATGTTTTATTTTTCATGGGTATTGAGTGTTTCCTGTTTTACGCAGGAGTTAGCTCTAATCTTCATGGCTGGCATTCTGACTTGTCATGACTTTTTATTGTCCTGACTCACAGTGGCGTAACCGCTCCAGAATAGCTCGCGTTGTGAACGAAAGCGTCACTGGATTTCCCATCTATTTCCTGCCTGTCGTTAGCAGGCCTCCATGAAGTGATCACATCCTGTGGAGATGTGATGGGTGCGTTTAATATTAATATCGCATCAATGGCAACATATTTAGAAAATATTATCAGTATATGATTGATAGATAAATTCATCTGGTTTATTACTTGTAGTGTTAATTTTTCTAACAAAACCACCATAAAAAAGTCAAAAATGAATGATGATGAGAAACAAGAACTGAGAGAAGCGCTCCTAGGGCAACGCAAAAATGTCTTAGCCGATGTTAGTCGACACGGCGTCAAGACAGGTGCAGGTGCCGGAGCAATCGCGGACGAGACAGAGAGAGCTGATATTATCGCCGAAAATATGGTAGAGCATCAGCTTGGTTTTTCTGAAAGTAAGCTGCTGGAAAAAATTGAATATGCTCTAGCTCAACTCGATCAAGGAACCTACGGCATTTGTGATGAGTGCCAAAAAGAGATCAATATTGAACGCCTTAAAGCGAAGCCCTCGGTCTCATTATGTATTGCGTGTCAGACAATCAAAGAGCAATCCGGTTAGTGTGACATGCCTGCTTAGGTTGGTGACACAGCAATGAC
>CBFHKM010000246.1:0-2081 GCA_965656385.1 Oceaniferula sp.
TCTGTCTGATAGTTCCCGCGACAGAGAATTGGCTTTTCGGATGTTCTCTCTTTGTCCTGTGCATACAAGGATGATGCGACAAGACTGGCGATGATTGTACTAATGATGATGCGTTTCATTCCCGCTTGTTCCTTTCTGCGAACGTAGAGATTAACCGCCGCCTAAGCAACAGTCAAAAATATTTCAAATGCTTACTTGCCCAATAACAGCCGAGAAGTCGTGACCCTTTAGCGGTCGGATGCATCGACTTGTTCGCTTAGATTCTTAGTAGTGATACCTCGCCTGTGCCACCTGTATAACATCATCGCTAACTCTATACACAAGTCGATGTTCGTCGGTAATACGCCTAGACCAAAACCCAGAAAAAGCATGCTTCAAAGGCTCCGGCTTACCTATACCATCGTGTGGGTTATCTCGCCCAATATCAGCCAACAATGCGTTGATCTTCTTGGCTATCTTACGGTCATATTGCTGCCAGTGAGTGTAGTCCTCCCAAGCCCTGTCGGAAAATTGGATGTTCATAGCAATTCATCCAACCTCTTCACTACACCCTGGCCCTCTTCTAGCTGGGCAATACCTTCAGAAAGCCGCCTGGCATTCTTCGGAGAGCGCAAAAGGTATGCTGTCTCTTGCAAAGATTCGTAATCTTCCAGCGAAACCATTACCACTGCTTGATCTCGCTTGCGCGTGATGATAACCGGGTCGTGATCCTCACAAACCTGATTCATAGTAGCGGCGAGATTCTCTCTTGCTGCGGTGTAAGTTATCGCTGTCATATGGACAGGATAACGTCCAGAAGGCGATTTGTCCAATATTATTAGCGAACATGTAACTCTACCGCCGCAAAGCAACAGTCAAAATACCCCAAATGGATTTTCGCTCTAAACCGCTGTGGCGTCGCAAACGGTTAGCTGTCGGATGTATCGACTTGTTGGGCCAGCTTTATTGATAATGTGTCCAAAGCCTCAAAACCTTGATCGCCTGTTCATCTTCCAGAACCTCATACACCAATCTATGCTGAATGTTGAGACGCCTAGAATATGCCCCCCGAAGATCTCCGACCAATGCTTCATATGGAGGAGGGTCAGCGAATGGCAGTTCCTGGATGAGTTCGAGTAACTCCTTGGCGTTCTTAGCGATGTGAGTGCCTTTGAGTTTTTGGGCGTCCTTTCTAGCTTGGCGAGTGTAAACCAGCTTGTAGCTCACAGATCGATCTCCTCGCTGCACTCTTCAATCGGTGCAGCCATACCCTCTACGATAGAATCCCTCATGCCGGGAATACCCAGTAAATAGATAGTCTCCTGAATAGCGCGCCAATCTTCCTCTGCCACCAGAACAGCATTGCCCCGCTTCCCTGTGATCTGAACGGGTTCATGTGAGGTCTGGGCAGAATCTATGATCCTGTATAAATCTGAGCGAGCAGATGTAGCGGTAATCGTCTTCATATACGTAACGTGCGCTATTACGTGCGTTTTGGCAAGTTTTATTATTAATGCCTAACGTATAGCTCAACCGCCGCCGGGTCAAACGTGATAAATCTCAAAGGGTTGTTTCGTCATTAACCGAGCAAAGTCGAGCGCGGTTAGCGGTCGGATGCAGCGCCTTGTTCGGCTTCTTTTATTGGCTCACCATTGATCTTTATTATGACCTTAGAGCGATCTTGGTGATCTCCTCTAACTGCCTTCGCTGCCATTCTGGCTACTTGTAAAACACTAAAACGGTGACCTTTGGGCTTCCTTGCGATCTTTGTAAGAACATCTACTACCAATACTCCTTTGTCACCCCTTGAACTAATGACTATTCCATATGCTGAAATCAGATTGATGTCTTGCGCGGAATCGTGCTCTACAGCCCTCACAAGATATTGCATCGAGTAGAAGCCAAACCGATGAGGAGCATTGATAATGTCTCGTCCCACATATGCTCGCTTAGCATATTTTACTTCCGACCCTCCATTCACATAAAATACAGGCACAGTAACTATAATCATCTGAACCTTTTCAGTAGCCGCCAACACTGTATTCAATGATACAAATGCTGCTATGATTATTGATAGTATTTTCATTGTTATCGCCGAACGT
>CBFHKM010000247.1:0-2048 GCA_965656385.1 Oceaniferula sp.
TATACAGCTTTAGCTATTTCTTGCGCTTCAGCTTTCTTTCCATGTCTTACGGATATTTCGATGATATCTGTTCCCCTACGTTGGCTGGTGCGGACAATGCCTCTCAATTGAGCCAGCACAGACTTTCTATTTTGGCCCCACCTGGACTCCAGCTGAATTTGGTCGATGGCAATACCCAATGTTTCTGGAGCAACAATGATCTCAAACTGGGTGTTCATGAATTGCCTGGACACTCCAACCCCACTTTTGACGCCGCCAAGTGTCGGATCAATATCAATGATGGGCTTTACTTCAACCAAGGCAATACTCTCGTATTTCTTGGGCATTACATAAGTGATCACCGCAGCCGTGAGAAAGACGAGCAGAAATGTAAGCAATATGACTCCGTATCTGTTTTTAAGAATCTGCCAGTAATCTATTGCTTGTTGAGTTGCCTCGCTTGAATTGGTGTTTTGCATCGTAAATTCTAATAACAGGATCGATTAGAATACCTGCGCAGGATGTGATTATTACTAATATAATGAGCTCAGATACTACCAGATTAGATTTATTTGAAATTTATAGTTTGTAAATAAAAAACCGCTCAAATGTTAGGCATTTGAGCGGCGCTAAAATGATGTAGATACTTCGTTTGTGTTAAAACTCAGCACGCAATCCCAATGACACGCGGTTACGATCATAGGTTCTGTTGTCTAAATCAGAGTCGCTATCAGTCCAGTTGTATGAACCTGTGAGGTAAAAGACATCGTTGACCTTGTATGAAAAGCCAAGATAAAGATTCAAGAGGTCAGTTTGTGCATCAGGAACAGGATCTATGGTATCTGAGCGACCATCCTGCATATCCATTAAAATAACGTTCGCTCCACCCTGCAATGAAAGATCAGGCGAGATCATGTAGTCTGCCGATACACCAACCCGCAATGTGCTGTTGTTATCATAGGTGAAATCTTCGAAACTTGTTCCGTAGTCTTCAATACTGTAGCGGGCGAATGAACGTAAGCTGAGCCTCTCATTCAAGCGGGTTCTGATCGCTACTTCTGCAAAAGGAGAGTTTTCATCTTCACCATCAGCAACCTCACGTAACTGCATGCCGGCCTTGACTGCCAGAACAGAACTCGGGCTGAAGCGATGTTCTGCGCCCAAGGTAATGAACTGGTTGGTTGAGTCACTTGCTGTGCCACTCGAATCAGTTTCACTGTAACGATAATCCATCGTCCAAACCGTCTGGTCTGATACACGGTAACGAAACTGGTTGTAGAGGCTGAAAAGCGTGCGGTCATTATCAGAAGCTGAGCCGCCATCTCCATACAAAACCTCGCGGAGCGTTACTCCAGAATATGTGGCAAAACGCTCATTCCAGCGATATCCAATGGCATTGTCAGTTTGGTAGTGAAAATACTCATCTAACTGCCGATCAGTGGAAAACCCATAACTGTAATCAGGCTCTAATTCGTGAGCCAAATAATTACGACTACTCAAACGAAGCCTTTCGTTAATACGATGAGCCATATTGACACCGAGACGAGCTTGGGTGTAGAGGTCATCTGTGCCAGGAGCTTCCAGAGAATCGGTGTAGAAATTGACTCCCAGTCGAGTGAAGATGTCCCATGTTGTTTGTGGCGTGATACTCACGAGAGAGGCTCCCACGTAAGCGCTGATTGAAGACGCATTGTCGTCAGCACCTGTCCCTGTCCCAGAGGTGGGAGTTACGTTGTCATCGTAGTTGTATGAAATTCCAGCTGACCATGAGATGGGAGAGCTTTCCACAGCGTCATCATTGGGGGCGATGTCGTAAAGGCCTTGGCCGTAGACGGCCCCCATCAAGATGAGCGTGGACGAGAAGAGAGTGCTTATAGTTTTCATCGGCAGTTTTTGTTGGGGATGTAGGGGGGGAGTGTGTGATGTGGAGCCTAGAAAGAGATGGCTAGCTGTGTTGCCAAGAAACAAACATTAGCTTTGGAAGCAAAGATGTTAGCTCATACTGGGGCATGCTTCATCTCTGATCTGATACAAACGATGAAGCAGTGGTAGATTCAGGGTTTGATATG
>CBFHKM010000248.1:0-2014 GCA_965656385.1 Oceaniferula sp.
AAGGCTGGCGGCGCCCACGAAGCCAACGGCGTCGGTGTGTTCGTTGACGTAGGCGGCATCTTCTGGTTTGAGAATAGGACCACCGTGGCTGAGCACCATGACGTCTTTGTTCACTGAGTGTGCTGCTTCACAGATCGACTGAGTGGCGGATACGGCGTCGTCCATGCCAACGGTGGCATCAGTGACGCCAATCGAGCCGCCGACGGTGCAGCCGACATGGGCAATAATGACGTCGGCTCCTGCTTCTGCCATGCTCTTGGCTTCATCGGGCGTGACCACGTAGGGCATGGTGAACATGTCCATTTTGTGGGCGAGGGCAATCATGTCGATTTCCTTCTGCACGCTCATGCCGGTTTCCTCGAGAGTCTGACGGTAGTGGCCGTCGACGATGGTGTGGGTGGGGAAGTTGTTGACTCCACTGAAGCCCATGTCTTTGACCTGGCCGAGGAAGTGCCACATGCGGCGGCGCGGGTCAGTGGCGTGCACGCCACAAATAACGGGGATTTCTTCCACGACAGGGAGGACTTCAAATTCACCGATTTCCATGGCGATGGCATTGGCGTCACCGTAGGACATTAAACCAGCGGTCGAGCCGGCACCGGCCATGCGAAATCGGCCGGAGTTGTAGATGATAATGAGGTCAGCGCCTCCTTTTTCGATAAATTTGGCACTGATACCAGTGCCTGCTCCGGCAGCGATGATGGATTCACCTTTTGATAGGGTATCGCGAAGTCGCTCGATCATTTCGTTACGTGTGTAGGGGTTCCCTACTCCTGTCCATGGATTTGGCATATTGATTTATTGTGTTTGCTTGCATTATTTTTACGTTGATAGATTGCTATTGCAATGATGAACAAGGCACTATTGCATATCAGAAATGCACATTATAAGACTTTGTGTGCTATATTACAATCATGTCACGAAATGCATCCAAAGGTAATCGGAAAATACGGCAGAATGTTCGTGATATTTCAGAGGATATACACCGGCTTGGTGACAATACCCAAGCGGAGGTGGTGGTCGCTGATGATTCTGATCAGCGCGATTGGCTTGCAGATGCTTCGATCTGTCCTTTACTTGCTCAGTATAAAATTGCGCATACTGGAATTATGTCTGCCGAGTCGGGCTTGGAGGTGATTCGAGCAGATCAGTCAGGTTCTTATTTTATGGCCTGTATCGAGGGGGAGGGGGAGGTGCTCGTCAATGGCAGATGGAAAAAGCTTAAGCCGGGCAATGCCTGCTTGTTGCCTCCCTTTATTCAAAATGCACTTCGTTCCGTGCCGGGTAAATCTTGGAGCTTTGTCTGGGTGCGTTATTTGGAAGCAAGGGATGTGGTGCCGATTGCAACTTCCCGCTCACCCGTTCAGGGTGCATTCAATGTCACTTCTCTGAAAGCCGCTGTTGAAGGCCTTTGTGCAGAATGTAAGTCAAGCAATGCTCCATCTGCCTTAAGTCAGTGGACAGAATTGATTCACCAGTATGTATTGAAGTTTGCCCAGCCAGAGCATAGTGATGACCGGCTATGGAAGTTGTGGACGGGGATTGAGCAAAATCTCTCATATCAGTGGACATTAGCTGAGCTTGCTGATGCTGCATTTATGAGTTCAGAACATTTGCGACGCTTGTGCAAAAAGGAACTTGGGCGGAGCCCGATGCAACATTTGACTTTTTTGCGCATGAAGCATGCGAGACAGCTTCTGGCAACCACAGGAGATAAGGTGGAGGTGATAGCGCGCTCAGTCGGTTACGAGAGCTCTTTTACGTTCTCAAATACCTTCAAGAAGTGGGTCGGGTTGAGACCCTCGGAGCTGCGCTAGTGCTCATTGCGCAAGGCAGTGGCATGGAGCTTTGTTCTTGAGGTAATATTGATGATTACGCTCAAGTAGGACTTGGATCTAGGTGCTATCTTTTGCGGCGCAGTATCAAAGCAAGGCTTGCTAGGCTGAGCAGTGCCGTCGAGCTTGGCTCGGGAACCGCGTAGGCCTCGAGCACGAGGTCGCCGCCATTCAGAACA
>CBFHKM010000249.1:0-2009 GCA_965656385.1 Oceaniferula sp.
AGAGGGTTTTCATCAGATGCAAGTAAACCATGTAATTGATAAATTTCTTGAAAGTAGGTTGCGTTTGAATCAATTTCGTTAGAACCTTGTGTTTTGGAGCCTGCAGGCATGTAAATAGCGCCATTATCGACGATGGCCTGCGTTCCGTGTCTTCCTTGATTCAATGGTGCCAGTGAGCGCCATGTATTGGTCTGCGGGTTGAGGGCCTCGACCTCATTATGCGCCTCGGCCTGACTACTCTCTCCTCCAATGACAATGAATTCGCCATTGTAGGTGACTGCCGCAGTTCCTGCGCGCTTGGTAGGGATGTCTTCAGATAGGGTGCTCCAAGAATTGGAGTTAAAATCATAAACGTCAACCTTGCCAATTACGGAACCAAACATATCGGAGCTACTGGAATCGCGGCCTCCCGCAGCGTACATTTTGTCATTAATAATGGCTACTTGGAAGTGGTCACGTCCACGGGGAGCATCGCTAAGCTGAGTCCATGTGCCCGTAGCAGGATCAAACTCATCAAACCATGAAACCAGAGTTGCCCCTGTGTTGTGACCCCCATCATTACCAGCAACGACGTAGATTTTTCCATTGTAAGCGATAGCCCCCGCAGACCCCCTGTTGCGACTATCAGGGATCGGTGGGCCAGCTCGCCAAGAATCGCTTACTGGATTATAGATGTAAATATTACTGAGGTTTTGCTCATTAGGGAACACTCCAGTCCATGCACCTATAACATAAATCAAGCCATCTAATTCAACGGCTTGAAAGTGGTGCATCTGAGTTGGTAATGAAGCTCCAGAGGTCCAGGTATTGGCTGATGGATCGTATATTTTGACTGAACGCCCATCTCCACGGCCTCCTATCAGATAATATTTATTGCCCGCTTTTACGTAGGCGTTTTCGTGGCAGGCACAACTTGGTGGAGCGGCTTCAGCAGGGGCAAGATCGGCCCAATCGCCTTGGGCATCCGTGGCTATAGGAGTGATATTGATGAAGTCCCATTGTGCAGTGAAATCCCTGTCGTCATTAGTGGCACTGGCAATCACGCCAACAGCCAAAGCTTCGGTGCCTTGCAGAGCACTGAGTAAGCTGCCTGACAGGGGAACGGGGGTGCCTAGATTGGTCAAAGCACCGCCATCTATGCTGTATTGTGGCTGCACATTACCGAGCCCTGGATTCACCAGGAAAAAGAGGTTGAGGTTGACCAGCTCAGTGAGGCTGGTGATGTTAGGCAAGGGGGTGAGGGTTTCAGCGATAGCATTATTTTCATGCACTAAGGTCAGCGCTGGACCGCTGCTAGTAGCCACTGCTGCAAACATCAAATAATTATCCTGATCCCCAGTGCCGATATATGCCCCTATCGAGCGTCCATCTGTGGGTATGATGCTCCCGAATACATCGCCAGGCATGCGTACATGTATTAAGAATGCGCCGGAGGTAGAATTGACATCAATTCCGAATTGTAGTGCGTTTTCCTGATTGTTTTGACCTTCGAAAGCACTAGTTTGAGACACACCATCAATGGTTAATACGCCCGCAGTTCCACCAGGGATGAGCAATTCATCATTAAGTAGGGCCAAATAATCATCACTTCCGTTGCTCATTAAACCGGTGAAACCTAATCCATAGAATCCTATTCCAGGATCTCCATTGAGCATCGGGTAATCGAGTGGTATCGATGTCGAGCGGCCATTATACTTGTCTTGTGGATACGGGTCTTGAGTATCTAGTATACCATCATTATCGTCATCTGGGTCGAAAAGGTTTGATATAATATCGCGGTCAAAATCAGCGGGCACATCCGATGCCGAGCAAGGGTTGTTGCCATTATCAATTTCCTCTGCATTGGAATAGCCATCCCCATCTTCATCGATATTAAAATCATAAACCCCGTTGCAGGCAAAATCGTTGCCGCCTTCATAGTCGACAGGTTCAAAAATGGAGATGTTATTACTTCCATAGGTTGCCGCCCAAATCGTTCCGGGAAAGGGATCGTTGTCTCCTTGAGCGAC
>CBFHKM010000250.1:0-2004 GCA_965656385.1 Oceaniferula sp.
GGTATTGTCAATGCCTTCGGCAGCTCGGTGTTCTCGCCGGAGCGTCTCACCATACCGGAGATGCTGCAAGATAAGGGCTACGCCACCGCTTGCATAGGCAAGTGGCACCTCGGCTGGGACTGGGACGCGATCCGCAAGCCCGCAACAGCTAAAAAAAGCGACCAGGTAGAGAGCTTTGACTGGAGCAAAGCCATCCCGGACGGGCCGCTGGCGCACGGCTTTGACTACTACTTCGGCGACACCGTGATCAACTTCCCACCCTACGCTTGGATTGAGAATGACCGCCTGGTTAAGGCCCCCGACACCATGATGGACACCCGCAAGTGGAAGAAGATCAAAGAGGGCCGTTGGGAATGCCGGCCCGGCCCAATGTGCTCGGACTGGGACCCCTATGAGAACATCCCCATGACTACCCGCAAAGGCGTTGAGTTCATCAAAAAACACGCCGCCGGAGATCAACCTTTCTTTCTCTACTTCGCCTACCCCTCACCCCATGCCCCGATCATTCCGAATGACCGCTTCGACGGTAAATCTGGAGCCGGCCCGTACGGCGACTTCGTCGTGGAAACCGATGACTCCGTCGGGCAACTACTCGCGGCTCTTGAGAGCGCTGGCATCGCCGACAATACCATCGTCATCTTCACCGCTGACAACGGTCCGGAACATTACGCCTATGAACGGGACAAGAAGTTCGGCCACTGGTCCGCTCATCCCCTACGCGGCCTGAAGCGCGACATCTATGAAGGCGGTCACCGCGTGCCCTACATCGTCCGTTGGCCGGGCAAGGTCGCCGCTGGATCAAGCTCAGATGGACTCGTCTCCCAGATCGACATCATGGCCACCCTCGCCTCGGTCGTAAGTTATGACCTGCCCGACAAAGCCGCCGAGGACTCCCATGACCTCCACGCGCTCTGGACAGGTGCCGCCAACACCAGCCCTCGCCAAACTCACATTCACAACACACAGGGTTACGCCTTCGCCATCCGTCAGGGTGACTGGACACTGGTTCAAAGAAAAAACGGCTACCACTCCAAAGGCTACCAACACTGGGAAAAGAAGCGCGATTACCCCGCTGATGACGGCGGCGAGGCACAGCTGTTCAACATCAGCAAGGACATCGGGCAGCGGGCAAACCTGATTGCCCAACACCCGGAGAAAGCCGGCGAACTTGCGGTCCTGCTTGAGAAGATCCGCAGCCAGGGCCACTCCGCGCCGAGACTCCTAGACCATTCGGGCAAAAAGAAAAACTAGGTGTCATGCACGTAATCACGTATCCAGCATGGCACGGACTTAAGGCGGGATATCGGACCGTTTGGAAACACGATCAATCAGACACCCCTGTTGACTCCCTGACCACCAGATTGCCCTGCACTCGCACTGCCCTGGCTGCCATTTCAGGATACTTGATCCTCGAAACCATGGTTTCCACAGCAGCGGTTCCAATATCCACACAAGGCTGCCGGTAACTGGTCAGTGGAGTTTTGATCAAACTCGCATACCTGACATCATCAAACGCGGCAATTTTCATATCCTCGGGAATACTCACCCCGCTTTTGTCGAGCTCCACTAACAGAGGAGCCGCCAGCGCATCATTACAACAGATCAATCCGTCGAACTGACTCAAATCCGTGCCCCTGACAAATTCCTCTTCGCTGCCTTCGATAATGATTTCCTCCATCTTATCATGCTCTAGGCCGGCCTGCAGAATTGCCTCACGAGCGCCAATCAGCCGCATGTGCACGGTACTGGCTATGTGCCGCCTGGTCACAAAGGCGATCTTCTTACACCCTTGCTCCACCAGATGCGATGCCATCACAAAGCCGGCCTCAATATTATTGATTCCGATGCGGTCGTAGCCGCTCATCTTAGGAGACGAAATGATATCGCTGTCCAGTAAAACAACCGGAATGCCCGCTTTGGCAAACATAGATATAATAAGGCGGTTCTGCTTCGCTGCCTCTGGGCTCAGCTCCAAAGGAGTAAAAAACACCCCGTCCACTTTCT
>CBFHKM010000251.1:0-1967 GCA_965656385.1 Oceaniferula sp.
TATGCGGGGTTTGCAGGTAGGGGTTGCCCATGCAGGAGAGGTCTCCCATGCCTTGGTCATCGGTGAGCACTAAAATGATATTGGGTCTATAGAGCTTGCCCTGCCCAGGGGCGCTTGCGTTCCCTTCGGTCACCCGCTGCTCGGCCGCTGCGAGCTTGCCCTGCGCGGTAACGTTTGCGTTCCCTTCGGTCGCAGGGTTAGGGCTTGCGTTCCCTTCGGTCACCCGCTGCTCGGTCGCAGTTACCCGCTCTTCTTGCCCGCCGGGCTGGGTTTCATCCGGTTTAGCCGTGGATGTGGCATCGCCAGACTTACAGGAGAGGGTCAATAAGGTGATTAGCAGAGTGATCGGCAGGAGCAAAAAGCTCGCTTTTCTGATTATGTGTTTCATGTTTCTAAAAGTTTAAAATGATTACTTGGAGATGACGCCTTTGGCAGTGGATGTGCCAGCTTTCAGGGTGTGGAAGCCCTTGGTGTAAACTGGTGCGGTGAAGGTTTTTGGCAGCTGCAGTGAGTCTTTATCATCACTTCCCAATCCTGCCGGTGCGTTCAAGATTAATGAACTTGAGATTCAACACGTAACCCTTTGGCGCGCTTTTTGGAACAAAGCGCAGGGTATGAATTCCCTTGGTGAGATTTACTGTGCCCAGGCTTACATCTTGGTAATCATTCCAGGCTTTGTTTCCTGAGCTTCCTTTAGCAGTGCCACTAAGCGATTGGCCATTGATCTGTAGCTCGTAAGTGGCGCCTCTTTGGCGCTCATGGACCGCTTGATTGAGCGAGACTTTGTAGCTGCCGGGGGTTTCCACCATCAGCTTCCAGGAGAGTGTGGTCTTGAGATCACGGTATTGGCCAATGTGACGGTCAGATTCATTGATGGCGCCGTCGCCATGAATTTGTGCAAGGATGGCATCGATTTTGGATTTACGGCCACTGACGCTGATCGGGGCCTTCAAGGTGAGTGCTTCGGATTCAGCGGACAATGGGTTGAGGCCATTGGCTCCCTTGTCTGTGTATTGGGCACGTAGCACATAGATGCCTTTTTGATTGTTAGAATGAGCGGGGCGCTTGATGGTTTTGACCTTGCCAGATTTACTGCGCGAAACGTTCGCTGGGTCTCCCGCCATATCGAGAATGGCAGTGACCATCTCCTTGATGTGACCATCACTGATGTGGGCCTGTGCGGGCATCGGCATGTGCCCGTAGACTCCGTTGCCGCCTTTTTTGATTTTATCGAGTAGGTAGCTGCGGTCTTTCGGGGTGTCTCTATAGCGAAGTGCCACTTCCATGTAGCTCGGCCCTACCGATTTGGAATTGGATTGGTGGCAGGCGAGGCAGTGGTTCGCCTCGATAAGCTTCACTCCCGGGAGCAGTAGATTCATGCCCTCAAGCCGCGGGTCGCCAGTCGAGGTGGCGTCGGTGTTAATTTTACTCGGTGGAATGCTGCGATCCGGGCGGTATTCTGCCACCACTTCGATGTCTGCTGTGCCCAGAGTGCCGTCTTCCTTGTCTTGGCCAGACACGAGGTAGGAGATCTCACTGCCCCAGTCGAAGTAGCCGTCACTGTTTTCAAGTTTCAAGGAAAGCGATGGTCGTTCATTGCCGGCAACCACTTTCAAGGACGCTTTGTTATCTTTGCCTTGATCGTCTTTGACGGTAAGTGTAGCGGTGAAAACTCCGGAGCTAGTGTATTGATAGCTCGGGTTGGCTTCGGTGGAGCTGTCACCATTGCCAAAGTCCCAGTGGTAGGTCATGGGGTCGCCGTCTTTATCGATGCTGCCTTCCGAGGAAAATTGCACTACCAGGGGCACGGCACCCACGCTTTTGTCGGCGGCTAGCTTGATGATCGGGCGGCGGTTCTGCCCCCCGTAGCGCACCCGTAGCAGATTTCCGTCGGTATTGCCTGACCATGCTGAGCCGTAGTTCAAGATGTAAAGGTCTCCCTTGTTGCCGAGTTTGATGTCGATCGG
>CBFHKM010000252.1:0-1931 GCA_965656385.1 Oceaniferula sp.
AATAAGTATTAGATGGCCAGAGCTGATTATCCAGAACCTGTTGTTGAGCTGATAGCGGAGTTGAAAAGACTTCCGGGTATAGGGCCTCGTAGTGCTGAGCGCGTGGCGGTATGGTTGTTACAAAACCCTAAGTCCAATGCTGCTGAGCTTGCTGAAGCCACTCTTAAAGCAAAACATGAGGTTGATTCATGTGATGTTTGTGGTTTTTTTTCCAGTCATGGACGTTGTCCCGTGTGCAGTGACGAACATCGTGATGCCAGTGAGTTATGTGTTGTCGAGCAGGCGACTGATGTTTTGCCGCTTGAGCGTTCTGGTGTGTTCAAGGGCTACTATCATTGCATGGGGGGTAAGTTGTCCCCTTTAGATAATGTAACCCCTGAAAATTTACGTATTACTCCGCTCATTAAGAGGGTTGAGGCTAATCCTGGTGTTGAGGTTATTTTAGCACTTGGCGCGGATGTAGAGGGTGAGGCGACGGCGAATTACCTGGCAGAAGTGCTCAGCACACGTGAGTGCCGTGTGACTCGTATTGCTCAAGGTTTGCCCGCTGGAGGGGGTCTTGACCATGCTGATGAGCTTACACTGATGCGAGCGCTCCAAGGGCGCCGACAAATAGAGCACTGATCAGTCTTTTGCTGCTTTGGGATCAAGTGCGTCGCGTAAGCCGTCACCTAGAAAATTCAGTGCGAGTAAGGTCATACAAAAGGTGATTGAGGGAATGACCAGCAGGCGGGGATAGGTTTCCATGTAGTTGGCTCCCTCGCTTAGTAGGATTCCCCATGAGCTGTTGGGGGATTCTACCCCGAGTCCGAGGAATGAGAGGGTGGCTTCTGTCAGGACAAAGCCAGGAACGGTGAGCGTGGCATAGACAATAATAGGCCCAAGCATGTTGGGCATGATGTGGCGCAGCAAAATCCTACGGTGAGATAGCCCCAAGGATACTGCTGCTTCGACAAACTCCTGCTTCTTGAGTGTCAGAACTTGTGCTCTAGCCACACGTGCCATGGTGAGCCAGCCGAGTGCTCCTATTGCAATAAAGAGTGGCACAAGGTTGACGAATTTCTTGATGAAGACTTCTTGCTCAGGCCAACGAGTAACAAGGTTGTCGGTGAGCTCTTTGGCATGTTCAGAGATTAGTAGAGAGAAGAGAATCACCAGCACGAGAAAGGGTAGGCCGTAGAGTATGTCCACAATGCGCATCATCAAGCTGTCTGTCTTGCCGCCTGCGTACCCAGCAATAGCGCCATAGACGAGACCGATGATGACAGATACCGTGGTGGCTACGATGCCGACTAGAAGTGAGATCTGGCCACCATAAAGCAGGCGGGCCAGTAGGTCTCTACCAGATTGATCAGTGCCAAGCCAGTTGCTTGAGTTAGGAGAAAGAAAGGTATTGTTGAGATCCTGAGTGTTAGGATCTGCGATTATCGAAAAAGCAGGGACGATGAAGCACAGCACGCCCACAATGATGAGAACCACAAGGCTTGCCATGGCCATCTTGTTTTTCTTCAGGCGCAACCACGCATCGGACCACAGGGAGTGGCCTTTACTGATTGGTTGCTGTTGAGTCTCTTTACTCATGCTTCATTATAGAAATAGGTTTCATGCTCTGATGCGAGGGTTAAGCATGGCGAGGACGATGTCCGCTACGAGGTTGGCAAAAACGATGAGCACGCCAAAGAGGATTACCACGCCTTGTAGTAAAAAATAATCTCGGTCCTTGGTCGCGTTGACAAAGTGTTGACCCATTCCAGGAACTTGAAAAATGGTTTCAATAATAAAGGAACCAGTGATGAGCATTGCAAATGCGGGGCCAATATAGGCGACAGCGGGGATGATGCCGCCACGAATCGCATGTTTAGTGACCACGACAGCTGGCCTTACGCCTTTGGCATGAGCTGTGCGGATATAGTCCTGGTTTAATACCTCCA
>CBFHKM010000253.1:0-1880 GCA_965656385.1 Oceaniferula sp.
ACTGGCCAAAGCCTACCTCCACGGATGAAGACGAGAAACAAACAACCTACGAGTTCGCCTTCTACTTCGGCCCATCATCAACCGATCAGAAAAAACTACTCGACGCTTCACTCTCCGCGCTCGAATCCACCGCCCGCGATGCCGGAGCTACGCACCTACGTTGCCAGACGCCCTTCCCGGAAGATCACCCGCTGTATGAAAAACTCACCGGGCTTGGCTACGAGATCGCTCAGACCGACCGCCATTTATCCATGCCAGGTGATGCGGTTGTCTCCCGTTCCAAAGGTGTTTACGAGAAAATCAAACATCGCATCCCAGCACACTGGAAAGTGCAGTCCATTCGTGGACATAACCCCGAGGCTATCTACCAGATTGTCTCAGAGCACCAACTCATGTCGGCCCATCAATTCAAAGGCTACTGGGATTCATCTAACAAAGAGCACTTTGAGCAAGACTACTCATGCGTCATCCTCGATGGAGAAGAAATCATCGCCACTTTCCTTCACACCCTGCGCGGCAATGACGAACTCCACATTCACGTCGATGCCATCGCCACCGCCCATAAACACCTCTCTGGCCCTGCCACCGTCGCCATGAGAAATTGGATCGCATCGAACTGCCCCAATGGCTTCCCTAAAACCTTTACTTATCGGGCCGATTCCCAACTCCATCTCCAGACAGGAAACACCGCACTGCGCCAAGGCGGCGAGGAACTGCCACACCAGCATTTTCTATGCAAGAGCCTCAGTAGATCGGACTAGACGGCAGGAAGATCTATTCTCGCCTCCAAACGGACACCGCTCTCCGGATACCTCGCCGAAGCCCATGAATGGCTCTGTAAGGCGCGGGAGAAATCCCACTCCAACCAGAGCGTATGGCAGCTGAGGTGGAAACCCCAGAAAACCAGCGGAATACAGAAATTAACCTGAACGGATCTTTTTTATACTTTTTGATGGGAATACGAAGCTCTATTTGATAGATTCAGAGTGTGGATATTCTAAAACGCCCAAACAAACTAGGCACCTACCTCGCCGTGACCGCTGGGGTTGGCTGTGCTGCTTCAAACGCTAACGGTGCCGTAGTGTTCTACGGACCCGGGGCGCGAGACTCCCAGTCAACAATTGCTACTCCTAACGGCATTGAATTTGGTTTAAATTCTGATGGCTATTATGCGGTGAATGTCAGTGGGAACGACGCGATCTTTTCATATGAGTACGTAAACTCGTTAGTGACCTATGTTACTTTCACGCGTGGTAATGATGTGGAATATGGGGGGTTTTCTTATTCGGGATACTATAAAGTTGCGGGCGAAGCTGAGACGGAAGGTGCAGTGATGAACTCATCTGCAAACTACGCGAATATTTCTTTTGATAATGATTGGGGGTCCGGAACCCCTGTGTTTGAGGCTGTGGGTCAGTTCTATCTGGACGGTGTTGGCGGAGGATATCTCGTTGCCATCGCAACAAACGACGCTCCCAACGCGTCCAACGCTCTCAGTATCAGCGATGGCAAAGCCATGATCGACGCAGCTGCTGCGCCGGCTGCTGTGCCAGAACCTAGCAGCTTAGCATTACTAGCCATCGGCGCCACCGGGCTCCTCGCCCGCCGCCGTAGACAAGATGCATAATCAAGATCAACGTATTACAATTCAACATCAAGGAAAAACCCCACGCAGCTCGTAGACGTTATCAATGTGCTCAATAGCGGACGCATAGGAAGCGATGCGCATATTGCAGCCTAATCGCTCGGACATTTTGAGCACACGTTCGGCTGATCGAGTCATGGTTGTCTTGAGCATTTTGTCGACGACTTCCTCGTCCCACGTTTCAGATTGCCGGTTCTGCTTCCACTCAAAATAACTGACAGTAACGCCACCTGCG
>CBFHKM010000254.1:0-1851 GCA_965656385.1 Oceaniferula sp.
CCGCTGTCGCCGTCGTAAAGTTGATTCGCAGCCGCCTCTCGGCTACTCACCCCTGCGGGGCACGTCGCTTCGCTCCTGTCCAAAACCCCTACAAACCTTCGGGGTTTTTCACTGACGTTGCCGTTGTTGTCGTAGCCGTAATCGGTCCACTGCATGCTCATAGCATGAACCGTGGGCTGAGACAGGCAAAGTCCGAGCAGTGTGATGAAGTAAAGAGTTCGTTTTTTCACTTAATTATTAGATTGTTTTGAGTGTAATCAACTCAGTTAGAGTGACAATCATTAAAGCTGACGAATCAGCCACCTCTACTCCTTTTCAAAATCAAGCGGAGCCAGACTCTGTGCCTGATCTAGAGACAGAACACAGTGAACTGATACCGCTCAAACCTCATAGCGCTGAGGCTCATGAGAATGTTGCAATGAGTTGTTTGTCATCTGGCACGTTTTACGCTACAACTCGTTTTATGGAAATTCTCGTGCAGGCTCTTCAAGTAATCATCGCCCTCGGCTTACTCAATGTTTGGCTGATCAGAGCCAGTAAATCGACTCCTTATCGTGGTGGTGATGCTGAGACGATCAGCGAGGAATTTGCCACCTATGGCCTGCCCACATTTATGATTTTTGTGGTGGGTGGATTGAAGGTTATCATCGCGCTAGCGATGATCGTTGGCATTTGGGTCAATGCCGTCATTGTTCCTGCGGCTGCTGTCTTGATCGTGCTCATGCTTGGTGCATTCGTCATGCACCTGAAGGTGAAGGACCCTATCAAAAAGGCTATCCCTTCGCTGTTGATGCTTGGTATGGCCATTGCAATCGCTGTGATCTCTCTCAGCTGAGAGGCCCGTAGCAGTCTAGTAAGCAGCTATCGCCAAGTAGGCATTGAGCACCATGTAGGCAAACGCCGGTATTGTCTGCAAGATGGTATCCTTGATTTTGATGCGCACCCCGACTCCACATAGCATCATCGCGGCTAGGCCGCCCGCTGAGAACTGCCCAATCCACGGCATATAAAAGCCTACCAAAAGACCAGCAGCACCAAGTAGCTGCAATACTCCAATCAAGCCCTTCAGCTGGCCAATGCCGTAGCGTTCGTATTCCCCTTGTAAGTAGCGGGATAAAAAACATCCTCCCCCGAAGAGGATGAATGAAACTGAAGAAAACCAAATAAGTGCCGAGTCGATATATGATTTTGCACCTCTTTGAGCTAATAACAACCTGTAATGATAAGGTTTTAGAATAAAATACCCTTTTATAATCTGTTTAAGGTATCTTTATCATTGATGAAAGGATACTTATGACCTAATGTATTTCATCCAATAATGTCTGCCGATATTTTAACCATAAACTATGATGATCAACTTCCTTCGGAGAGTAAGATCCCATTTGGCCAATCTGGCGCTGGTCGGCTGATGATGAGCAGGCAGGATCACGAACAATTCGCACTCGATATGCACAATTTCCCAGCTTGTGATTACACACGCGAGATCAAGTTCATGAATAATCTCAAAGGCTTCATCCTGCGCTCAAGACGCCAACTTATTTGGATGTATATGACTCTGGCTTCGAAAGCTGAAATCGAAGCCTTGAAAAACCAAAGGACAAATAAGGTTCAGCATCTCCGCCATATCAATCAATTGCTAGAAGAGGGCTGGATGGCAGCAAAATATGGCACTGAGCTAACTAACTCTCGTAATAGCTACCACGAACTTGGTGCTGAGGCTTTCCGCCAAAGTAGCTCTCAAAGTAGCTCCCCAAGTAATACCGAGTGGATTCTGCTGCGCGACAATTGGTAGATCATTACTATTTCATTTCTACAGCATCATGGATAAAAGCCCTGCATGAGCAACGACCC
>CBFHKM010000255.1:0-1821 GCA_965656385.1 Oceaniferula sp.
TCAAGCGCAAGTATGATCCAGAGCAGCTGTTCCAAAATCAATTTTACCTGAAATACGGAAGCATTGATGAAACTCTTTAGCCCTGCAAGGACAAGCATCCAGGTTGACAGCTCATATTGATCGTTTATCAGTAAGCTCTTCATGATTCAGAGCAACCCAAGCATCCCACCTTCATACCCTGTGCTCATCGTCGGCGCTGGTCTTAGTGGGCTCACCTGTGCACTGCGCCTCCATGAGGCGGGAGTTCCCGTGCATGTCATCGAGGCGGGTGACGGTGTTGGTGGTCGGGTGCGCACCGATCGAGTCGAGGGTTTTCTATTAGATCGTGGTTTTCAGGTTTATCTCAGCGCCTACCCTCATGCTGGTGAGCTACTCGACCTCGAGGCTCTCGATCTACATGCATTCGAGCCCGGTGCGATCGTCTACGACGGCAAGGGCCTGAAGCGAGTGATGGATGTCTTCAGAAGACCTCGTTACCTGATCGGCAGCGCGCTGTCGTCCATTGGCAGTCTGGCAGACAAGCTGCGAGTCGCCTTACTGAGGTTCCAGACCTTGGGTAGCTCGGAGCAGGAAATACAGGCTCACCAAGATCGATCTACCGAGGATTTCCTCAGAGGCTTCGGCTTCAGTGAGAAAATGATCGATGGCTTCTTCCGATGTTTTTATGGCGGCATCTTCCTCGAGAATGAGCTGCGCACATCGAGCCGCATGTTTGAGTTCACCTTCAAGATGTTCAGCGAAGGCAGCGCCACACTACCAGCACTTGGCATGGGCAGCATCCCACTTCAGCTCGCCCGCAGACTCCCCGCCGAGACAATTCGGATCAACTCCCCCGCCACCTCAGTAACCAGCACCTCTGTGACCTTGGCAAATGGTAGTGTGTTGCAGGCCAGCCAAGTGATTCTCGCGACACAGGCTCCACAAACCAGCGAGCTGATCCCCAGCTTCAGTAGTATGGCTCCCGCGTGGCGCTCGGTGACTAATGTATACTTCGCTGCGAACAAGTCCCCGCTCAACGAAGCCATCATCGCACTCAATGGCAGCAACAAAGGCCTCGTCAACAATGTCTGTGTGCCCTCAGACGTCAGCCCGCATTACGCGCCCGAGGGCATGGCTCTGATTTCCGTGTCTCTGCTCGGAATCCACAAAGACGAAGACATCCCAGCTCAGGTGAAGCAGGAGCTCAAGGCATGGTTCGGCAATGATACCGATGCGTGGCAGCACCTTAGAAGCGATGTGATCAAGCATGCCCTGCCTGAACAGCTTCCCAATAATGACAAGCCAGAATCCAAAGGTTTCCTCAACATAGATGACATCATGATCTGCGGCGACCACACCACCAGTGCCTCGATCGAGGGTGCTATTATCTCAGGTAATGAGACGGCTGCGGCAGTGCTGAAGTCTATGGGCAAATAAAGCCTCAGGAAAGAGTGCAATAAAGTATTTGCGGACTCGGATATCTTGGTAATCTTGAGACGTGATTATTACTGCTGCCGACATGGCCAACATGGAGAAGCTGGAGAGAGTCCAGTTCGCCACCACCTTACCCGGACCCAAGCCCATCTGCCTTGTGGGCACTCGCTCGCTTGCGGGTGTCGCCAATCTTGCTCCCTTCTCTAGCATCACCCACCTCGGCTCCTACCCACTTCTCATCGGCATGGTCACCCGCCCTGATGTCGTTGAGCGCAACACCCTGCAGAATATCCTCGATACCAAGTCATGGACTCTGAATCACGTCACCTCACAGACAGTCGAGCAAGCTCACCAGTGCTCGGCACGCTATCCCGGAGATGTTTCAGAATTTGACGCCACCGGCCTCAC
>CBFHKM010000256.1:0-1794 GCA_965656385.1 Oceaniferula sp.
TCGCAACAGGAAATATCGGATGCAGAACAAGACGGTGCAGGCAACGTCGCTCCGCGCCGTGCCTGACCTCGACGTTCGGCAATAATAAGAATTGACACGTGTATCAATTGTGATACATTATTTCCATGTCCCAGACTGCTGTCATACATGCCCGTATTGATCCAGATACGAAGGCTGCAACCGAAAGAGTGCTTGATGCCTTGGGTATCACGCCGACCGAAGCTATCCGACTGCTTTATCGTCAGATTGCCATGAGGGGCGAATTCCCCGTTGAATTGCGTATCCCCAACGTGGAGACTGCCGCCGCTTTGGCTAAGGCTGACCGCGGCGAGGATATCGAGACCTTCGACAACACTGATGACCTTTATGCTTCCTGGGACTAATGAGAGTAATTCAGCCGTCCGCATTTAAGAAGGACGTCAAACGACAGAAGAAGCGGGGGAAGGATCTCGTTAAGCTTAAAGAAGTAATCGATATTTTGGTTTCTTGCGAAGACTTACCACAACGCTATCTAGATCATGGGCTGAGCGGTAATTGGAAGGGATGGAGAGATTGTCATATCGAACCTGATTGGCTCTTGTTGTATAAGCTGACTCCTGACTCTCTTACATTAGGACGGACGGGAACACATTCAGATCTATTCTAACAAAACAAGCCCAACAAGACGTTGCACCCGACAGCTAGTACGTCAGCAGTCAAAATTTGATCTTCTATTTTTGATTCATAAACTATTTAATCTTTGTTCATCGCAGTATCGCTGCCGGTGAACTTTACGCAGGGTAGTGCTTGTGCTCTGGGGCAAGGACTGTTAACTGAACAGTTAGTACAGCCCCCCAAAAAAAATTTGAGAGCTGTCTAATAAGCTGGCTATCTCGCCTCTGTGTTTATTACAGACGAGAGTGCCATTCTTATATTTTACTGAACTGCATTACCTGCAATGAGCCGAAACGAGTGAGATGAACGATTTGATATACAGAATAACAGTGGGGTTAATGGCGGTTCTGACATGCACCAGCCTCCAGGCACAAACAAAACCCAATATCATTTTACTGATGGCAGAAGACATCGGCAATGATTTGGCCTGCTATGGAACGAAGGGCGTGAAGACACCCACCATCGATGGAATGGCCAAGGACGGGACTCTCTACAAAAGGTTCTACACCAACTCCCCCATCTGTTCTCCCAGTAGAACTTCGTTGATGATGGGCATGTATCAAGGCTCCTGTGGAGGTCATCATCATCGAAGCAGCGTCAAAGGCAAGGAGGGGTTGCACTACATGACTCATTATCTCAGGGAGGCCGGTTATACCTGCATAGTTGGAAGCAAACTACTAAAGCTCAAAACGTCCAAAACTGATATCAATGTCCAAACTGGGGATAAGCTTTTTGATAAGGTTCCCCCACCTCCTCCCGGGAAACCCTACTTTCATCAAATCCAGCTTCAGGTAACTCACCGTCAAGCCGAAAACCCTCGTTGGCAAGATTTGCGAAAAAGCAGGGGTGATCTTGTGGTTAAGACTTCAGAAGTTGAAATTCCACCTTATCTCCCCGATACACCGGAAGTCAGATTGGACTGGGCTACCTATTTGGACCAGATCGAAGAGGCAGACCGCCATACCAAAGTCATTATGGACGACTTAGAAGAAAGAGGCGTATTGGACAATACCGTCGTGATCTGGATCGGCGATAACGGTCGCTGTCAAATCCGTGGCAAGGGCTATCTGTATGAAGATGGTATAAAATGCCCCTTGATCATTTGGGGTAAGGGCATCGAAAAGGGTAAAGTCGTCAACG
>CBFHKM010000257.1:0-1764 GCA_965656385.1 Oceaniferula sp.
CAGAAGAGGTCGCTTTGCTCAAGAGATGGATTGCAGAGGGAGCTCCCTACACGGGGCATTGGGCCTATGAGTCAATCAAGCGCCCGGACGTTCCCGAGGAGTTCGCATTCTCTGGCAGTGACCATCCTGTTGATCAATTCATCGCATCACAGCTGCAGAAAAAGGGCATGGGCTTCTCCCCGCCAGCACCTCCAGAAACCCTGGTGCGTCGCCTGCACCTCGACCTCACTGGAACCCCTCCGAGTCTAGAGGAAGTGGATGCCTTTCTGGCCGACCCGGAGGCAGGATATGCTGCCACGATTGATAAGCTCTTGGGCAGCGATGCCTTTGCCGAGCGCCTCGCCTCAGACTGGCTGGACGTGGCACGCTACGCGGATACCAATGGTTACTCGGTGGATGACCACCGTGAGATGTGGGGCTGGCGAGACTGGGTGATCCAAGCATTCAGAAACAACATGCCTTATGACCAGTTTATCCGTGAGCAGGTGGCGGGGGATCTGCTCCCCGGTGCGAGCGTGCAGCAGAAGGTGGCCACCGGTTTCCTGCGCAATAGCATGAATACCCATGAGGGTGGCACCATCCAAGAAGAGTATCGCGTCTCTGCCATCGCTGATAAAATTGACACCGTCAGCACCGCCTTTCTTGGCCTCACAGTAAAATGTGCCCAATGCCACGATCACAAGTATGATCCGATCTCACAAAAAGATTATTACCGCTTCTTTGCCTTCTTCAATCATTCCAGCGAGCCTGGCATGGGAGCCGGTGGCGGAGGCAATACCAACCCCGTCATCCAGGTGGAGCCCTTCCTACAGGACAAGAATGCTTTCAAGACCGACTGCCAGAAACGCATCGATATGCTCGAGCAACACCGGCTTTTTCCTGAGATCTACCTCGGCAAGGCCCGCAAGCAATGGGAGGCCTCCGTGTTGGCAAAGCCGGAAACCCTCAAGGGCATCGGCTCGACTTTCCCGGTGCATAGTGCCGCCCAGCTCAATGCCCAGTTCAACAAAGACCCTAAGCTGAAGGGAAAAAATCCTTCTTGGATCTGGATCAACAAGGAGGGCAGGGGACATGTCTTCACCCACTTCCGCAGGACCTTCAAGCTCGCCAAGGTGCCCAAGTCCGTGCAGCTCTTTGTCAGTTGTGACAACGAGGCTGACATCTGGATCAATGGCCACAAGGTGCAGGGCAACAAGGATTGGCGTGAGCCCACCGTGGTCAACATCACCAAGCAGCTTAAAAAAGGTGATAACCTTATCGCCATCAGGGGCAAGGACTGGGAGTTTGGAGCCGGGCTTGCGGCCTTGTTTGCCTACATGCATTCCTCGGATGGCAATCACCTCGTTACGGATAGCAGCTGGCAGGCCGCGGTAAACGCAGCCGGTAACTGGGAGAAAAAAGCCAAGGTGGGCGGCTTCACTCCCGCGGCAGTGGTAGCACCTCTGGGTAAGGGTCCCTGGGGGGACGTGCTCGCAAGATACCGGGGGCTCAGAGCCAAGGGTAAAGAGCCCGTCCTCGCTGAGCTCAGGAAGCCGGATCACTTGCGTGATCCCAAAAAGCAACGACAAATCATCACCAGCTTCGGCTTGGACAATCCCGAGATGAGCCTGCTTTCACGTAACATCAACGTGGAAATTGATGTGCTCAAGCGTGCCATCACCTCGGGCAAGACCAGTGTCATGATCATGGACGAGGGTAAGTCTGATCGCAAGACCCACATCCTTGATCGGGGTGAGTATAACAAGCCGCTTGAGGAAGTCACCG
>CBFHKM010000258.1:0-1747 GCA_965656385.1 Oceaniferula sp.
CAGCCTACCCACACTGGCACAATAGCAGCAGGTAGAGTTTTAGGCCGAGACGCAAGTAGGTAGGATTTCATGAGTGTAAATGAGTAAAACCAGATCAGTCACATACTCCGAGGAAAAAATATATAATTACTCAATCACCAAGAGTCAGGCTGGCTTAATAAGACTTGCTACTCTAGAATAACGTAATGATTGCACAACGCGCTATTTACGAAGGCAGGGTTCAAGGTGTTGGATTTCGCTACACCGTAAAACAAATCGCCATGGGCTATGATGTAATCGGAAACATAAGAAATCTTGCTGATGGCACTGTCGAACTCAACCTCATGGGAGAGATTGATGAGGTCAAAGAATTCCTCAACGAAATTAGTGACGAGAGCACACTGGCACATCACATCAAAGATGCACATGTAATGCAGATACCTCTGCTAGAAAATATTAAGGGGTTCACAATAACGGCGTGACAATGAGGCCAGCACACATGCTGGTTTTGCCCCGGCACCGACAATTACGCCAGATTGGTGAACACCGCCTGCACGTCATCGTCTTCTTCCAGCTTATCCACCAGAGCTTCCACCTCCTCCATCTGGGCCTCGGTCAGCTCAGCTGGGCTATTGGCAATGCGCTGTAAATTCGCTTTAAACCCCTTGATCCCCATGTCTTCGCAGGCCTTTGTCAATTCGCCAAAACTAGTGAATTCACCATAGACAACAATGCGATCGTCCTGAACATCCATCTCTTCCAAGCCATAGTCGATTAAGTTGAGCTCTAGTTCCTCAAGATCAAGGTCGTCAGTTTTCTCAAACTCGATCACCGCTTTGCGGGTAAACATAAAATCCAAGGAACCACTATTCACAACCTGGCCTCCACCTTTGTTAAAAGCGGTTTTAACATTAGCCACTGTACGGGTCGTGTTATCCGTTGCGCACTCAACCCATAGAAGCGAGCCATGAGGACCTTTACCCTCGTAGCTGACCTCATCGTAGTTGGCTGCATCAGCGGCAGTTGCCCGCTTAATAGCCTTCTCAATGTTATCCTTCGGCATATTCTGGGCCTTAGCATTGTTAACTGCCGTCTTTAGTGCCGTGTTGGAATTTGGATCAGAACCTCCAGCCTTGGCTGCCATAGTAATGATTTTCCCCAATTTAGGATACAATCTGGACATTTCTCCCCAGCGTTTTTCTTTGCCTGCTCGTCGTGCTTCAAAAGCTCTTCCCATGATAATTAAGTGTTGTAGTTATTGGTTCTAATGTGAGGTAACTGATTTCCAAACTAAATGATTTTACTGGCGGCTCAAGCTTTCTTCACGGTTGGCAAAAAATGACTCTCACGGCATCCAATCGCAGGCGGGATTTACCTATAGCAGCGCTTAATGTCTCGTGTTGGCGGCGTAGTGCATCAATTTCATTCTCGCTAACATGATCATTAATTTTGCCCAGAGTAACCAAGCGATCAATTTCAGCTCCAAGCTTCTCGTCACATGCTATCGAAGCCTTATCAATAACAGTGGCCATCTGCTCAGCGGCAATTTTCTGGCATCCCTCCAACATCGCCGGCAACATCACCCTTCGGAATTTTTCCTGACTGAGTAATTGATGTAAGTTACCGACACGCAAATGATCTGCCGATAAACGTAGATCTGCACTGCGGTCACCTCCTTGATGATCGACCTGCACCCGCAAGGGTGTCGTGGGCAAAAAACGATCACTATGCAGCGCTGCAGGGGCTACACATTCAACCACATAATAGG
>CBFHKM010000259.1:0-1718 GCA_965656385.1 Oceaniferula sp.
CGATCGAGGTCACCGCGCCCGAGTCCGGGGAAACTCCACTTGCCCTGCTGCTTTTTGGCGAAGCAGACGGGCTGGTGGCCCTGGCTGTACCCCCCGATGTTGATGTCAAAGCCCTGGTTCTCTGGCAGGGTGGCATCCCCACCTTCATGGCCACCGGCGTGATACTTGCCAATGTGGGCGGTAGCGTAGCCGTTCTTTTGCAGGGCTTCTCCAATGGTGACTCCCTCAGCTGCCACGTCTTGGTTTTGCTCTGGGCCTTTGAATTTCGCCTCTTGCTTGGAGATACCCGGCGCCTTGTAGCGGTTCAGGCTGCGCACCACGTAGACCCCGTTGTTGACCCGTGCCGGATACTGGCCGGAGAGGATGGCCGCCCTGGTCGGCGCGCAGTTAGGCTGCATGTAGGCGTGGGTGAAGCTGAGACCGTTTTGGGCGAGCTGGTCAATGTGAGGGGTGAGGAACTCACCACTGTGCGTGCCCATGGTCGCCTTGGCAGCACTGATCTGGTTCCAGCCGAGGTCATCGATCAGGTAGATGACGATGTTGGGCTTACCCACTTCCTCAGCTGCTATGACGGGCATGCCCAATCCCAGCACGACGGCTGACAAAACAGGCAAGCTTCTCAAGCCATGTATGAAATTCATTATCTAATTATGTTATTTTATCAGGTGCGCATCCGCCCAGCTGGCGTGGTCGCCGCCGCGACCATTGCCACCATCGGTGACGATCAGGGTAAGTTTTTTAGCGCCTGTCAGGGTAATGCTAACAGCTTTTGTTTGGTAGGAAGCACTGGGAATTTTCCCGCTGGTGAACACCTCCTTGTCATCTACCAGGATCTTCATCTCCACGAGTCCGCCCTTCTCCGTGCCGGGAACGACATGGAAGGTCTTGTATTTGCCTTCCAGTGGGAAAACCAGTTTTGAAGGAGCATGGACACCGAGGCCGCGGTCGTAGCTTTTGCCGCCGACACGGATTTTTTGCTTAGCCTCGACCGACATATCCTGCATCACCCGCCAGAAGCTGTCGACCTCGCTGGCCATCGCAGGGGTCAGATAGTAGCGCCCCTGGGCATCAGGCTTGAGCTCGGGAATCACCCACTTGAATTCAGCAAAGATGACCTTGGTGATGTCTTCACCCGGCTTGGGACTCATCCCGATCGTGCCGACAGCTGACCAGTCGCTAAGTGAAACTCCATTATTGATGACTTGATTTGCGGGAATGGTCATTTGCTGCCACTCGTTTGAGGCCGTGATGTCGAGCTCTGTGGAGTAGCCTCTATCGACACTCATGATGAGCTTTTGTGGCTGGGTGCAGTAGAACTTGAAGCTGAGGCTGGCACCACGGGGTGCCTTGTACTTGGGATCACTGAATTGGCTGCTGCTGGTCCCGCGGCGATTATCAATCGGGCGGAAGCCACTGATACCACCAACACCCTCTGCGGGGGCACTGTGCTTCCACCTGTCAGCACCACCCGGAAGTTCATTGGTCTTGGTGTCTGTGGCAATGGCCTTGCCCAGCTTGGAGGGGATCACGGCCTCAAAGTCGGATGAAACGACAGAATCATTCTGGTAGCGAATATTCGCGTAGGAGAAGACATAGTCATCGACATTCATCACCGGCAGCTTGGCGATCCAAGTATCCCCCTTGCGCACGGATGGCACATCACGCCAGTAGCGCGCGATGTTGTTGGCTTCGCCAAGGCACTGGTAAATTTGCAGCTC
>CBFHKM010000260.1:0-1672 GCA_965656385.1 Oceaniferula sp.
AGGGTCAATTAATTATGGTTCGTACTTTTCAGCTAACAGTGCTAGCCTGTATGTCGACGGGTCTGCGTACTTCGATGCCTATACAGGTCCCTATGTATCGGGCGGAACCCAATTCAATTTGATTAACACCGCAACCCTTCTAGGCCAGGAGATTGCTGCCTCAAATATCAACATCGTCGGTCTCGGCCAGGAGGGCAGTACCGACTATGGTTATATCCTGACCCAGGATGCAGGCACGGCTGATATATTCCTCACCGTCTTTATCCCCGAGCCATCCTCAACCGCCCTGCTCGGCCTGGGCCTAAGCTCCTTGTTGCTTCGCCGCAAGCGGAGCTAGAAATGTTATTATTAATCCGCACAAGCGGATCAGATTCGTAAAAGGACCTGCGAGATCTCGGTGTAGAGCCAGTCTTGTGGGTCTTTCTTTTTTAATGGTTTATTACAAATGTGAGTTTGTATGGTAATTGCTTGGTGTGCTGCTCTGCAGCTTATCTGACTTCAATTTGAAAAACCCTGCTGTGATCCACAGCGGGGTTTTTTGTGCCTGAAATGCGGTGCAGGATGGCAGGCCTTGATAATTCAGCACCCTTAATATTTCATTTAAATAATCAAAATATAAAAAAATAAGCAAAAAAAACGTTAAACCCTCCAGCTTGATGTCCTTGTTAAGTGTAGGCTTGTTATGTCCACGTGGAAATCCCGATCAGATTTCCGCGATTGATCAACCGGGACCAGCTAGCCACATCTGCAGATAAAAAATACTAAAATACTAAAATACTAAAACCCTAAAACATAATCGATTATGAAAGCTATGAAAACAAATATGAAAACATTACTCACGATCAGCGCTCTCGCTGGTTTATCTTTCACCACCGCCCAGGCGGCGACCATTACATGGGATGATGGTGCTGGTAACGACGATTGGAGTTCCGGTGCGAACTGGGACGCGCCTGAAGTGGCTCCGGCCAACGGAGACTCTGTTATTCTCACGACGACAGCTCAAAGCAGACTAGACTACGCTTGGACGATTGAGAGTGGTCAATCACTTACTACGACGGCAACAAGCCTTGGTGATGAGCTGATCATTGACCCTTCCGGGACACTTACTTTAGCGACAGGGGGCACAATGGACATTCAGTTCATGCGACCTCGTTTTAACTCAGGTGGTAATTTTGTCATTGAAGCAGGTGCCAGTTTGAATACCGATCACTATGGCCTTGGGTCTATATCGCTGAATATTGATTATGTGGCAGATGCTTCGAGCGTGACGACATGGAACAACCTAGTAGGGAATTATGCTATTGGGGCAGACAATCTGACCGTTGATCTGAGTGCCTACGCTGTGGCGGGGGCAAGTTCGCTGACACTCGTTGACTACACGGGCGGCTCTTTGGTTGACACGTATGCCAGTGAAACAATCACTGGCACAGGTGGATGGGCTAGTCTTACCCTCGGTGACGATCCGTTTGGCGATGCTAGCAATCTGGAAAAAGGGCAATACTTCATTGATTACACCACCGGTTCAAACATTACACTGCTCATGAAAGTCCCCGAGCCCAGCTCAACCGCCCTACTCGGCCTCGGAGGCCTTGCTCTCATGCTGCGCAGACGCAGAAGCTAAAAAAGTGTATATGGTGTCAATAGAACAGAAGATTAGCAGAACAAATGTATA
>CBFHKM010000261.1:0-1649 GCA_965656385.1 Oceaniferula sp.
CACCCCGCGCTCGGATGAAGTGGATGACTGGGACAACCACCGCATCCAGGACCCGGACATCGCCTACATCCCGGAGCTGGGCAGATACGTCATTACTGCTAACATGATGGACAGAGACGGCAACCCGGGTGGTGACTTCCCAACGATGAAAGGAAACACGACCCGCGTCATCGGCGTGTTTTATCATGGGGATGTTCAAGCAGATCCGGACAAGGAGCCATCAAAATGATCATGAAAAAAATACTCCTCTCCCTCCTGCTGGGATTACTTGTACCCAGCCTCCATGCGGCCGAGGCCGGCGAACCGAAGAAACGTCCCAACATCCTGCTGATGATGTGCGATGATATGGGATGGCTCGACCCCTCGTGCTTCGGCAACGATCGTGTTGCGACACCCAACATCGATCGACTTGCCAAAGAAGGCAGGATGATGAGCGCGTTCTATGCAGCATCGGCAGTCTGTACTCCCACGCGAGCCTCCGTCCTGACAGGAAAATACCCATTGCGTTTTGATATCCGGAAGCACTTCAACAGCGCGCGGGGAGAACACCTGCCGGTGGGGGTCACCCTGCCGAAGCTGCTGCAAGGTGGTGGCTACGCCACGGTCCACATCGGCAAATGGCATTTGGGCGGCCTTCGAGCTGAAAGAAGGTGAGGATCTCACCCTGCGCATCTTCATCGATAAGAACATGATCGAAGCCTTTGCCAACAATCGCCAGGCCGCCGTAGGTGGCATGACTATGATGCCGATGACATTCACATCAGTCTGTTCAGCAAGGGAGGAGACCTGAAGGTGAAAAGCGTTTCTTCATGGCAGATGAAGTCGATTTATCCCTAAGAAGAGTGAAAAGTGAACATTGAGGAGTGAAATACTCTCCAGCGAAGTCTTCTGCGTCTTTGCGTGAGTAAGCCGCACTGCGGCAGTTCGAGTTGGCAGTTCGAGTTGTAAGTGAAGCCGTCGTGCTTGAATTCAACATTACAAATTCAACATTCCGCCGACTTCGTCGGCGGCCTCCCCCCTAAAAAATAGGGATGGCGGCGATGACAGAAACTGCTACAGTCAGCGTTTCTATAAGGGTGCTCATTGAGCCGTGGTGCTTCAATCAGCAGGCTCATATAACCAGGCCCCTTGCGTGATCAACCCTCCGCCATCCTTTTCACCCAGTCTTTTCACTGACGCCAAAACTACAGACAAAATAATGACCCAGCCACGACTTCACATCTTCCGCACAAGCGCATGCTTGTTGCTCAGTGTGTCGGTGATCAGCGAGGCGGTTGCCGGGGAGGCCAAGAGCACTTCCGGCAAGCCCAACATCATCCTGATCCTCACCGATGACCTCGGCTACGGGGATGTCTCCTTCCTCAATGCGGAGTCGAAAGTCAAGACCCCGCACATGGACGCGCTGGCTGAGTCCGGTGTCTGGGCCGCGGATGCGCACTCCCCCAGTACCGTGTGCAGCCCCAGCCGCTACGCCATGCTCACCGGACGCTACGCCTGGCGCAGGAAGCCCGTGCGCGCGGGGCGCCTGAACCCCTGGAAAGAATCCGTCATCTTGGAGCACCGCGTCACCCTGCCCAAAATGCTCAAGGCCAAGGGCTATGCAACCGCATGTATTGGCAAGTGGCACCTCGGCTTTGAGTGGCCATGGA
>CBFHKM010000262.1:0-1646 GCA_965656385.1 Oceaniferula sp.
GTTGTCTGCCCTGTGCCGATCCATGGAGCAGATCGAGGCGGCACTTGAAGTGGGGGTGAGCAACGTTTATGTCGATTTTGAAGATGTTAGGCGAGGTAAAGATGCGGTGGCTCTGGTCAGGCAAAGTCATGGTGCCCGAGTGCACCTAGCCACGCCTAGAATCCAAAAATCAGGTGAGGCTGGATTTTTCAAGGTCGTCGAACGTGCCGAACCTGACGGTGTGTTGATCCGCAACTTAGGTGGGATCGCTCATTTTAAAGATCGCACTGACCTCTATAAAACCGGTGATTTTTCCCTAAACTGTGCGAATCCAATCACAGCGCGTATTCTCAAGGAGGAGGGGAGGCTTGATCATCTAACGGTTTCCTATGATCTCAATATTAATCAGGTGCTAGATCTTTTGTTGGCCGCGCCCTCGGATTGGTTTGAGCTCACATTGCATCAGCACATGCCGATGTTTCACATGGAGCACTGTGTGTTTTGCACCTTCATGAGCGAGGGTACGAGTATTTTGGATTGTGGTAAGCCCTGTGAAAAGCATCACGTTGAACTTAAGGATCGAGTTGGCCAATTACACACTTTGAAAGCTGATGTAGGCTGCCGTAATACACTGTTCAATGGACTCGCCCAGACAGGGGCTCGGTTTTATAACCAAATGCGTGGCACTGGCTTGCGCAGGTTCCGCGTTGATTTTCTCGACGAGAAGAATGCTGAGGCACGCCAAACGCTACAAGCTTACCAGCAGCTTTTATCGGGTGAAACATCAGGCCATCACCTTTGGCAGGATTTGGATGTGATGGAGAAGCTGGGTGTGACCGAGGGGACTCTTGAGGTGAAGTAGTTAGCTGCTTACTAGGGGCTAGGGTTCGTAGCGATAGACTGTTTGTGATCCAGCACGAAGATAAATGAGCGGGATCGTGGTTGTGGTGACGCGGTAGATGTGGTTCCAGTTTTGATGGGCTACTTTGACACTGCTTTTGCCGACAACTTTGAGAATGATTGCGGTATGATTCTCGTCGGTGTAGGCGTAAGGATAGCGTGCGTTTTTAAACTGAATGATATCACCTGGACGGACACCTTCAGTCTGCCAGTGGATACGTCGGCCCCATACGTATCCGCCTCGGTGTCTTATGCCGGCGTGGCGGTAGGCGAGATTAGCTAGGCCCCAGCACTGGCCGTCACCGACTTTTTTGCCGCAAACGCGACAATTTTTTTTGCACTAGGGCTGGGTTTGCCAATTTGCCTGACAACGGGTCTGTATTTCTTCTTTAGCCCGCTTTTGCTTCCATAATCCGAATCGTGCGAACAGGATATGGCACAGCTAATGGCTAGCATGGTGACCATACTTAGTCGGAACATGGAGTAAATATTCATCGTGTATAGCCTAGGTGTAGCAGTAGGTATCAAAACATTGTGTCTGTCATATATATAGGGGTTGATGCTAGAGGTCAAGTTGTCGTTCAGGCGCAATCGCTAGGTTTTTTTGTTTCTATGTGAATAAAGATTCTTCTGATCACGTCTACTAGGCATGAAACACAAGAAATCATGGCTTAAGTCGATAGTGGTCGCGGTAGTGTCAGCAATGATGTTATCTAGTTGTGTCACCTCCTATGATAGGAGCGGCAGGCCTATTCAGACAGTTGATC
>CBFHKM010000263.1:0-1644 GCA_965656385.1 Oceaniferula sp.
TGGTGGATTAGAATGTGCCACGGGGACAACGCAGTGCTGGTTTACCAGTATTGTGGTGACCCTGCCAACGTGCGCGCAGACGGCAGCTTACAGCCATATTACAATGCTGGCAACCCATACGATGCAGACAATCCAGATATTCCTGGCCAAGATTATGTGATCCAGACATCGGTGAGGAGAAGGCAAGATGCATTTCATTCTGCAAAAATTCAGGCGGAGCTTTATCCCGGTAATCTCGTGGGAAAAGTTTACTACGTCAAATTGTTGCAGCTGCGTCCAAATGCCGATGGTGTAATGGCAACACCTTGGAATCCTTGGCATGTTTATACAACACAAAATCCAGTATTCATGACGGGTTGGGATGGTCAATACAACGAGCCGGCGCTTGCCGTTCAGGCTCGGTTTTATGAAGTTAAACCAGCCCTGTGGAGTTATGTAAACAGCACCTTTGATCCGTGGGTGTATCATACAAATACCGCAGCGTTTGATAAGCCAGTTGTCACTAAAAACATGGTGGTGTTGCGTTGATATTAATTACCGCGGTTTACGAATTATCAATTCATTATGAAAACAAAGTTTCACTCTTTTCCCTCAGCGAGTGCAAAGGGGTTCACCATGCTCGAGCTCTTAGTTGCGATGTCGGTTACGGTTGTATTATTGGGCATGGTTACATTCATGACGGGCGTGTCTATGGATGGCTACAAAGGTAGCCGAGACAAGGTGCTGGGGGGGAGGCAAGCCAAAGAAGCTCTGAACACAATTACCCAAGACTTTGAAGCGATAGTCGCTCGTGCCGATGGCAGTGATACCATGTGGTTGTATGCGGGCGTTGAGCCAAATCTGACTGGTGATGCTGCTGGCAATACAACGTTAGCGGGCCCGGCAAACAAAAAAATTACTAATGCCCCTCGGCTGATCTTCTACACTGGGGCTCCTGATCGTTACGATGGTGATATTGGCGGTGCCAACGATAACGGAGGTGATGTTTCCGCGGTGAGCTACAGGTTGGTTTACCGTGATCAAATATCAGGAGCTGCTGCCAACGCAGTCGGGGCATTTCCATCTTACACGCTTTATCGCCATCTTGTGGATCCAGATGATACGTTCACAAACGTGCTAGGTCAGACTGATTTGACGGCTCCTGCTGCTCCAGCTGTTAACCAATTTACCGATGCGAGAGACTTTACCGCAGAAAATGTGCTCGCTGAGAATATCTACCAGATGACGGTGACCTTTCTTGTTCAGCAAGCTAATGGAGTGAGTCGCTTTACCATTGGTGCAAATGCAGGCCAGCAACAATATCATTCACTTGTCATTAGGGGCAATGGTATTGCATCTAAAGCTGACTCCGGCTCAGCCGAGGTGGCAGAGGAAGGTAAACTTGTCGGTGTCGAGATCGGTATGACCGTGCTCTCAGAGCGCGGGCTGGTGATGACCCAGAAAGGTGGCATGTCGAGACAGGAGATCATCAACGAATACGGAACCCACTATACCGACACGGTCAGCGTGCCACGCTTCTAAGTGATGAAAAACTTATCTACTTCTATTGCCCTTGTAGCTATTACCTTGGTCAGCTTGCTCCTCAGCTCATGTGGTGCGGGTGGATCTAATCGGCCTGCTGGATCTACGGAATCTACAAAATTG
>CBFHKM010000264.1:0-1636 GCA_965656385.1 Oceaniferula sp.
TACACGTTTTTTGGTCATACTGGAATTACGGAGAGCCATTATGGTAGAACTTTTCAAGATATGAAGGATCGCCTTTTTAAAGGTTTTGATCAGCAGTGGGCGTATGCGACTTTTTCAGTTCCTGTGACGCAGGTCTACGTTGATCAAGGTCTGATGAGAGATGGGCCTGGAGCATTTACTCTCGAGCAGTCTGAAGAAATATTAGAAAAGTTTATCCGTAAGCTTGGCCCTTTGGTGGTGGATAGAACCGCCATAGATTGATATAATATAACTCGTTAAATTTACCCAGCACCCCTTGAATCACCAATGTTAGGATCTCGAAATAGAGAGCAGTTCTCAATCCAGGCTTTATTGCTATGTGATGCGTTTTTGGTTTTCCAAGGATTTTTCATAGGAGACAAACTGCGGCCAATCTTGAGGCCCATACTCGGCTTGACTGATGACGGCCAGATAGGTCTAGCTCAGATTTCTTGGCTCTTATTTATCGTGGTTCCATTCACACCACTCGTTTTGGAGGTGTTTGGCTTCTATCGAAATATGATGCGCAAGACATTGTTTCAGTCGTTGAGGCAGGTGCTTCAAGCTCTTGTTGTCATTAGTATTGCTATCGCAGGCATGATTCTCTTTTTTAAAATGGCTCCAATGAGTCGTTTGGTGCTGGTAATCGCAATGGTCTTATCAGCCAGCTTTCTGCTACTACGTGATGCTTTTGTGCGATCTAGGCTTCGCTCGTCAGCCCTCAAAGAGGGTCGTCAAGAGCGAGTGGTCATCGCTGGATCCCAAAAAGATACTCAAGAACTCATTAAGTCTATGCCAAATGAGGTGACTGATTATTGGCAGATTGTTAGTGAGTTTGATTTTTCTGAGCGCGATGTTTCAGAGCTGGAAGAAATAGTAACTCAAGAATCGGTTGAGCGAGTTATCATAGCCGCGCGTAGTGCGCTGTTTCAGAAGATTTCAGCGACGGTTGAATTATGTGAAAAGCAGGGAATTGAATCATGGGTCTCCGCAGACTTCATTCGGACCCAAGTATCGCGGCCTACCTTTGACAATTTGGGCGGACAACCAATGCTTGTTTTGCGAGCTACCCCAGAGCTATCATGGGCCTTGTTGGCTAAATCTGCACTAGATAGAGTAGGAGCAACATTGTTTATCCTCTTTACGCTACCGGTCTGGATCTTTGCCATCATAGGAATCAAATTATGTAGTCCAAGAGACCCTGTATTTTTTCGCCAAGATCGAGCAGGCAAGTTCGGCAAGCAATTTAGAATGTGGAAGTTTAGGACCATGACACTGGACGCGGAGGCTCAGCTGGATGAGCTGAAAGACGAAATGGGCAATGAAATGACGGGGCCTGTCTTCAAGCTTGAAAATGATCCGCGCGTTTTTCCGTTTGCTCGTTTTCTTAGAAAATGGAGCATTGATGAATTTCCCCAGATGCTCAATGTAGCAGCAGGGGATATGAGCTTGGTGGGACCCCGCCCCTTACCTATGTATGAAGTTTCTAAATTCGAAAAATCAGAACATCGCCGTAGGCTTAGCGTCAAGCCGGGGATAACCTGTATCTGGCAAGTCAAGGGTCGAAATACGATCACTGAATGGGAGGACTGGGTGAAGTTGGACCTGAAATACATTG
>CBFHKM010000265.1:0-1623 GCA_965656385.1 Oceaniferula sp.
CGAGGCGGATGGGCAGAGACTCACCTGCGGGGCCGTCGCTGAGCGTTGGATTGTTGTGGGGTGAGAAGAATCCACCAGGAGGGCTTCCCCTCCAGTGGCCACCCTTATTGATCTGAAAGCCATGATCCTCAGGGTGAGAGCCCTTATCACCCAGATGCCATTTGCCAGCAAAAAAGGTTTTGTAGCCGCCGGCGAGCAGTGCTTCTGGCAGGGTGGTTTCCTCGTGGCCGAGGTGGCGTTTGTATTGCGATGGCAGCACCTTGTCATTGCCTTTCCATGCAAGGCCAACTGGCGCCCCGATGTAGTCCGTAACTCCGTGGTTCACTGGGTATTTACCCGTCATGATGCTCGCTCTGGATGGAGAACACACCTGACAGGTGGAGTAGCCCTCAGTGAAGCGCATGCCTTCATTGGCGATGCTATCGATGTGCGGGGTTTCGTGCAGGGTAGATCCCTCCACAGACATATCCATGATGCCGAGGTCGTCAGCGAGGATAAATACGAAGTTGGGTCTCTTGTTTTGCGCGAATGCGCAACAAGAAATCGATAACAGAGTAATTATGGTTTTGATCATGTATGGTAACCATACAATCACTGTTGCACGCGCCTTGCAAGGCGCAGCCTTATTTCGCGCAGCCTTATTTCAGTTGCGAAATAAGCTGGTCAAATCAAACTTAACAACTTGGTAGCTTTGTCAGCTACAATGGCGTCGCTGCTATGGCTAAGCTTTTTGAAAAAGCCTGATTGTTTTTTGAGGTTGGAGCGTAATCGCCTGTGCCAGTCTGGTGCGGATTGCTCGTCGGGTAACTGGGCAAAATGAGTCATGAGGTCAAGAATCTCTCCCTGCACGCTGAATTCGGATATGCCGAGAATCTCAACGAGAAATGGAAAGCAGGGCTCTGCTGCTGGGTAGATTTGGCCGGAGCATAAAGCAACCCAGAGCTCGTGACTCGCCTTCATTGCACGCGGTTCTTTTCGTGATGCTAGATTTTCAAGCATTCTAGGTACTTGCTTCTTGGCTGATGCTGAAATTTCGTATTTGTTCCAGCGCACTCGCCGAAGTCTCATCCAGAGTGAGTCTGCCATATGCAAAGACTGGACCGATTAGACCCGAATGAAAGCTATAATTCCGGTCGATAGAAAAGAATGTGCGCTAATTGGATATAAATGGCTATAGGCAGCCTAAGGCATGGGGATTATTTCTAGATTTTCGATGGTAGCCTCGGCCTCGATATTTTGAGAGCCACTATCGATATATACACCAGCTTCGAGAGTCCCCGATAAACCAGGGATCGTCACGGTTTTGAGTAATTGGTAATCTAGGTCATCACTTGAAACCGCTATCGATATTTGATCAGCTGATCTTTCTAAGAGCATCCAAGTATTCGGCAACTCACCAGTTGTGTTGATGTCAAATTCTTCAACATCACCATTAATATCTGTTAGCGCGCGCGCGTAGTAATTATGATCAAGTTGGATCCCTAGCTGAACAAATCGAGCGCTACTCGAAGAGGCCTCTTCAATAATGATTCCCACCTCGGGCCTCTCACCTCCGCTAACTAATGTTTTTACCTTTGCCAGTAATTGGAAGTTACCTGTTACGGTATTGGTGTCAGATAAGTA
>CBFHKM010000266.1:0-1616 GCA_965656385.1 Oceaniferula sp.
CTAGTAAGACCATATCTGATCAGTTTCAGTTTAGCTTGATCACCAAGAAAGATGGCTCGTTTGTTACCGGAAAGGTTCTCGATGAGAAGGATGGAACCCTCATTGTTGCGATCAGTCCATATGACTTTTCCCAAACCGTGAAGGTTCCAAGGTCTGAGGTCACAGAGATCAAAGCTTCACCGGTCTCTCCGATGCCACCAGCTTTGATCAATAGGCTCAATGAAAAAGAGCTTGTCGATCTGATGGGGTATTTGATGAGCTTGAAGTAAACGCTTCGCAGTGATGCCTGACCGATCCCAGATAAGGCTGGGCACATCAATTCGCGCTTACCGCAAGTTCTTGTGAGTATGCTTATGCTCTTGGCGTGGTCGGGGTAAACTGAATGCAGTACACGCTTTCGCACAAAACTCGCCCAAATAGCCTAAAAACTAGCCCGGCATCTTGTCAAAAAATGGGGCAAAAAAAAGCCGCAGAATGGGGGGGACCCTTTCTACGGCTTTTCTGAGATTACAACTTCAACACGCTGATACATGATCAAGCTGATATCTGCAATTCACCCTTACATGAATAAGAACTGCGCGATATACACGCTGTTCTCATAATACATAGACCCCTCAATGAGCTTCTCGTTCAAAGAAAATGGCAAAAAACCCTAAAAAAATAATAACACGCTTATTTAGAGTGCATTATAAAACTTTATTGGCTGCTTTTAGCGGCTATAAAATAGACCCTGGCAGATAATTAGCTGCATCTGGGTATTTTGCCTCCCATTGGCCCACGGCATCCGCGAAGTGATCAACTTGGCTGCGCGCTGTGCCAGCATTTTCACCCCCTGTAGCAATGATTTCAGAGAGTTGCTCAAGGCTGAGGGGGATGCGGTCATCTGAGGCTAGGCGCTCTGGGAGGTTGTTTTCTTTGATTTTTCCAGCACGCAGGTCGTTGACGGTGGCCACAGCGTGTTCCTTGATGGCGGAGTGGGCAGCCTCGCGTCCTACGCCAGCCTTTACGGCCTCCATCATGATGGTGGTCGTCATCAAGAATGGGAGGTAGTGGTTGTTTTCCGCTTCAATGACAGCAGGGTAAGCGTCCATTTGCCCCAGTACTGTGAGGAAGGTTTCAAAAAGTCCATCGATTGCGTAGAATGCATCTGGTAGCATCAGACGGCGAACCACTGAGCAGGATACATCTCCTTCGTTCCACTGGTCTCCCGCCAGGCCACCCGCCATGGTGACATGACCTTTGAGGATAACATGGAAGCCGTTGACGCGCTCGCATGAGCGTGAATTCATTTTATGGGGCATTGCACTTGATCCAGTTTGGCCTTTGGCGAAGCCCTCACTGGCGGTTTCGTGCCCTGCCATGAGTCGAAGTGTGCGGCACAGAGACGATGGGCCTGAGGCGATATCTGCAAGGGCTGACACAGTGCGCATATCAAGAGAGCGGGGGTATACCTGCCCTACATTGGTAAATACTTCTGGAATGCCGAGGTGACTGCATACTTTTTGTTCAAGTTGTGATGCTTTTTGTGCATCGCCGTCGAATAAAGAGAGTTGGTCCATTTGAGTGCCAACTGCACCTTTGAGACCACGCACAGGGTAGGTTTCAATCAGGTGGTT
>CBFHKM010000267.1:0-1595 GCA_965656385.1 Oceaniferula sp.
TTTGATTCAGAAGTGAAAATGATGGCGACTATCCATCATCTCACAGAGGGTGGAAGTGATTTTCTAGTAGCAGTAAAAGGCGCTGCAGAGCCTGTGTTAGAGGTATGTAGTCAATTTCAAGATGAGGCGGGTGTGTTGGCAATGAGTGATGAGCTCAGGAAATATTGGCTTGGTCAAAATCATGAGCTTGCAGCGGAGGGTTTTAGAGTTCTTGCGATAGCAAAAAAGACCGTAAGTCACGCTGACGATGCACCTTATCAGCGACTCATCTTTCTGGGTTTAGTCTGTGTGATGGATCCAGCGCGGGCAGACATTCCTGCCGCAATTAAGTCATGCCAAGATGCTGGAATTAGGGTGGTGATGGTTACTGGTGATCAAGCAGGAACGGCAATGCACGTGGCTAAAAATACAGGTATTTGTCAAAAAGGTGGAGGCCAGAGTGTGGCTCTGGGGTGTGAGATCGATGAGCTGCAAAAGCAGCACCAGTTGAATGACATGTTAGCTGTGACGGTGTTCTCTAGGGTGACGCCAAAGAATAAACTCGATATTATCCAGATGCATCAAGATAATGGAGCCGTAGTTGCTATGACTGGCGACGGGGTCAATGACGCGCCAGCTTTAAAAAAAGCTGATATTGGCATAGCGATGGGTATCCGAGGAACGGAGGTCGCTCGGGAAACGGCTGATATGGTGTTACGTGACGATGCCTTCGTGTCTATTGTGTCAGCAGTCGAACAGGGTAGGGTTATTTTTAATAATATCCGCAAGTTTGTTGTTTATTTGATGTCGTGCAATCTCAGTGAGGTTTTGGTTATTGGTATAGCTTCGATGACGGGAGCACCGCTGCCGTTGTTGCCGCTTCAGATCTTGTTTCTTAACATGGTTACCGATGTGTTTCCGGCACTGGCTCTGGGAGCTAGTAAGGGGCATGCGGACGTTATGAGTCATCCGCCCAGATCGATTCATGATCCTATCATCGGCAGGCAACAGTGGCAGATGATTGGGTTTTATAGCATTTTGATCACGTCAGTAGTGCTTGGGTCTTTTGTCGTGGCACGAATGTGGCTTGGCATGAGCGACGGAGAGTCTGTCACTATTGCATTCCTTGTAATTGCTGTGGCGCAGCTGTTGCATGTATTTAATATGTCTGAGCTTGGAAGTGGAGCGTTCGACAATGAGATTACTCGCAATCCCTATGTATGGTCTGCAGTAGTCTTGTGCGGCGTGATATTAGCCGCTGCCATGTTTGCTCCGGGATTGGGCTCTGTTCTCTCATTGGAACCTATTGATGAGCGTGGGTGGCTACTGGTGGCCTGTGCTTCCTCGCTACCATTGGTTCTCGGGCGAGCGCATGCTGCATACAGAGCACTGAAGTAAGAAAAAATGGTGCAGGAAGAGGGACTTGAACCCCCGACCGCCTCGGTGTAAACGAGATGCTCTACCAACTGAGCTATTCCTGCACTTTGTGGGACGAAAAAATGTCCGCTACTGAATGTGTGTCTCGGAAGACGCGCGTTGTTTGGCTGAAATTAGCGTTTCATGCAATCACTTTTTTCAATGATGTGCTTTTTTATTCTGCTGGGGTATGTGGCTCA
>CBFHKM010000268.1:0-1589 GCA_965656385.1 Oceaniferula sp.
AATAAAGAGAGTTGGTCCATTTGAGTGCCAACTGCACCTTTGAGACCACGCACAGGGTAGGTTTCAATCAGGTGGTTGAGCATGTCGAGTGCCCCTAGTAGTTCCTCTCCGTTCATGGCAATGCGTTTGCCAAAGGTAGTTGGCTGAGCTGCTACGTTGTGAGTGCGGGCGGTGATAACAAGATCACGCCACTGCACGGAGCTATTCTTCATTTTTGCCAAAGCCGTGACGGCCTTTTCCCTGATGATGAGAAGAGAGCGGTATACTTGAAGTTGTTCGACATTCTCGGTAAGGTCACGTGAGGTCATGCCTTTGTGAATATGCTGGTGTCCTGCGAGATCACAGAACTCCTCAATACGTGCTTTAACATCGTGGCGTGTAATGCGCTCACGCTCCATGATGGAAGCCAGATTTACTTGGCTTTTTACAGACTCGTAGGAATCAATTGCTTCTTGTGGGATATCTAAACCAAGCTCTTTTTGAGCCTTCATGACGGCAATCCAGAATTCCCGCTCCAGGACGATGCGGCCTTCTGCTGACCAAATTTCAGAAATAGCGGGAGAGGCGTAGCGTTCGGCAAGGACGTTGGGAATCATATGAGTAAGTGGTTTATGTCAGAAAAAATATAAGGGGAATGAATACGTAAAAGAGCCTACTGGCAAACATATTTCAATCGAGCTTGATGGATTTTGGTTTTTGTCTCGTTGGGGATTTCAGGCGCATGTTTGGATGACACGAGCAAGGGTATCGATGAGCTGCTGGCGCAGGGGAGTAGACTCTTTGCTGATTTGGCGCTGTAGGATTTCGTATTGTTTGCGCCCTTGCTCGGTCTCTATCGCTACGGGTTCGTAGCCGTATTCACTGAGATCATAGGGGCTTGCTCGCATGTCAAGTTCCCGGGCCTTGAGCGCTAGCTGAAAACAATCCCAAAGTAGTTTGCTGCCAACCCAAGGCATGCATTTGGAAGCCCACTTGTAGAGATCCATATTGGTGTGCAGGCATCCGCATTGTTCAAAGTCTTGCCGACTATCTAGAGTGGGTTTGAGTTTATTGAGCTCAATGGCTGTTGGAGAGAAAAAACGATAAGCATCAAAGTGGCTGCAGGTAATCGTTCGAGATGCGACAAGCTGATTGATCTGGTCCTGCGGTAGTCTTAGTTTTGTTGACTCGCTGTGCCTAATATTTTGCCCCTGATAGACCATCGCCCATTCGTGTAGACCGTGGCATGCAAAGTTAGGGGTTCTTGTTTGGCTGAGGCATAAAAGGTTATGAATCCATCGCAGCCTTTTGATTTCTTTGTCAGATAGAGCATCGGTAGTCAGCGTAATACTCTGATTACAGTCTTGGTAGTGTTTCGACTTAAATTTGTGATGTAGCTTCTCAGTGCTTTCAAGTTTAGTGCCGTATCCCGGGTGCCACTGCTCTAATTTCCCTAATGAAAAAGGGTAGTAAGTGAATAGGAAGTCTAAGACGGGGTGTTGCTGGTGGCTGGCCTTGCGACGACGATAGGGCACTGTCCATTTCCTGACCTCATTGCGGTGCTCGTTCGCCAATGGCTGCCAGTGAACTAGCTGAATGTAATCTGTCTC
>CBFHKM010000269.1:0-1574 GCA_965656385.1 Oceaniferula sp.
TTGGTCGCGTTGGTTGCGTTGGTCGTGTTTCCTTTTTTCTGTGTGTCCCTCCAGGTCGACCTTGCGGGTGTTTTTCAGTGCTTTATCAGCATCCTTGACGATGACGTTAGGGCTGTGTTGATCTTGATCGGTGATAATTTCAAAAGACCAGGCGTAGTCGCTCTCGCCCAGTTGTGCAGGGGGGGTGATTTGCAGGCCGGCGGGAGTCATCTGCCACGTGAGGTCGGCAGGACTACCGAGCAATGTGACGGACTTGACCATGTCAGCACTCCATCCAGCGGTACTCTCGATGATGAATGGTTTGGTGGGTTTGGCCAGCTTGATGGCGTAAAGATTTTTGCCCTTGGTGGTGAAGGCGAGGTGCTCGTTGTGCTGATCGCAGACTTTCCAGTAGCGGCTGCCATAAATGGCATTGCTGTTGGTTTTGAGCCAAGTGCCCATGGCTTGTAGGCGCTCCATCTGCGGGGCAGGGATGGTGCCGTCTGCCTTGGGCCCGATGTTGACGAGGAAGTTGCCGTTGCGGCTGATGACCTCGACCATTTCGTGAATCACGTCTTCGATGCTCTTGTAGGTGTCGCCCTCCAGATAGCCAAAAGAGGTGCCAAAGGTCGTGCAGCTCTGCCACTTGGGGCCAATGACCTTCATCTTGAGATTGTCTTTCTCCAGGCAGCCAACACCATCCGGCCAGTTGCGCTGCCCTCCCTTATTGTTGACGTAGACCGCCTGGCCGCGTGCGATACCATGGTTCATGAAGCCTGTGATCATGCCGCGCAGTGCATCATCGAAATACTGGATTTCTGGTTTTGCCTGTCCTTTGCGCACCTGATTGCCGTCACGGGTGTAGATCGGGAAGTCATCCATCCACAGCATATCTGGGTTGTATTTTTGCTGAATTTCCTGCCAGCGGGCGACGTAATCATCGACAAAGGCCTTGTCGTAGCTGAATGGGCCGTAAAGCTTGGCTGCCTCCGGCACGCGTTTGATCTCCTCAGCGATGTCGTTAGAGGCTTCGCTATGGACGGCATATTGTTCCTTGGCAAAAAATCCGGTGTGCCGCTCGCGGTGGTAGGAGGGCGCATACTTGAGCCCCTCTTTGCGTAGCGCCTTACCAAGATCACCAACAAGATCTCGCTTGGGACCTTTGTCGACCGCGTTCCATGGAGTGAGATCGGAATCCCAGTTGGCCCAGCCGTCGTGATGCTCTGCGGTCATGACGACGTATGTTGCTCCCGCTTGCTTGAACAGGCTGGCCCATTGGTTGGGGTCCCATTTCTCGACCTTGAATTTCGAGATGATGTCCTTGTAGCCAAACTCGGGGGGGTGAGCGCCCCAGCGTTTTTTTAAGTAGGGATAGTAATGCTTGGGGTCGCGGTAGATCATTTTGGGCACATGTTCGGAGTAGCCGAGCCCACCCTTGCGGTAGCCAATCGCGCTGTAGGGGCCCCAATGAATGAAGATCCCGACCTTGCCGTCATCAAACCAAGCGGGGACGGGCATCTCTTGCAGGGACTCCCAACTGCCATCGTAGGGTGCTTCCGTGGCAGTGGGCTTTTCCTCAGCTATCAATAAGCTCG
>CBFHKM010000270.1:0-1552 GCA_965656385.1 Oceaniferula sp.
GGTCCAGCATTTGCCATTGAGAGAATACCTGATTTATCGTGTTTCAAATCAGGCTTACACTCACACTCAAACTTGTAGCCCGGGCCACCCATACCTGTGCCGGTAGGATCACCACCTTGAATCATAAAGTTAGGAATCACGCGGTGAAAGACTAGGCCGTCATAAAATCCACGGCTGGCAAGATTGAGGAAGCTCGCGCAGGTAACTTCAGTATCTCCAGCAAACATGGAAATCTTGATAGGTCCCTTGCTGGTCTTCATAGTAATGTTGATGTTTTCGATATCGCTCATGATGCATGAGAGAAAAACCATGACCGCGATAAAATGCACGGATTTTTTTCAGATATTCGTCATCGAACTGTCTTAAACCACCAAACATCGACTAATTCTGGCATTTTATTCGTTTAGGGCTAATATTACTAAACTTAACCACGTATCAATCAACATGAGCGGTAAAGACTTCGACATCAGAATAAACAGCACACACCGTGTGCGTTTCACGCGCAATGCCTTTGACCATAGCAATCGTATGTTGGTGGATTTACTGCCAACCAATGGCCATGCTAAAATCATAGCATTCATAGATAGTGGAGTTGCCCGAGCATTCCCTGAGCTAGAAAAGCAAGTTCGCAGCTATCTTGAATGCATTCCTGGCATCTCCTCCAAGGGCGTCATCGTGCAAACGGGAGGTGAAGAATGCAAGCGAGACAAAGTCACCCTTCAAGATGCATGGAACGCTATTGAGCAAGCTGGCATCGACCGACATTCCTACATTATTTGCATCGGCGGTGGGGCTTACCTCGACGTCATTGGGCTTGCCGCTGCCACTGCCCACAGGGGCATTCGCCTCGTTCGTTTTCCGACAACCGTGCTTGCCCAAGATGATAGCGGTGTCGGCGTCAAAAATGGCATCAACGCCTACGGCAAAAAGAACTTTCTCGGCACCTTTGCCGTTCCCCATGCAGTCGTAAACGACTTCAGCTTTCTTCACGGCCAACCGGAAAACGATCGCCGCTCAGGTATCATCGAGGCAGTCAAGGTAGCGCTCGTCAAAGATGCTACTTTTTACCACTGGATTGAGGAAAATTCGGAAAAACTAGCCAACCTGGAGCCACACGCTCTCGAAGAAACAGTCGAACGCTCGGCATTACTACACGCCTCACACATTGCCTATGGCGGCGATCCCTACGAAACAGGCAACAGCAGACCGCTTGATTTTGGTCATTGGGCTGCCCACAAAATCGAGCAACTGTGTGACTTCCAGCTGAGCCACGCCAATGCTGTCAGTGTCGGCTTGGCACTAGATACCGTCTACTCATGGAAAACTGGCCGTCTCGAGCAGGCATCCGCCATGCGCGTCCTGAGAACACTCAAGAAATTAGAGCTGCCCACATGGCACTCATCACTCGATCAAAGAGGAGCAGACGGAACAAGAGCCGTATTCCTCGGCTTAGAAGAATTCCGTGAGCATCTAGGTGGAGAACTCACCGTATTACTACTTCGGGACCTCGGCAAAGGTGAAGACGTCCACAGTATGGATCTCAACTTGCTAG
>CBFHKM010000271.1:0-858 GCA_965656385.1 Oceaniferula sp.
CTCTCAGTGGGGGATCAAGTGGAGTTGGGAATCAAAGGAATTGGCAGCATTGCTCAAAGAGTTATTTCTGATGCATGAGGCCCTGCTCTGAGCTATGTTTATGGCACTGGGACTCGATCAAGAATGCGATCAATAATTGCATCAGTGGTTATATCTTCAGCTTCTGCCTCATAGCTGGGGATGATGCGGTGTCGCAGCACATCATGAGCAAGGTCCTTGATGTCTTGAGGTGTCACGAAGGACCTTCCTGCGGTGAAAGCTTTTGCGCGCGCTGATAGTGCAAGATTGATAGTCGCACGAGGTGAAGCTCCAACACGAATGTAGCTCTTGAGAGATTCGTCAACTTTGGACGGTTGGCGACTTGCGTGCACAAGTTGCACGATATACTTACGCACTTCAGGATCGATATAAATACTGTTCACCAATTGTGTGCTTTTTGCGATGGTTGGTATGTCTACTACTGGAGTGGTATCGTAGACGGGTTCGGAGGTTGCCATTCGATCCAGTATCGTAAGCTCTTCTTCTTGATTTGGGTAAGAGACAGTTACCTTGAGGAGAAAACGATCAAGCTGGGCTTCTGGGAGTTGATAAGTTCCTTCTTGGTCTATCGGGTTTTGGGTAGCCAATACTAGGAAAGGGTCGGGAAGGGGGTGTGTGGCATCGCCAATGGTGACTTGGCGTTCCTGCATTGCTTCGAGAAGCGCTGACTGAACCTTTGCTGGAGCTCGGTTAATCTCGTCTGCGAGGATGATGTTACTGAAGATGGGACCCAGCTTTGCTGAGAAAGATCCTTCTTGCGGACTGTAAATCATTGTCCCGACGAGATCAGAAGGTAAGAGATCTGGGGTGAATTGGATG
>CBFHKM010000271.1:868-1550 GCA_965656385.1 Oceaniferula sp.
TCCCGAGAGAGCTTTAATAGCGAGGGTCTTAGCTAGACCTGGCACACCCTCAAGTAGGATGTGGCCTTTGCATAACAGCCCGACAATGAGTCGGTCAATGAGTTCAGCTTGGCCTACGAGTACCTTCCCCATCTCTTCTTTAACAATAGGGATCCATTGGCAGGTTTGGCTGATCGTATCTGATAGTTCCTGATTATTCATATCAATCTGTGTTTATTCTCTAAAGAATGAGCAAGGGTGCAATGGCGAATACCGATTAAAATTAGTGTGCATAATAGATCTGTAATAGAGTTCACTGAGATGCTCGACCTGGAAAAGCAAGAGCTTAGCTAAGTGCTTTGAGCGCTTTGATTCTCGTTAACGTAGGCGGGTGCGAATAATCAAGGAACACAGGAAAGGGGTGGGGTGTCAAATTGGAGAGGTTGTCTGCTGAGAGTTTCTTGAGGCCGGTGATCAAGTGTTCAGGCGTTTCTTGTATTTCTGCAGCATAGGCATCAGCTTCAAACTCATGCTTTCGACTAATCGCATTGCCAATAATGGATAGTAGCTTGCTGACAGGTGAAAACAGCAGCATGAAGAAAACAAGTCCAGCGTATGTGGATATTTCAGCAACGCCGAAAGCATCAAAGAGACCACGCGCGAAGTCGCTATCTTTGTTGGTCACCATGCCGAGAAGAAAAAA
>CBFHKM010000272.1:0-1531 GCA_965656385.1 Oceaniferula sp.
GCAGATGTTGATGAGGTATCGACCCACCTGCTGCGCATGATTCCCAGCGGGGTATTGCTTCGCTTTACGGCCCTCCCTTATAAAATAGAAGGAGAACAACTTTTCGTGGCATTTTCGGATGCCCGTCACGTGGAGGAGATGACCAAGTTGGGCCTCATGCTCAAAATGCCAATGCAACCCGTGTTGGCGCCAAAAGCCCGCCTTCAAGAGCTTCTCGAACGGCTAGTCTCGGATGACACCTTCAAAAATGCCTTCATGCAAAGCAGCGAAAAAGAAGGGGGCGAATCCCCAGCTGCTAATATGCTAACCATTATCATCCGGGGCTTACTCAACGCCGAAGGCAGCGACATCCATATCGAGCCATCCGCCAATTCCGCTCGCGTGCGCTACCGTGTTGACGGCATCTTACACGATTTTTTAACACTAGAACCTGACATGGCGAGGCGGGTTGCCGCCCGTATCAAGGGTCTTGCAAGCATGGAAATCGAGCAACGTTTCATACCCCAAGACGGCCACCTCAATCTTCGCGTTGATGATGCCGATCGTAATTTCCGAGTTGCCACCATTCCATCACTCCACGGTGAAACAATAGCCCTACGCCTCGTTCAAAGTGAAATGGCGTTCTCTAACTTTCAGCAACTGGGCATGTTGGAAAATCAGCGTCAACTCATGAACGACCTGCTCAATTCACCGAGTGGCCTCGTTCTGACAGCAGGCCCTGTAGGCTCTGGAAAAACGACCACTCTTTATTCCTGTTTGAATTGCTTGGACTGCTTCAACCAAAACATCATGACTATCGAAGACCCTGTCGAATTTGAGCTCACTGGGGTCACTCAAGTTCAGGTTCAAAACAAACGCGGCTTGACCTTTGGTGCCGGTGTCCGCGCACTCTTACGTCAAGATGCCGACACACTCATGATCGGCGAAATTCGCGACGAAGAGACGGCCCAGATAGCTATCCGAGCCTCCCTCAGCGGCACCCTCGTGCTCTCCACCATCCATGCAAACTCCGCCACTGCCGCCATTGCTTCACTAATGCAACTTGGCGTAACCGGCTTTTCTGCCGGCAACGCCCTCACAGGAGTAGTCTTTCAGCGCCTGGTCCACCGCATCTGTAAGAATTGTCGTGAACCATACGAAGCTGATGAAATGGAACGCAAAGAATTACAAATCGAAGGTGAGGCGCCCACCACACTATACCGCAGCAATGGTTGCGCATCTTGTTTTGGAACCGGCTTTCACGGCCGAATCGGCGTTTATGAAATGGTCAAGGTTAACGAAGAAATGCGCCATGTCATCTTCTCGAGCCCCACCCAAGGCGAGCTCCAAGCGGCGGCAGTCAAGGCCGGCATGATCCCGCTGCAAACGCACGTGCGTGAGCTCGTCATTTCTGGAGAAATCAGCTTAAAGGAAATGCTACGCACTATTTAGCCCCCAATGCTAAAGGTGGTCTATTTGCCACTGGTGTGCTGACATGCTCTTGTGCCCCTCTTCTCATAGGCAATGACAAGACTGGAATGCGGCAATACTT
>CBFHKM010000273.1:0-1530 GCA_965656385.1 Oceaniferula sp.
CTGGTGACAATGCCGGTGGGCACTGCAATGATGGCATATCCTGCGAGAACCATAATGGAGGTGAAAAACTGTCCAAGTGCGGTATGAGGTGTGATGTCACCGAAGCCGAGGGTTGTGATCGTGACGATGGAATAATAAATACTGACCGGGATGTTGGTGAAGGAGGTGCCTTCTTGGTTGCTTTCCACGATAAACATCAAAGTGCCTGCAATCATTGCCAGAATCAGCACGGCGAAGAAAAAAACGGTAATCTTTGCTCTCGATGCGGCCAGGCCGCGCATGATTGTATTTGCGCCTCGCACGTGAGACACCATTTTTAGCACACGGAACATTCTCAGGAGACGCAACAAGCGAATGACCGCATACGGGGTGCCGCCGCCAAATGCCAACGCAACATAGCTGGGAAGGCACGAGAGAAGGTCGACAATGCCGTAAAAACTAAAAATATACTTCATTGGGCGTCGAACCAGCCAAATACGAAGCAAATATTCGATGCTGAAGATGATGGTGAAAACCCATTCGGCTGTCGCTAGTTGCTTGTGATAGCGCAGATCAATGGAGGCTACACTCTCGAGCATGACGGCTAATACGGAAGCGCCAATGACCCATAGAAGGGCAACATCGAAAAATTTTCCTGAGGGGGTCTCGGCCTCAAAGATGATTTCCCAGAGCTTATTCTTTAATGATAGCTTGCCGGGTAGGCTGGTTGCCTGGTCTGAGTTCTCCTCGGGATCTTGCACAAATAAGATCATGCTTAAACGAGATGAATTTGTCAATTGCCCCCTCGTGTCCTGTTGTAGGGGGGTGTTAATTCGCCCAAAGCTTGCAGATTCGGCGAGATTTGGGTTGACATGTCATCGGCTCACTCCTAGTTTGCGCGCCCCTCGACATGAGGTGGGTGGATAACTCTGCCCTGGGAAGCCGACTTGTTTTGCCCCTCAAATAGGTATGCAAGTCACTAACACTAAATAAAAAAACAAATGAAAACTTTTTCAGCCAAAGCTCAAGATGTTGAGCGCAAATGGTATGTGATCGATGCCCAAAATAAGGTGCTCGGTCAAGTCGCTGTTGAGGCCGCCAATTTATTGCGCGGTAAAAACAAAACTATATTCACACCTCACGTTGATACTGGTGACTTCGTCATTATCATCAATGCTGAAAAAGTTGTTCTCTCGGGCAATAAAGAAGGCGAGAAAATCTACACTCGATACACTGGTTATGTTGGTAATCAGAAAGTCGAGACTCCGAAACAAGTTCGTGCCCGCCGCCCAGAGCTACTGCTTGAACGTGCAGTTCGCGGTATGGTTCCTCACAACAAGCTTGGTGATGCAATTTTCAAAAAGCTGAAAGTCGTTGTAGGATCCGAGCATTCACATGATGCCCAGCAGCCAGAAGCATACGAAATCAAGTAACCGAAAGCTACCTAGATAATATCTAACTACTTACCAAATTATTTTCATGAGCGAAGCCACTACTTACACCGCCACAGGTCGCCGCAAATCCTCAGTTGCCCGTGCTTGGGTCACTTCA
>CBFHKM010000274.1:0-1515 GCA_965656385.1 Oceaniferula sp.
CTGACGTGTCGAAGATTCTCGTAGGCCTTTCTGGAGGTGTTGATTCAGCCGTTGCTGCCGCTCTTTTATTGGAGCAGGGGCATGAGGTGACGGGTGGCTACATGAAGAACTGGATCAATGATGAAGGTATTGCCGGCGACTGTCCTTGGGAGCAGGATGTCGAGGACGCGCATGCGGTGGCCGAGACGCTGGGGATTGAATTCCGCGTGGTGGATCTGATTGACCAGTATCGCGACCGCATTGTTGATTACTTGCTGGCGGGCTATCGCGACGGCATCACGCCCAATCCAGATGTCTACTGCAATCGGGAGATGAAGTTTGGCGTATTTTTAGATTACGCTTTGTCTCAAGGATTTGAAGCGGTGGGCACGGGGCATTATGCGCGCCGCCGTGAGCGCAGTGATGGCACGGCTGATATTTTACGTGGATCGGATCCGAATAAAGACCAGAGCTATTTTCTTGCGTTGATGGAGCAGAAGCAGGCAAGGCATGCACGCTTTCCCTGTGGTGAGATGCTCAAACCTGAGGTGAGGGAGGTCGCAAAGAGATTTAATCTGCCCGTTGCTGGCAAGAAGGACAGCCAAGGCATCTGCTTTATTGGCAATATTAAGATGGGTGATTTCCTAAGCCATTACGTGCCAGATAGCCCGGGTGAGATTGTCGATTTGGATGGCAAGGTACTTGGTCAGCATCGTGGGCTTCATCTGCATACGCTTGGTCAGCGCAAGGGTCATGGTGTCGCTTCCCCGCGGGAAGGCATGGCTTATGTGGTGGTGGGTAAAAACCCGGAGAACAATCAACTCATCGTCGGTTGGGATCAGCCTGAGACACCGGGGCTTTACATTAAGCAGTGCACTGTCGGCACGTTTAGCTGGGTGAACAAAGCGATCACATCAAGCTGTAAGCTGGAGGCTCAGCCAAGATACCGCGCCAAGAGCGAGCCGGTAACCATAACGCCACTAGATGACGGGAAGTTAAGCCTTGAGTTTGTTCGGCCTCAACGAGCGATCACGGCGGGACAGATTTGTGCCTTTTACGATGGCGGGACGCTGCTGGGAGGCGGTGTGTTTGAGCAGGTTAAGCCAGCTTAATAGGTAAAATTAGCAAAGAAACGCTAACTAATGCAGGCTTGTTACGCAGGGTATGGGCGTGCTATATTGTAAATGTTATGAAAATGAAAATAATAATTGCCGTATCAGGCCTCGCTCTAGCTGCTACAGTGCAGGCTGGTGAAGAGGCGTCAGCCAAACAAGTTATCGCTGCCCCTCCAGCTCCTTCATGCCTTTGGTCATGGTTTGCTGGTGGATCTTTCGGAGTCATTGATGGTGATGACTGGGACGAGGAAATCTACACCCTCCATATTGGTAAAGAGAGAAAATGTGTTGGTGATAAATGCTCACAAGCGATTTATCTGGAGGTAGGCTACACAGAAAGTGACTTTGTTGAGCAAGAGACATCAGGGAGTGTAAGTGTAATTGAAACTACGACTACTAGAACAGACATTGATATCATTCC
>CBFHKM010000275.1:0-1514 GCA_965656385.1 Oceaniferula sp.
TCTCCCCGGCGTATTTTCTGAGCAAATGCTTTCAGGTTGGCAATGGGCTCCGTGATTTGTTTTTTAATTTCATCATTAGGAGCAAGCTCGGGATTGCGTAACCAGTAATGCCCTACCATGCGCCCTTCATCAGGGTTCATGATTTCACCGGCTTCGATTGACTCAAGTCCCGCGTAGGCACGTGAGATTTCACTGGAGAGCGAATCTGCGTAGTTGGAGGGGATATCCATGCGTGAGGTATCGATGGAAAATCCAAGGTCGGAATAACGAGTATGCGAGCTCAGGTAGTCATTCCACGATGAAGTTTGGTCAGAATCAGACATGCCTGTTTAGTGATGCCTAAGCTGATAATTTTCAAGCGTATACTGGGCGATGGGTGACATCTTATGCAATCAAGAGTAAATTTGCACTTGCTTGATGCGATTGGTGACATCCAAACAGCAAAGAAGTTGCCATGATGGTTCTGTTTTGTTTCTCTCTACATTGTATGGCATGTGTGATTGAGCCAAAAGAGGCACTGAAAGATTATTTTGGCTTCGATGCCTTTCTTGATGGGCAAGAGGAGGTGGTCGATCAAATTATATCTGGTCAAGACGGGCTTGTGGTGATGCCGACAGGTGGAGGCAAGTCGCTATGCTACCAATTGCCCGCCCTGTGTTTGGAAGGAGTGACATTAGTTGTCTCGCCCTTGATCGCCTTGATGAAAGACCAGGTGGATGCTTTGCAGGATCGTGGAATAGCTGCTACCATGATTAATTCGACCCTGAGCTGGCCAGAGCAAAGAGAGCGTATCGAAAAAATGAAAGCAGCTGAATATAAGCTCGTCTACATTGCTCCTGAGCGATTCCGCGCTCAGTCATTTATGTCAGCACTTGCCGATGTTAACATAGCACTCTTTGCCGTGGATGAGGCCCACTGTTTGAGTCAGTGGGGGCATGATTTTCGCCCTGAATACATGCGTTTGGGTAAGGTGCTAGACCATCTGGGCCGACCTCAGGCGCTTGCGCTGACTGCTACAGCGACTCCCGTTGTGCGTAAGGATATTCTTGAGGTGCTTGCGTTGAGAGAACCATTCGAGACACTCAGTGGGTTTAGTAGACCAAATTTATCGCTATCAATTACCTCCGTTGACAAGCGTGCGGCTAAATACACCCGCCTGCGCGAGATGATTGCGGAATGGAAAACCGGGGTTGTCTACTGCTCTACACGCAAAAGAGTGGAGGAGGTCGCAGAGACATTACATGGTTGGGGTGTAAATTGTATCGCTTACCATGGAGGGATGACTGAGGCAGAGAGGGAACGCACACAGAATGACTTCATCAGTAAGAAGGCTGACGTTGCAGTGGCTACTAATGCCTTTGGAATGGGGATTGACCGTTCAGATGTCAGATTTGTGGCTCACTTCGAAATACCTGGCAGTATTGAGGCATATTATCAGGAAGCGGGCAGGGCAGGGCGTGATGGTGATGAGGCTTATTGCGAAATGTTTTTCAACTATGCAGACACCCGCACTC
>CBFHKM010000276.1:0-1496 GCA_965656385.1 Oceaniferula sp.
ATCGCCCCCAACCACGGGGATCATCAGCGTTTTTCTTTTTTCACTACAACCAAAAGTATAAACGAAACTTTTGACTACAACACGGGGGATCATCATGAGTAAGTGCAGCCACAGCCACACTCAGGGACAAACCCATGAGCTTATCATTAAAGATCTTGAAGTAGCCTACCGAAAAAACACGGTCTTAGAAGGTATCAACCTACACGCATACTGTGGCACCAGCCTAGCGCTCGTTGGCCCGAATGGCGCCGGCAAGAGCACCCTGCTCAAAGCTATTGCTGGACTCGTCAAACAAAGAAAGGGAGACATCACCTGGTCAGGTGAGAATAACGTACGGACCAGAGGTGGTGAGTTTGCTTACCTACCCCAACATGAGGAAGTCAATTGGGATTTCCCAATTACCGTGCGCGGCGTGGTTGAGATGGGCCGTTATTCACAGCTTGGCCCATGGCGAAGATTCTCAAAAAAAGATGATCTTGCTGTTGAACGAGCACTGGCCCTGATGGAAATGGACGGCGAACTCGCCAACCGCCAAATAAGCGAACTTTCTGGTGGCCAAAAACAGCGCGCCTTTATCGCTCGAGCAGTGGCGCAAGAAGCTCATGTTCTATTATTGGATGAGCCTTTCACCGGTCTTGACCGCGATCATACCGCGAATCTCACCCGCTTGCTGCGCAAACTAGCACAAGAAAACAGCCTCGTGATTGCCTCCCACCACGACGTCAACACCCTCGCTGATATTTTTGACGAGGTCATGCTATTAAACAAACGGGTAGTAGCATGCGGCGAATGCCAAAGTATTCTCAGCGAAGAAAACTTAGATCTCACTTTCAGCAATATGGCCAATGTCTGAACTACTTGAAATACTCGACATGCCGTTTTTTCGGCGAGCACTCGTAGCAGCAGCATTGATTGGCTTTACCAATGGATTTGTCAGTGGATTTGTACTGCTAAGACGAAGCTCGCTCACTTTAAGCGCGCTCTGCCACACCATGCTTCCCGGTATTGTCATTGTTGTGCTCATTACAGGTGCATTGACACAAGCTGGAGCATTTATGGGTGCATTATTAGCAGCTTTGATAGTCGGGCTAGGGTCGGTTGCCATCACGCGCAACACACGACTTCCTCAAAGCACCGCGCTAGCTATCTTTTTTACAACAGCATTCGCCCTTGGGGTATTATTGCTCCAATATGTACACACATCCCAAAATCTTGAAGAGTGGCTTTTTGGCAGCATCCTCTCAGTCAGTGATGCCGATCTCAAGGTATTCTTCGCGATCGCGTGCTTTACCTTGCTAAGTGCAACGCTCTTCATGCGTCCACTACTACTAACATTGTTTGAGCCGAACGTAGCTGCCGTTCAAGGCGTGGGTGTTCGCTGGATGAATTACCTCCTTTACGCATTGATGATTTTTGCTCTGATGGCGAGCTTTCAAGCTGTCGGACCGATTTTATCCATCGGTCTACTGGTAGTCCCAGGTGCCATCGTTTCTCTA
>CBFHKM010000277.1:0-1496 GCA_965656385.1 Oceaniferula sp.
TAGAGAAACGATGGCACCTGGGACTACCAGTAGACCGATGGATAAAATCGGTCCGACAGCTTGAAAGCTCGCCATCAAAGCGAAAATCATCAGCGCATAAAGAAGGTAGTTCATCCAGCGAACACCAACGCCTTGAACGGCTGCTACGTTTGGCTCAAACAAAGTTAGCAACAGTGGCCGCATGAAAAGCGTTGCACTCAGCAAGGTAAAGCACGCGATGGCAAAAAATACTTTTAAATCGTCGTCACTTACTGAAAGGATACTTCCAAAAAGCCAGTCTTCAAGATTTTGGGATGTGTGTACGTATTGAAGCAATAATACACCAAGGGCGAATGCGGTCGTAAAAAAGATCGCTAGCGCGGTGCTTTGAGGAAGTCGCGTGTTGCGCGTGATGGCAACTGAACCAAGCCCTACTATCAAAGCCGCTAATAAGGCACCCATAAATGCTCCAGCTTGTGTCAGTGCCCCTGTGATAAGCACAACAACGACAATGCCCGGAAGCATGGTGTGGCAAAGAGCACTTAAGGTGAGGGAGCTGCGTCTCAGTAAGACGAAACCGCTGACAAAACCATTGGTAAAGCCAATCAGTGCAGCCGCTACGAGTGCTCGCCGAAAAAACGGCATGTCTAGTATTTCAAGTAGTTCAGACATTGGCCATATTGCTGAAGGTGAGACGTAGGTTTTCCTCGCTGAGGGTGCTTTGGCATTCACCGCATGCGATCACACGCTTATTCAGTAGCATGACATCGTCAAAAATATCAGCGAGGGTGTGAATGTCGTGGTGAGAGGCGATGACGAGACTGTTTTCTTGTGCTAGTTTGCGCAGCAAGCGGGTTAGGTTTGCTGTGTGATCACGATCAAGTCCAGTGAAGGGCTCATCTAATAATAAAACATGAGCTTCTTGAGCTACGGCTCGAGCAATAAAGGCGCGCTGTTTTTGGCCACCAGAAAGCTCACTAATTTGGCGGTTAGCGAGCTCGCCGTCCATTTCCATCAGAGCCAGTGCCCGCTCAACAGCAAGATCATCTTTTTTTGAGAATCTTCGCCATGGGCCAAGCTGTGAATAACGACCCATCTCAACCACGCCGCGTACGGTAATGGGAAAATCCCAATTCACTTCTTCATGTTGGGGTAAGTAAGCAAACTCACCCCCTCTGGTCCTTACGTTGTTCTCACCTGACCAGGTGATGTCTCCTTGACTTTGTTTGACGAGTCCAGCAATCGCTTTAAGTAGTGTACTCTTGCCAGCGCCATTCGGGCCGACGAGCGCTAGGCTAGTACCACAGTGCGCGTGTAGGTTGATACCTTCTAAAACCGTGTTTTTGCGATAAGCGACTTCAAGGTTTTTGATGATAAGCTCATGGGTTTGTCCCTGAGTGTGGCTGTGGCTGCACTTACTCATGATGATCTCCGGTGCTATAGTCAAAAGTTTCGTTTATACTTTTGGTTGTAGTGAAAAAAGAAAAACGCTGATGATCCCCGTGGTTGGGGGCGAT
>CBFHKM010000278.1:0-1483 GCA_965656385.1 Oceaniferula sp.
GCTGAGGCCACTTCAATGCGATCCACTTTCACATTTTGAAGCAGGATCTTCGCCATGCTCAATTTCTCGTATGCAGAGAATGATACCCCGGATGTTTGCTCACCATCGCGGAGCGTCGTGTCCATGATTTCTATTTGCATGCTATGATCGATAAGTAGTTTGAGATGACGCCAACAGGCGTTATCTGGGCAGGACAGTATCCGCCTTACAGCTTAGATTAAAGACAAATACTGCCAATCTTGCTGTCAATCTTACTGCTCGTCTTGATACGGCAAAATGCGCCCAATTTCGACACTGCCAGACAACCAGTTAAGCAGCTTGTCTACATCGGCACTATCACCACGGATGTTCTCAAGTGCACTCCAGTCGACGTGGGGACGTGACTTGGCCATGGCTACACGAGTCACATCCAAACGCTCCATCAATGCCTCAGTCTCACGGGGATGAGCGTTGATAATATTTGCAGGCCTTGGCAAGTCATCGAGGATTTCTGCCGTTAGACCAAAGGTAGTGACTCCGATACCAAACCTAGCACTCAACTGACGGATGGAGTCAGCAAGGGCCTCATCCTCGATGGGAGCTGCATAGATAAGCTCGCCACCTTGTGCCCATTCTGAAGCGCTCAGTGCCTGGAAGAAATCTTCACGAAAACTGTGATGAGCGGGCAATATACGCAGACGAGCCGCGTGTAATCTAAAGGGCGGCAACCCAAGCTGTGACTTCAGCTTAATCATGGACCGTGCCGACTCAACTTCGTCGCCATTATCCCAATCTACCAAGATCATCTCGGGAAATTTCCAAAGGTTTCCAATCGGCGCATCAGCTCCGAACGGCTCTCTAAATGCAAACGGGAACCTACCATTGACATCACACCACTTATTAACGATGGCGCGGAACTTGCGGATACGCATCATCGCATGATCTACCTCCTCATGATTACCCTCAATATCGTCAAGACGCCCCTGATATTGTGAAAAAATCTCTTGGGCAGTTGAGAGTGCAGGGGCGGCGGCCGTGCGCCGATAATAACCTTGTCCTTTTTCTACCTTCGCAATCGGAGATGTCGGATCACACGACATAATCGAAAAATGATATCTGAGCGAAGCATCTGAATAATTGCCCTCCAGCTTCATGCGAAGCAAACGAATCAACTCAGTTCCTTTGATTGCCTCCTTCGGGTTGGCAGGCAAATATTCAGTTAAAACATCAGTTAGTTGGTGGCGCAGGCTCATGATATGGAAAGTAATGCAAAAGAGCTCTCGCCGGTGGCCAGAGACAAGTGACATCCAATCCACATGGCATCTTCCGCTCAAGCCCCATTTTGACTTTTTGGACAAAAAAGTGCATTTTGTGAATAACTCTGTTGTCCTGACCGTCCTAAAGGTTACATATCAAGCAATATCAATATGCCCAATCATTCCAAAAAAGCATTCACCTCACTTTTCTTACTTACTGCCATGCTCATTATTAGTCTCGGCAGCTC
>CBFHKM010000279.1:0-1426 GCA_965656385.1 Oceaniferula sp.
TCAAAATCACCACCTCCACGACTTTGTATAACCCAGTAAGCCGCAATAATTATACCAATGAATGCTACAGACATTATGCCGCCTATCACACAGCTTGCCCTTTTTTTAATTTGAGGGTTCTGGTGCTGCAAAGATAAAATCAACAATGCCGAGAAAACTCCTAACCCAGGAAACATACTCACGATCCCAGATCGTGATTGGGAGAGCACCGCCAAACAGAAAGAAATAATACCTAATACAAAGATTAGGCTCCTCATAGAAAATGTCAAGCGACCCCAGACGCCCAGACTCAGGCACAAGAGCCCAGCTATCACTGCGAAGTTAGCGAAGTCTCCATAATATCCATACATTCCAGTCACATGCCCTTCACTCGCTCGCGTTGCACCCAAAAAATAAAAAACAACGGAAAAGCCATCCCCCCCTTTTAGTTGCATTAATCCAGCAACAACATGAAGAACGAGTAAAAAAACAACAACCCATGCAAGCGCTAATCTCACCATAACCGCGTTTCTGCCCATAAACCCATAACCGGCTAATAAATACAAAATTCCAGCTGGCATAATCAGCATGAGGTCGTCTATTCCCAAATCTAGGACAGGAGAGAACAGCGCCCTAACAGCAAAATAACAAATGGATAAAACCATAAATACAGCAAGCCAACCATACTCGAATTTGTGGCATCTTAAATAAGCACTGCCTGTGGTGTGTTGACGTGTAATCGATATAGATGCAGTTATGGCAGCCAGACCTGCAACAATCACAGCTGGCGTTTGAGGCACGATGCTTAATGTTATGCCTATTAACCCCGCTATGAACAAGCTCAGGCAGATTAAAAATATGCTTATTATATTCACAGCTAAATTCTATTTATAAACTCCACTTAGTTTCTCACTACAGCTGACAAAACGTCCTCCATATTGGAGATAAAACTATTCCTAGTATATCGGGAATTATAAAGCCTTCTGGATGCCTCACCCATCTTTATTCTTCTACCCTCGTCCTTAGCCAAATCATTGATTGCACTAGCAAACTGCTCGGGGGCTTGAATATCACATAATATTGCGCAGTCCTCGCCTTCGACCACCTTAGGTATTCCTCTCCATCTTGTAGTCACCAGTGGCAGACTAAACGCCATTGCCTCAACTAAAACCAAGCCAAATGTTTCGGCTTCATAATGAGAAGGAAACAAGAAACAATCTGCATCAGCGTAAGTTTGCCACTTTTCCTTTCCACTCAGCGGCCCCATGAATTGGAAATGATCTCGTAACTGATCTTTTTCAATTTCAGCCTTCACTTGACCACGAAACACATCGCAAGACCAATCTCCTACGACTCTAAATTGAAAACTGAAGTCTCTCTCCTTAAGTTTTTTTGCTGTCTCAACCATTTGCATAACACCCTTGCCCTCACTCAAGAGCCCGACGAA
>CBFHKM010000280.1:0-1421 GCA_965656385.1 Oceaniferula sp.
TAATAATAGAAGGTTCCCCCCAACACCGAACAAGAATCGTATCTGCATATTGTGTAGGGAGAGCAAAGCCAGATGGACATGGACGAGTCTACCAGCAACACTTGAGATATCTACAGCATAAAGGATGGGATCAAACCAAGACACCGTACCAATTGTTCTGTGATGATCTGCTATGGCAATTGCAGGTTTGGGTCGACCAGGGTGACAGAATCATTCTATGCATGGATGCCAATGAGCATGTATTAAATGGCTGGATAGGCAAGCGATTACTGGACAACAAGGTGGGATTGAACCTGGTAGAGATTTCTCACAAGGTCTGGTGCGGACAAGAACCTAATACACACATTGATGGGAGTAAACCGATTGACGGGGTGTGGGCCACGGAGGGGTTAGAAATCGAAGGGTTCAAAATGCTGTCTTTTGGCGAGAGTGTTGGGGATCACAGGACCATGATTTTCGATGTGACGACGCGCTCGCTTATCGGAAAATTTGAACACCGAGTAGTACGAGCTGGCTGCAGGAGATTGAACTGTAAAACACATAGCCTCACAAGCTATATGAATATTCTCGAAAGGTTGATGTCTGTGCATAAAATGGACCAAAGACTGGACGCACTCGTCGATACAATTATCGATGCCACGCCAACGGCAGAGCAGCAGGCGAAAATGGAATCTCTGGACAAGCAAATGGTTGAGCTACAGAAGTGTGCGGAGCGCAAGTGCAGGAAAATAGTCAAGCCTGATATGGAGTTCAGCGGACCAGTTAAGCTATGGCATGAGCGACAGCAAGCTTACAGGGCCCTCATCAAATGGAAGTCTGGGAACTCATGCAATAGCAGCAACATCATCCGCACTGCCTTGCGTCGCGGCATTGAACGTCCGCGCCAGTTGAGCATCGATCAGATGCGAATGAACGAGAAGTATTGCAAGGCGCGAAAGAGGCTACTTAAGGATTCGGCACCGCAACTGCGACGGGATCACCTACGAAGCCAACTCCTGGAGGCAGAGAAAAAGAAAGACAGCGAGAGGAAGCGCAATATTAAAGCGCGGATGATGCGCGAAACTAACAGGAAGATGTGGTATTTTATCAATCGATCCCAGAAGGACCCACGCTGCGGCGCGTTCCATTTCGTGCAGAAAGTCGATAATGGAGAGGTACAAGAATCAACAACCCAGGAGGAAACTGAAGGCTTCGTCTTCGAAGAGAATGAGATGAGGTTTCGGTTAGCCGCGGAGGCACCAATATCAAAAACCAAACTGATCGAGCAACTGGGTTATTTGGGCGACTCTACCATCGCCAGACAACTGGTGGAAGGCAGCTATGAAATACCTGATGAGGTCGATGATGCGACGGCACTGATACTCGAGGAAATTGGCAAGGTCGGCGTACAGCTTACCAATGGCGATATTGATACCACTATC
>CBFHKM010000281.1:0-1399 GCA_965656385.1 Oceaniferula sp.
TAGGAGGATGTAATGATGGCCGATTATACAGACACTGATTATGCAATGGCCCTTGGTAAAGAGGTGGCTATTGCTGATGTCGATAAGGAGCTTCATCTGCTCTGGGAGGAAGACAAGGCTAGTACGAATGCTTCTTTGATCAATTTAGCGGTCTACTCGGAGCGCAATGGAGCCATCATTAAAAACTCAGAGTATGTTCAAATTATTACTCGGGAGCATGCCTGCCGAGCTCTTTTGATTGGAATCGATCGTGACAACCCTCAAGCTTCTATCCGCGCCTGGATTACGGCACATTGTCATTTGTCTCACGGACGAAAAAGTGTTTGTTGTGAACAGGTAGCATTTCAGCTTACAGGCAGATCGACTGGCAGGCTTCGTAATACGGTATTTTCTCACCTCAGTAGTGACCTACCGCTCGTATTCTGGTGGCAAGGGGAGTTGAGCTCATTGTTTTCTGAACGCCTGTATAGCCTGATTGATCGTTTTATATTTGATAGTTCAGAGTGGTCAAATCCGATGGAAGCATATGCTTGTGTCAGTGAGGCTATGCAAAGTGAGCAATCGCTGCTGCCGATGGATATTGAGTGGACGCGCAGTTCTCAAATTCGCATGGCGATTGCGGGTTTGTTCGATGACCCAATGGCTGTAAATGCCCTAGAGCAGGTCAGCGATTTGAAAGTTGTGGTGCACCCTGAGCACCGAATGGCTGGGCTGCAGCTGTTGGCATGGGTCGTTCAAAGAACCGGTTGGAAACGCAGTAACGAGCTTTCGCTGGATAGCGATCGCGGGGATGTCTACTACTTTGAAACAGTGGATGGATCTAGTTTGGTTGCACAAGTTGTGACTGACCCTTTATCTGCACCTGTTGGAATGATGGAGTTCATAGCGCCTGGCTTAGAACTCCGGGTCACGCGTGATACTGGATCACCCTATATTCGCCAAGAGCTGCATGCTGGAGAGCATCGTTTTGAGCGTTGCACGCCCTCTAATAGTGATGATTCAGCTGAGCTTGTGATGAATCAGTTATCCAGAGGTGGCAACAATTCACTGTATTGCGCGATGATGCCTGAGTTTTTGAGTTTGCTTTGTGATAGCCAATGCTAGCCAATGCCAGCCAATGCTAATCAGGTAAAATGATACCACTTGATTCATTTCACTATCAGGGATTTTCGTGCGTTGTGGCCAAGAAGGGGTTGCTTGCTTGCTCGCAGGCTATGGTGGTAAGTGGACCATGACCCGGGCAGAGTATGGTTTCGGGGGGCAGGCTCATGAGGTTTTCTTGCGCAGTCCTCAGCGCTTGTTGGTAGCTTTCAGTGTCAGGGCTCTTCCCCATAGATCCAGCAAACACGCTATCGCCCACAATACAAACAGGGGTTTTTAGGCCATCATAGTAATAGGC
>CBFHKM010000282.1:0-1374 GCA_965656385.1 Oceaniferula sp.
GAATAGCTCCTGACCTCGCTCGGCCAATAGCGCTTTATTGCCAGTAACAACGGGTTTGCCGGCACGAAGAGCTGCGGCAACAATATCAAAGGCTATGTCTGTCCCCCCGATAAGCTCCACCACGATCTCAACATTAGGGTCGTCGACTACATCCTGCCAATGAGTAGTGAACTTATCATCTGACACGCCCTCAATTCGTGCCTTACTTAGGTCACGCACGGCAATGCGCACGATATCAAAATGCACATCACTGCGATTAGAGATAAGCTCAGCATTGCGTTCTAAAGTCTCCCACACTCCGGTACCGACGGTTCCGAATCCTGCGAGTCCTATACCTAATGATTTCTTTGAATCGTTACTCATGAAAATGATGGGTGTTTGGCCGCCCCTGTTCTGTATGAATACCAGGCTATCAAAAAGAGCAAAATGTATTATGGCTAAAATAATCCTGATTTCAACAAGACAACCACCCTTTAGTTTTGCGCCCAGCACACTACAAATACGAGGAACAGACGGATTGACAAACAACGGCCTCGTATGTGACTAATGTGTGCACATGTCGAATCAATCCGTCAGCATTCCACAGCATCCGCTTGTCGTCGGATCTGTGCAGAGCCTCAATCAACTCGCCTGCCTCCAACCGGTAGAGCTGCAAGGGCTATGTGACATGCTAGAAATTAGGCTAGACGGTATGCCTGCCCATATTGATACGCTCAACATCGAACTCGACCGATTCAAAGGCTTCCCTTTACTTTTCACTGCTCGCTGCGCTACCGAAGGTGGTATATCTGAGTTAAGTGTCAATCAACGCACCGAGCTTCTATCTCAGGTCTCTAAAAGAGCTGCTTGGATCGATGTCGAATTAGCCTCCTATGCTGACATGAAAGACACCTTACACCAGATAAGGTCAGAAGGAGTCGGCTTGATATTATCCTATCACAAATTCACCGAAACTCCGGCAACATCAAAACTTCAAGACATCGTAGATCTGGCGGAAGAAGCAGATATTATCAAAATAGCCGTTCAGCATAACGAAGTATCTGATTTGACGCGCTGCGTGGAAATCCTCCAAAACAACGACCACCCTATGTCGATGATGGGAATGGGATCTTTAGCACCTGTGTCGCGTCTTTTATACGCACAGCATGGATCTCTGCTTAATTATGGTTACCTGGGGAACACAGCTACAGCTCCGGGGCAGTGGCCAGCCAAACTTCTGCGTGAGGCAATTGCCACCCTAGATCCCGTAAACTAAGCCAATCAGTCGCGGCTAAAAACCTGCACTGGTCCTACCCCGGGACCTCCCTGAACGCTTCGCAGTTTTGTCACTGCTTTCTTGAGAGCATCGACCGCCATATTTACATCTTCACGTGT
>CBFHKM010000283.1:0-1323 GCA_965656385.1 Oceaniferula sp.
CAGTGGAGCCAATCAGTATGCGCTGCACTTTCATGCCGAGCAGGTGCCTGATGCTGACAACCGTATGGTGCTGGGGGATGATGGCGAGACGCTCGAGATTCACTATCACTTGACCGATCGTGATATTGATTCGGTGATCAGGTCCCATGATTTGCTCGACAGCTGGTTGAAGCAATGCGGCTGCGGCGAATTAAAATACTGGTTTTCTAAGGAGGAGCTGAGTGATGCCATACGCGGAATGTCGCGTGATGGTATTCACCAGAGTGGCACGACGCGCATTGCGGATTCAGCAGAGCATGGAGTAGTTGATATCGATTTGAAAGTCTTTGGCACAAGCAACCTCTATGTCTGTAGTAGCTCTGCATTTCCGACTTCGGGACAAGCGAACCCGACATTCCTTCTGGGTGCCTATGCGGTGCGGCTAGCGCATCATTTATCCAACCCCTCATCTAACCAACCTCATCACGATCATGCGTAAGGTGAATATAGCTTCTGGAGTTGATTCCTCCGTGCTCGGTTTTGGCTGTGCGCCCATTCTTGGTGCGGTCGGTGCGAAGACGGCCCAGCAGGCGTTGGGCTGTGCTTTAGATGAGGGGGTGAATCATTTCGATGTGGCACGATCCTATGGCTATGGTGAGGCGGAGGCATTCCTGGGTAAGTTTTTTAAAGGGCGCAGAGACGAGGTGGTCATTGCTAGCAAGTTTGGTATCCGGGCGACATGGAAGGCGGGCTTGCTTCGTCCTCTGAAACCTGCTGTGCGTACCTTGCGTGGGCTACGCAACAGGGGAAGTGAATGTAAGAGCGGGGGATCTGATGCCCAAACTGACACAGCTTCTGAGGTCGCTGAGATAACTGCTCCTCGTAAAGATCCTTTTCACGAGCGCATTGCCATTACGCCGGAGGCGATGGTGGAGAGTCTTGACAAGAGCTTGCGCGCGCTGCGTTGTGACTACCTCGATGTGCTGATGGTGCATGAGCCAACGGGGGCTCTTGAGCGCATGGATGACTTGGCAGCCAAGGCAGAAGATTTGAAACAGCAGGGTAAAATCAAGGCGTGGGGCCTGGCATTTGACTGGGACACAGCTGATGTGCACGAGTCGGTTTTTGACCGCTTTGACTTGCTGCAGTTTAATAATTCACCCGAGGCGCTTCATTACCAGCAGGCGCTCGAGCAACGACGCAACGCAGCTAATATTTTCTTTTCTCCTTTCAGACAGCGTCAGGATTTATCACCTACTGAGGTTCTGCAGCAGCTTTGGCAGGATTTTCCGCGCAGTGTGGTGCTTTGTTCGATGTTTGATCCCAAGCACATCAGCGCGAATG
>CBFHKM010000284.1:0-1301 GCA_965656385.1 Oceaniferula sp.
CATTCATTCGACCTGCTCCATACCTATAACGTATCTAACGGACTTCTCACAGAGTCACCAGGGCGATCCAATACATGCGTATAAATCATCGTAGTACTAACATTCGCATGACCTAACAACTCTTGCACAGTTCTAATATCTTGTCCCCTAACAAGTAAATGAGTAGCGAAAGAATGTCGTAGGGTATGGCAACTGACTCGTTTCACAATATTGGTTTGTGCGACTGCTTTCTTGATCGATTTTTGCACTATATTTTCATTCATATGATGTCGTCTTATTACCTGAGCGCGCGGATCCTTGGAGAGCTTTTGACTAGGAAATAACCACATCCAGCCCAGTGACTTGGCAGCATTAGGATCTTTTCGAGCCATCGCACCAGGCATCCACACCCCGGCAACACCAGATTTCACATCATCAAGCTGTAGCTCTTTTACCTTCGCAATTTGAACCTTAAGCTCATTGATTAGCGAGTGGGGCAGGGGAGTCCGCCTTGATTTCCCTCCCTTACCCATCACCACCACAATATAGCCATTGCCGAAGTCAATATCCTTCACCCTCAGTCGCATACACTCCATCAGCCTAAGACCCGCACCATACATCAATTTTGCCATAAGCTGCGCTACACCATTCATTTGACCAAGAACCAAAACCACCTCCGACTCCGTTAATACAACAGGCAATGATTTCCTTCCCGCACCTCGAGAAAACTCACCAAAGCTAACTTCCCCAATCAGAAAAACTGACTTATAAAGAAAAATTAAGGCACTCAGTGCCTGCTTCTGAGTATTCACACCAATATTACGCTCAACCGCGAGATAAGTCAGATACTGTGTTGCGTCAGCTTCATCTGGTTTGTGCATTTTTCCATGGCCGTGACACCATCGAAAAAAATCAATAGACCATCGAAGATACGTCTTCTCAGTCCTCAGTGCATAACCTCTCACACGCAACTTACCGATTAAGTCTTCCAGCCAAGCAGCAACATCATCTGCTACTTCGTCATACTGCTTGCGAAGCGAAGCATCATCTCCATTCACCCTTTCACTACCATTTTTAGCTTTCGACCGCATGCTTACCTCGACCCCAGCCTTACGCAGCAACGCAAGACGTTCTTCTTTCGAGATCTGCCTTGTTAGGTCTTCGTGCAGTGGCTCAAATCGATCAACATGATTGTTAACACACTCCCAGCTGATAACCTCTGCCCAATCACTCTTAATAACATCTCGATGTGCCCAGCAAACAGCACGGATTGCCTGCTTGATCTGCCAAGTCTCCATCACTACACCCATGGAATCTACCCA
>CBFHKM010000285.1:0-1300 GCA_965656385.1 Oceaniferula sp.
GGAGTAGCTAAGTAACCCACTAAAACAGAAAATTTATTATTATGTCTGAAGAAGAAATCAAAGACGATGCAGCTGAAACACCAGTTGCTGAGGAAGCTAAAGCGCCAGAAGCGCCTGCAGCCGAAGCGCCTGCTGAGACACCTGCCACAGAAGCTGGAGCAGCTGGAGAAGCATCTGCTGAAGATGCACCCAAGGCACCAGAAAAGAAGCGTGACATTTTCGCTGAGATTGCTGGTGGTGAAGAAGAGCAAATTCGTATTCACAAGGCCAAGAAGAGCAAGAATGTTCAAACGGGTATTGTGCACATTACCGCTACTTTCAACAACACATTGGTGAGCGTCACGGACGTCAACGGCAATGCAATTGGTTGGTCAAGTGCTGGCAAGATGGGCTTCAAGGGATCACGTAAGAGCACAGCATACGCTGCTCAAGTGGTTTGCCAAGATGCCTGCCGCCAAGCAATGAGCCACGGCTTGAAGGAAGCAGAAGTTCGCGTCAAGGGACCTGGTTCCGGCCGTGAGTCTGCAGTTCGTGCCGTTCAAGGCCTCGGGGTCAACATTTCCGCTATTAGGGATGTTACACCGATACCGCACAACGGCTGCCGTCCAAAGAAAGCACGTCGCGTGTAATTATTCATCATCTACTAACTCTTTAACTTATTTCATATCATGGCTCGTTACACTGGCCCCAAAGATAAAATCAGTCGCCGTTTCGGCGTCGCCCTATTCGGTCCTTCTAAAGCCCTCGAACGTCGTGCATTCCCTCCTGGGCAGCATGGTGTCCGCGCAGGTCGCCGCAAGAAGTCAGACTACGCAGTCGCTCTCGGAGAGAAGCAAAAGCTTCGTTTCCAGTTCGGCGTGCTTGAGAAGCAATTCCGCCTATACTATGCAGAGGCAAGCCGTCGCCGTGGGGTGACTGGTGAAGTTCTCTGCCAACTCCTTGAGCTCCGTCTCGACAACGTCTGCTACCGTCTCGGTCTGGGTAACACCCGCTCCGCGTCACGCCAGATGGTCAACCACGGACACATTGAGGTCAACGGTAAGCGTGTTGATGTCCCAAGCTACCAATGTAAGCCTGGTGACGTAATCACTGTGCAGGACAAGCCAAGCTCACAGCAGCTCGGTCTCCGTTACATGGATCTGACTCAAGCTGTTCCACTTAAGGACTGGCTCACACTCGATCGTGCAGACATGAAGGGTAGCATTACCCGTGTTCCAGAAAACGATGACTTTGACCACCAGGTCAACGTTCAGCTCGTTGTGGAACTCTACTCTCGTTAATCGAGCAAGGATTCAAACGG
>CBFHKM010000286.1:0-1295 GCA_965656385.1 Oceaniferula sp.
CCAGGTAGACTGAAAGGAATGCATCATTTTGAGCAGTAGGAATAGCAGTCCTATACGCAAGATTACAGCCAAGCCGATGCCCCAGATGCGAACGGCTTTCTGCTTTTCAAGCGGGGCGCGTTTCGACTCCAGAGAAATATAGAGTAAGTTATCAAAGCCAAGCACGGCTTGGAGCAAAATGAGCATGAGCAGATCGATGATGTGTTCCATGGTTAAGGGTCTATCATTTGCACACTGGCTTGCCAAGCTTGGCCGATGAGGCATGATAAATACATGAAGCAGAACCGACTCGGGAAAAGTGGTATCGTGGTTAGTGAAATTTGCTTGGGGACGATGACCTTTGGCACGCAGTGTGACAAAAGTCAGAGCTTTCGCATCCTCGACAAGGCAGTGGATGCAGGTATTGATTTTCTTGATACCGCGGAGGTATATCCGGTGCCGCCGACCAGTAAGTTGGCTGGCCTTACCGAGGAGTGGCTAGGAGAATGGCTTAAGACCAAGAGCCGTGATAGCTTGATCATTGCCTCAAAAATAGCTGGCCCAGCCCACGGGTGGTTCAACCCTCCTGTGCGGGGTGATAAGGCGGCAATTGATCGCCACCAAATCAGGCAGGCAATTGAGGGTAGCCTGCGACGTATGCAGACCGATTACATTGATCTTTATCAGATACACTGGCCAGACCACGGCATGCGCGCTGAGGATACTCTGGCAGCCCTCGATGAACTGGTGGCAGAGGGTAAGGTGCGAGTGACAGGCACCAGCAACGAGGACGCTTACGGGTTGATGAAGTCGCTCTGGACGAGCGATCGCGGTGGTCTTACCCGCTATGATACCATCCAGAATAATTTCTCGCTTAATAACCGCCGTTTCGAGGACGAGCTGGCCGAGGTATGTCGCCGAGAGCATGTCAGCTTACTGCCATACAGCCCTCTGGCGGGTGGAGTGCTCACAGGTAAATACAACGGCGCTCAATACCCGGAGGGCGCACGTTTCAGTAGTTACCTTCAAAACGGGGAGCCACGCCAGAAGGCGATGGCAGAGCGTTTTGTAAATGATCGAAGTGTGGCTGCCACGGAGAAGTTTATCGCTATCGCGGAGGAAGTGGGGATGGACATTGTGACGTTGGCAACCGCATGGAGCAAACAACATGACTATGTGGCATCGACGATTGTTGGAGTTTCGCAAGAAGATCAGCTAGACCCTATTATTGCGGCAAGTAATGTGCTTCTTGATAATGATACTTTGAAAAAAATTGATCAGGTCAGTCAGGATATTCCTTATCCAATGGGGTGACA
>CBFHKM010000287.1:0-1285 GCA_965656385.1 Oceaniferula sp.
AATAAGTTTTGTTTTTGATTTTTCCTGGCTGAGTAAATGGTCGACTTTGATCATGGCCATTTTGATCATATCCGCAGCAGAACCTTGCACAGGGGCATTGATGGCAGCCCGCTCAGCACCACTCCGGATTGTTCCATTCTGTGAGTCGATGTTTCTGATCCAGCATTTGCGTCCGCCAAGTGTAGTGACGTATCCATTCTGCTTTGCGGACTCAATGGTGTTGTCCATATAGTCTTTAATTCCAGGGTATTGCTTGAAGTAAGTTTCGATGATCTCGCTAGCTTCACTACGACCAATTCCGAGTCGTTGTGATAGCCCAAATGCCGAAATGCCGTAAATGATGCCGAAGTTGACCATTTTAGCACTTCGGCGCATATCGGAGGTGACTTCATCCATACTGGTGTTGAAGACCTTGGCGGCAGTCGCTGAGTGAATGTCCAGCTCGTCCTTGATGGCTTGAATCATAGACTCATCACCAGACAGGGCAGCCATGACTCGAAGTTCAACTTGTGAGTAATCAGCGGCAAGTAGAGTGTGCTCTGCATCTCGTGGGACAAAGGCCTTGCGTATTTCTCGCCCTGCCTCAGAGCGCACGGGGATGTTTTGTAAGTTAGGATCATTGGATGCCAGGCGACCCGTAGACGTCATCAATTGATGAAAGTGGGTGTGAACCCGACCTGTACGAGAAGATACATGGGTGGGGAGCGCGTCGACGTAGGTTGACTTGAGCTTGCTAGCTTCTCGGTAGTCGAGAATATTTGCAACGATGGGGTGTTTGGCCGCAAGGCCGGTGAGTGTTTGCTCGTCTGTCTTGAATTGCCCTGTTTTCGTTTTCTTGGGTTTTTCGACGAGTTGCATTTCGCCAAACAAAATTTCGCCAAGTTGTTTCGGTGAGTTAAGGTTGAATTCGCGTCCAGCAGCAGAGGTGATTTCTTGAGATAGGTTTGAGATGCGTTGAGCAAGGGTGTCACCGATGTCTTTCAGCGCTCTAACGTCCATAGCGATACCCTCGTTTTCTATTGCTGTAAGCACTGGTAATAACGGAGCTTCGATTTCTTGGTAGATGGAGAGTTGCCCGCAGTCTTCGAGTAGTGGTCGGAGTTTGTCCGCAATTTGTAATGTTACATCAGCATCCTCAGCCGCATATTCAGCTAGATCGCTAGCAGGGATGAGCGACATGTTGAGTTGCTTTTTCTTGCCTCGCTTTTTGGCTGGTTTTTTTTCTGTTTCTGCTGAGTCGCTATCGAGCCCAAAGAGGTCGCTCTCTGGTTGTACTTCTTTTTGA
>CBFHKM010000288.1:0-1267 GCA_965656385.1 Oceaniferula sp.
GGCAGGAGGCGCTGAAGATGATGGTGCCAGATATGATTGCCCGTGATTACCGCATGTCCCTGAAGGGCTTTGTCAAGGATGCCATTCAGCTCCTACGCAAGTCGGCGCAGGATGTAATGCAAAGTGTGAAACATAATTAAAGATGCGTTTGAAATTCTCAGATAGACTTACGATCGTTGCCGCTTGTTTCATGTTGGCCACCGTAGCTCAAGCGCAAGACATTGCGTTTGATGTTGATGACTCGGTGATTCCACAACGTCCGCCAAGCCATATTTTTGATCCAGCTAAGTGGTTAAGTCCAGACGAGGAAGATCGCATTCAAAATGAGCTGGCACGTGAGCTGAGAGATCACGAAATTGACATCTACATTGTTACCCGTGCAAAACAGCCAATACAAGGAGCCAAAACCTACGCTCGCACACTTGGTGAGACATGGTCTCGTGCTCCTGTTTGGTGTGTTATATTCTATGTGCCGGGAGATCCGTCAGGTTTCCATGTGCAGGCGGCTGGATTGGGTTTGGACCCAGTCAGGGTTAATCGGGCAGTAGCTGAGGCCACAAAACGTGCACGACGAGAGATGAATGAAAAGGACCGTGTCATGGCGGCCTGGAGTGAGTGTGCCGAGGTATTACGTTTCATGCACAACGCGAGAGATTTGAGTGTTGATGCCGTTGTAGAAAAACAAAACGAGCGCAGGGGAGAGTGGATTAGTAAAGAGAAGTGGAAGAGGATCATCATCGTTGGACTAAGCGGCCTGATTATCATAGCGGCAGCTTTAGCTTATTATTTGTTCACAGGTAGGCAGAAAAAGAAGTGCCCTGCCATTTACCATTTCCCAGACACGGCATGGCGCAGACGCTATCAGGCGCCCTTTAGCGGTGGTGGTGGAGTGGTGGCAAATAGCCGCCACAAAAAAGAGCGAGTTACCGTGCAACCAGAAGCCTCTGATGAGGAGAGCTGAGAGAGCCTAATCACATCTCACCCCCGTTATGGGCATGAGCTAGCTTATTATTGGTCAGCAAATCTGAAGTCGACCATTTGGCGCTCCATATCAACATTGGCAATATGACAGCGGTGCTGCTGTCCAATGGTGAGCATGATGCCCTTAGGGCCTGAGAAGCGCAGCAGATTGGCTTCGAAGCGCCACTCTCCACCTTGTCGACAGTGAGGGAAGTCTTCACTTTTGATCAGACCTTTGGTCATGATGTCAATGGCTTCGACAAAGAGGCCGAAGTGGCGCACGTCTGTAACGACACAATTAAACACC
>CBFHKM010000289.1:0-1210 GCA_965656385.1 Oceaniferula sp.
CACTCCTCGTGTCCGGCCTTGAAGAACTTGCCATCCTTACGGCTCTGGGAATAGGTGGTGAGGTGAGGATAGACACCGCTGATTTTACGGCTGCCAGAGGTCGAGGTCATCTGCTCCTCTCCCTTGACTGTGTCAAATTCCACACTAGCGGTTCCGCGGTCAGTGCTTTGCTGAGCAAAAGCTAGTCCTGTGGAGATGATGGATAGGTATAATACTAAGGAGCTAAGTGAGCTAAGCGAGTGAAGATTCATGGCGTGATAATGCGTTGTTACCGTACTGTGTAGTGATGCTCAGGCAAAATGCTGAAAGACAGAGCGGCTGTATTCTCATCAATATGACTTGTGATCGTCTTACCTGTGGTGGTGTCAGTAACTTGGGTGTTATTGCTGTTTTCTAACCATACGATTTTGCTGGTCGAGGTGCCATCAGGGTGGTGGACAGTGTGGCTTTTCGGGTTTTTCCCAGCAGGATAGAGATGGGCTGTTAGAGAGCTGCTATCAGATGCACGGGTTACAAGGATGCCTTTGCCGCCGATGAAGCAGGGGGTCTTGGTCACGGGCATAGGGAAGTTTTTTAGAAGCTTGGGGCCGGTATGTTTGTCACCTGTATCGTAGTCAAACCAGATGCCCTCGGGGAGGTAGAGATTCATTTTACCAGAACTGTGGTTTTTGAGCAGTGGCGCGCAGAGCAGAGAGTCCCCGATCATCCACTGGAAGTTGGGAGCTGCCGTGGCTCGCGCGTCACCGGGGTAGGCGATGCCGAGTGGCGTCATGGTATGCGGGTAGCCGCTGAGGTAGGACTTCATGGCGGCGTCGTAGAGGGTTGGAACAATACGGTAGTGGAAGTCGAAGGGTTTTTTGAAGATGGTTTGTTGTTTCTCAGTCCAGTGGGATGAGGACTCACCAACAGCCAACCCGGCGGTGAGTGAGAGTAGCCAGGCGTGGCGCACGACAAGCTCTGAGTAGTTCTTCATTTTCTTGAAGCCGACCGTGTCCGAGTAGGCATTGGGGGCACCGCAGGCTGCGTTCTGGAGGTAGTTGATAGGAATGCGGCGGCTGAGCTCATTGACGTGGGTATCGTTGATGCGCAGCAGGGTGCCCGGTGAGGTGAAGCTGCCGCAGCGTGCCATCACAAGAGCGCCATCATCGGCGATGTTGGCAATAGGATGATTAAAAACATCGGTATGGGTAGAGCCGAGGCCCATCATGGT
>CBFHKM010000290.1:0-1198 GCA_965656385.1 Oceaniferula sp.
TATCGATCGACTCAGCCTGTGCTTGATCTGGTCAATGCGGTTTGTGATCTTTCAGCTCCCAAGTGGCAGGCAATTTTCCCGCCTGCAGCCATTAAACGTTGGCAATACCATGAGCATGCTCCCTATGCCGATGGTGCAGGTCATGCGATGGTGGTGGAGACGGGTGTGGACTTGGCTGCTACATCTCCTAAGGAGCAAAAAGAGGCACGCTATCGCTGCATGGCAGCTCTGATAGAGAAGGTGAAGCCCCTTGAGCGAGGTATGAGCTGCGCTATTTTGGTGAGTAAAAATTCGCAAGTCACTGACATTGTTCATCACCTGCGCGAGGAGCCACATTGCTTGCCTGTAGCCTCTGAATCCGAGACGTATCTTGCAGATGGGCCGATTGGGTCTGTCATGCTTGATCTGTTCCGCTGGCTGAGGAATCCGCAACATATATTTGGCTACACACATGTATGCAGCAGCCCACTCGGTTCTATCTTGAGCGATATCTGTGATAGCATTGATCGGCAGAAACAATGGCAGTGGCTGACCAATGAATTAGCCCAGGTCGGAGTTCAGAATGTAGTCAGTGAGATCATATCCAGATTACGGCAGTGCCAGTCGATTTCCGACTATGGAAATTCCCGCCTTGATGAGATCCAGGGTGCGGCGGCAGATTTTTCGAGCAGAGGAGGAGACTTGAATGAATGGGTGCAGTTGCTTGAGTCCAGATCTATTAAAGAGACAAGTCATGAGGGCATGATTCAAGTGATGACAATTCACAAATGCAAAGGGCTGGGCTTTGATATGGTAATCCTTCCTGAGCTGGGACAGGCAAAACCATTCACAAGTAATGCTCAGGTAGATGCGTTAGAGCGCAAAGGTCAGCTGGGTGCAATTGAGTATGTGATTAAAAAACCTAACAAGGATATTTGCCAGGCAGACAAAGGGCTTGCTGAGATGGTCGATACTTGGGCTGAGGACCAATGTTACGAGAGGTTTTGTAATCTTTATGTTGCTCTGACACGGGCTAAGAAAGCGACTTATTGTATACTTGATCCGGTGGGAGCGAAGTGGGAGGCGCAGGCGAAATGCAACGACTGGATCAGAGGGGCAACGGCGGGGTATCGAGAACACCAACTAGAAATCAATGAAGAGACGTGTAATGTAATCTACCAGTCTGGTGAATGGCTGGAATATGATGAGGCTGCACGAG
>CBFHKM010000291.1:0-1193 GCA_965656385.1 Oceaniferula sp.
TGACATGCTGCTATGTATGACCGTAGTACCTGGCTTTGGTGGACAATCCTTCATGCATGAGGTCATGCCCAAGGTCGAGCAGGCCGCCAGCTGGCGAAATAAGCGCAACCTCGACTACCACATTCAAGTAGACGGAGGTATCGATCAACAAACCGCCCCCGCAGCCACCCAAGCAGGCGCCAATGTCCTCGTTGCTGGTTCATCTACCTTCAAAGCCGATGACATGGCCGCAGCGATTCAAGCCATTCGCAACTCCTAGCTCAAATCATCCCGATTGAGCACATTTCTACGTGTATTTTCGTCATTCCGAGGTTACATAACAAGCGTGACGAATACCGACAACATCGCCGACAACATCACAGATCTGGGCAATGAGCTGGGCACTCTATTGAGGCCTGATCAGGTATCATCCATGCCAGAAATACTATCTGAGCACAGCTCGGACAAGTGGCACGCATCCAGCCTGCCTGATGTAGTCGTTTTTCCTGAATCAGCAGAGGACGTTGCCACCGTCATCAAGCACGCCTCAGCTCACCACATTCCCGTCTACACACGTGCATCAGGAAGTGGCCACACTGGCGCCTGTGTGCCAGTAGAAAAAGGCATCCTAATCTCCATGATGAGGATGAACAAAATCCTCGAAATCAACCCCTCCGATGGTGTTGCCGTGGTTCAACCTGGAGTCATTACGGGCGAGCTACAAGCTGCCGCCAGAGAGCACGGCTGGTATTACCCACCCGATCCCGCATCACTCAAGGAGTGCAGTATAGGCGGCAACATCGCCACCAACGCTGGCGGACCTCGTTGTTTAAAATACGGTGTTACCAAGCAATACGCCCTCGGTCTCGAAGTCGTGCTCGCTTCAGGAGAAATTTTGCGCAGTGGTGGCCGCTGCCACAAAAACTCAACTGGATTTGATCTCACCTCTCTCATGGTCGGCTCCGAGGGCATGCTGGGCATTATCACAGAGATCACCGTTCGCCTGATCCCGCACCCACAAACGCGCGCCATGCTCGGGGCCTCCTTTGTAGACTTTGCTGCTGCTGCTGGAGCGGTTCAAGCCATTCTCGACTCAGGCACACTACCTTCAGCACTAGAAATCACAGACGGCTTCACCATGGCCGCAGCCCGTGATTACTTAGGAGCTGACAAGCTCCCACCCGGTGACGCCTACCTAATGATTGAGATCGACG
>CBFHKM010000292.1:0-1192 GCA_965656385.1 Oceaniferula sp.
CACAGATGATCATTTTACCGCTGATGAGCTATGGGATCGTATCCGCAAAACAAAGTCTCTCGGCTCGCAATCGTCCAGAGCAACCGTGTATCGCACTATTTCACTACTCGTGGAAGCTGGTCTGCTCCATGAAATCGACCTCGGTGACGACCAAAAGACTTATGACCCGAACTTCGTTGACAGCCCCGCTCACAACCATCTCGTTTGTATCGACTGCGGCAAAGTCATCGAGTTTGAGGATTCGCACATTCAACTGATGAATGACTGCGCGGCGAGGCGATTAGGCTTCCGCGCGGAACGCCAGACACTCAAGATCGAAGCCTGCTGTGAAAAGCTCAGACTTCATGGTCGCTGCGAAAACCTGATCGAAGCTCGCATTCAGGGCAAGCGACTACCCAAGAGGCGTTGATCAGACATCATCAAAAATATTTCGAGCTTCTTGAAAGTTTCCTTTCTACGCCCGCGTTCATTGTTTATGAATCTTAATTTTTCTGAGGTCGTGGAGAAAAAAACATCCTTGATTCTGACCATATTACTCCCGCTTGCATACCTGACGGCCCCGCATGCGGTAGCTGTGCCCCTCAGCATAGACAGCGGCGAGAGCATTGTATTGATTGGCAGCGGCTTGGGCTCCCGTATGAGCCACTTCGGCCATTTTGAAACTGAGTTACAGCTGCGCCACCCCGACAAGAATATAGTCATCCGCAATATGTGTGATGAGGGAAACACCCCAGGGTTTCGCCCCCACCCTGGCCGCAAGTCACCTTGGGCATTTCCAGGTGCAGAAAAATATCAAAGCGAACTCGCCAAAAAAAGCGGAAGTGGCGGCATCTACATGACGCCAGACCAGTGGCTAAGCCATCTCAAGGCTGATACTATCATTGCATTCTTTGGCTTCAACTCATCTTTCAACGGCCCTGCGGGGCTGGAGAGCTTTAAGGGAGAACTTACCGGGTTTATCAAGCATACCCTGAGCCAGAATTACAACGGCAAGTCAGCCCCCAAGCTAGCCATCGTATCCCCAACCGCATACCAAAATCTATCAGACAAATACAACACCCCGGACGGAGTGCAGGCCAACATCAACCTCGCCCTCTACACCAAGGTCATGCAGGACGTCTGCGCCGCCAATAACGTCTTGTTCATCGACATCTTCTCACCATCCAAATCCGTTTTTGACGCAGCCGAAAAG
>CBFHKM010000293.1:0-1191 GCA_965656385.1 Oceaniferula sp.
AACTTTCTGACTTCGTAACTGTAAAAAGAAGCAAGTGAACACAGTGCAAAGCACGATATAAAGAGCTAAAATTACGATACAGGCGTGTGTGGTTTTGGATTCAATGCCGAGCCAATATTTGCGCTCAGCGAGAAAGACACTTCTGTTTTTTCTTTTTCGATAATCTATACGGTCAATTTCAGCCTTGCTCACCAGCAGATCAGTGCGGTTGTTGACAAAGAAATCTCTCACTGGCTTTGTTTCTGAGGCGGAATCCTCAGGATACGGAGGGATCGCTAGCAAGGTCTCTAGGTTTTTTCGTCGACCGGCATGTGTGATTGACCACGAGAGATCCAGTGAATCATCGGCAGTGATACCCTCAGATGCCATTAATCTGGTTAGAGCCTCGGTGAGTATGTTGAGGCGATCACTTTCTCGTTGTGTGATCTCCTTACCTTCTAAGCCGGCAAGGTGGTTATTGATACGTTTTTTCAACGGGTCAATGTCATCTTGAATTTTGCGACGTTGTTTTTCGAACGGGTTTTCTGTCGCCTGGGTAACCATCATCCCCTCATAGGCATAGCGCAATGGCATGATGCGAGCTGGGATCGGTTCTGCGCCCTGTCCACGGGCTTCATCGGCACCATGAAATAAACCGCGGTTCATTTCTTCAAAAGAAACCAGCGCGCCAGCAAGCAGAATTTGAGGAACCAGGAGCAAAGGCACTGAGCTGAGCGCGGCACGTTCGGTGGCAACAATGGAGGATATGGTCAGCGCCATGGCAGTCCCGCAGAGAGCGATCAAGGTCATCCAGCCCCAATGTATGAGAAACATCCCATGTATATCTAGCATGCTGTGACCTATCCATGTGTAGATACCACATTGAAGTAGAGCTGGTATGGAGAGGGCGATGAACTTGGCGCTCACGTAGAGTAAAGTTCCCGGTCGGTAGTTCCGTTCACGTCTCAATAGAGGGGAATCCCTCAGTATTTCGGTGGCACTATTTGTGAGCCCAAGGAACATGCCAATTGTAGCTGTGAGGAAGAGGTAGACTGGTAAGTGAAGCGCGCTGCTGAATTCATAAGCTCCATCAGGAGAGGCCCGTAGTGTCGCGCCGATAAGCAAGGCGAGCAGGGGAGACTCTAATATAATGCTATACGTAGTACCGCGGTTTCTAAATTTCGAAATTAAAGACCGGTTTAAATGTGTGCG
>CBFHKM010000294.1:0-1185 GCA_965656385.1 Oceaniferula sp.
ATAACCCCTTCGTTGAAGATCGCCCTCGGTAGCGGGTGGGTGGCCTTTACGTTCTGCGAGAGAAATGACTAAAGGAAAAGACAACTACATGCCGCAACTTGATGCGCTACGCACCTTTGCAGTTGCTGCGGTCGCTTTTTCACATTGGGTTCCGAAACATTACCATTTCGGACTTCCATTCGGGTCTGCAGGAGTTCAATTGTTCTTCGTTCTTAGCGGCTTCTTGATCACAGGAATTTTGCTGCGTTGCCAAGCATATCAAGACCGAGTTTACGCATTGAAGTCTTTTTACGCTCGTAGATTCCTCAGAATATTCCCCCTTTTTTATGGAATACTCTTCTTAGGTGTTCTCCTGAATATTAGCCCTATTCGAGAAACTTTTTTGTGGCACTTCACCTACTTATCCAACTTTTACTTTTTCGTAATACAAGAATGGAATGGCCCTGTTTCACACTTTTGGAGCTTAGCTGTCGAAGAGCAATTCTACTTAATTTGGCCGACTATCATCCTCTTTGCACCAAGGAAGATGATATCTCCACTGGTAATGGCAACTATCGGTGTGGGAATCTTCTCAAGATATGGCCTGAGCATCGCATTTCCCGATGTAAGACTCATCTCACTTTTGCCTACATCTGCACTTGTATCCCTTGGACTTGGCGCCGGGCTTGCCTGCTACAAAGCAAATCTAATCGGAAAAAGATTTATTGGGCTTATAGGCAGTGGGATACCCGTGTATCTTGCGCTGCTGGTTTTACAAAAATTCGGGATAAGATTTCCATTCCATGGCAACCTGATGGATTTCTTTCTCATGCTTGGATTTACTTGGCTGGTATACAAGGCTTCCGCAGGATTCCAAGGTCTTGTCGGTCGATTGCTAAGTTTCTCTGTTTTGATCTATCTAGGAAAGATTAGCTACGGACTATACGTTTTACACAATTTTGCAGGAATTCCTGTATCAGTATTTGCTGAGATGCTCGGATTGCCTTTTCTAAAGTATGGTTTCTCAGAAATCATCTTGAAAACAATATTCACAGTAGCGGGTGCGAGTCTCTCTTGGCACTTTTTTGAATATCCAATAAATCGTTTCAAAAGTAGATTCCCATATCGCTCGCAACAGGAAATATCGGATGCAGAACAAGACGGTGCAGGCAACGTCGCTCCGCGCCGTGCCTGACCTCGACGTTC
>CBFHKM010000295.1:0-1177 GCA_965656385.1 Oceaniferula sp.
CTGCGTGACATCCCAAGCACAGATGGAACCAGCCGACTCTCGCCCTACCTTCACTTTGGACAAATCAGCCCACAGGAGTTCTTCCATACCGTCCGTGAACATTGCCCAGACCGAGAAAAAGCCGATACAGGTATTCTTCGCCAGCTTTATTGGCGCGAATTCGCAGCCCACCTCCTTTACCATTTCCAACACAGTCAAGACCTCGCGCTCAAACCAGAATACGATCGTTTTCCCTGGGACTTCAACGAGGACTACCTGCGCGCATGGCAACGTGGCCAAACAGGGTTTCCTATTGTCGATGCCGGCATGCGCCAGCTCTGGCAAACAGGTTGGATGCATAACCGCGTCCGCATGATAGCAGGATCCCTACTCGTCAAACACTTACTACAGCCATGGCAGGAGGGGGCCCGCTGGTTCTGGGATACGCTTGTCGACGCCGACCTTGGCAACAACTCAATGGGCTGGCAGTGGGTTGCTGGATCGGGTGCAGACGCGTCTCCTTATTTCCGAATTTTCAACCCCATCATCCAAGGCAAAAAATTTGATCCCACTGGTGAGTATGTAAAAAAATGGGTCCCCGAGCTTTCTGAACTTAGTAAAGACCAAATCCACACCCCATGGGAAGTGACCCCTATCGAACTTGCTAGCGCCGGTGTCACACTTGGCAAAGACTACCCCCACCCCATCATAAGCCACGAGGACGGACGCCAAGCCGCTCTTGATGCATACGCTAGCTACAAACAACAAGCATCAGACAAATAGAGAGTGAGCTTAGCCTTGAGTTTCTCAAATCTCTGACTTCTCTTTTCAAGCTACAACGTCTTTTTAAGCATCCAGCTCAAGTGCCGCTTTCTGAGCTGCCGTCTTAGCTTCCCCTTTATGAGCCTCGTCTGCGGTGGTAAGGCGCATTCCGACTGGTTTAGAGACACCAAAATCCTCCATCGTCACCCCATACATCATGTCAGCACGTGCCATGGTACGCTTACTGTGAGTCACAATAATAAACTGACTATTATCGATGAACTTATCCAACACGCGAAGGAAGCGACCAATGTTAGCCTCATCCAACGGCGCATCCAGCTCATCAAGAACACAAAATGGACTTGGCTTGATTTGGTAGATCGAGAATAACAGAGCAACGGCCGTCATCGAACGCTCACCACCAGAAAGCAGGCTA
>CBFHKM010000296.1:0-1162 GCA_965656385.1 Oceaniferula sp.
GGACCAGGTGCCGACGGGGGTAATATTACCTTCAGTGGCACTCCAGAAGAAATCCTCTTCGAAAAATCTGCTACTGCAGAAGCGCTTCGAATGCCTCTACTTGGCGACCCAGAAAAAAAATCCTCATTAACAAAAACCACCAAGCGAAACAACAGAAAGGCAAAATCTTCGAATACCATTGAGATATCAGGCGCTCGTGAGCACAACCTCAAAAACATCTCAGTTGATATTCCTCGAGACGAGCTCGTTGTTGTCACAGGTCTCTCTGGATCGGGGAAGTCTACTCTCGCCTTTGATATCGTTTTTGCCGAGGGTCAGCGCCGTTTCTTAGATTCCATGTCTCCATACGCTCGGCAATTTGCTGGCCAACTTGAGAAACCTGATGTCGACCGTATCACAGGTTTACCGCCGACCGTGGCGATTGAGCAACGGGTCTCCCGAGGTGGAGGCAAATCAACCACTGGCACAGTCACAGAAATTTACCACTTCCTGCGCCTCCTCTACGCAAAGCTCGGCATCCAGCACTGCCCAGAATCTGGTGAGGCCGTGATCTCGCAAACGACCGACACCATTGAGAAAAAAATCCGCCAGCTTCGCAAAAAGCACAGCCGTCTTCTCGTCCTCGCACCACTTATACGAGCACGTAAAGGCTACCACACCGACATCGCCATCGCTGCTGCCAAACGAGGTATTAGCCAGCTCCTAGTCGATGGCGTTCTAATGGACACTGAGGGGTTCCAGCCACTCAAGCGCTATCAGCCCCATGACATCTATGCGGTCTGTGATTCCACAGAACAGGCACTAAAAATCGGCAAAGGCACCTGCGCAATGCTTACTCACGCCCCGACCAAAACAAAACCAGTAGCATTGCAAACATTCAGCTCATCGCGAGTCTCTCCTGTTACTGGTCGCTCTTTTGAAGAGCCTGACCCCCATCACTTTTCATTCAACTCACACCGTGGCTGGTGTCCGAGCTGCAGAGGCTATGGCATGATCTCATCGTCTACAAACCGCAGCACCAAAGCCAACCAATACAACTCTGAACTCGAGGCAGAAATTCATGAAAACCTCAGCTCATCCGACCCTGAGTCGCGCTATCTATGCCCTGACTGCCATGGTGCACGGCTGAGAGAAGACTCACGACATGTCCTGATTCACGGAC
>CBFHKM010000297.1:0-1156 GCA_965656385.1 Oceaniferula sp.
CTCGACTGCCACATGATGCCGAAGGCGAAAAATGTCGCCAATACGATGCCCAGTGCCGCATCAGATTTTAAGCGTGTACTGAACATCATGAGACGCACCAAACCAGCCCCTAACAAACCAGCGGCAGCAGCAAACAAAAAGATAACTCCTGGACTGCGTTCAGCGCTGTAAATCAAACCCGCTACGACACCAGGTAGTACTGCATGTGAGACAGCGTCTCCCATCAAGGCCACTCTACGTAACACAACAAAACACCCTAGCAATCCACAACTAGCGCCCAGCAATACTGCCGCCATGATTGCCTTGCCGCTACCATTACCGGGTATCAGTATATCCAGAACAGACGCTAAAACTGACACATCTTCAAACATCTTTACGCTTATAATTTAGCCGCTTGATCTGCCACCTCGCTGAGAATTGTTAATCGCCCACCGTAGGTTTTTTGAAGTAATTCAGGGGTATAAACATCCTTAACGGCACCAAAAGCAACAAGACGCATATTGAGCAGTAGCAGATGATCGAAATACTCGCCCGCAGACTGCAAATCGTGATGAACCACTAATACTGTTTTCCCCCGCTCACGCATTTCACGCAGCAGGGTCACGATTGCAGACTCGGTAGCAGCGTCTACTCCAACAAAAGGTTCATCCATCAAATAGAGATCACTATCTTGTGCGAGAGCACGGGCCAGAAATACCCGTTGCTGCTGCCCCCCGCTCAAATTCCCAATCTGCCGGTTTGAATATGGCAGCATACCAACTTTCTCAAGTGCCTCAGAGGCACGCCGCTTTTCGGCCTTACCAGGTCTGCGTAATAGACCCAGCCCTCCATATGTCCCCATAAGAGCAACATCCATCACGGTTACTGGAAAATCCCAGTCCACACTCTCTCGCTGTGGCACATAGCCTACGCGCGGCAAATTTTCACGCATTGGCTTGCCAAACACTTTAACCCAACCGCCAGACGAGGGCACCACTCCCATCACCGATTTGATGAATGTCGATTTCCCCGCACCATTTGGTCCCACGATACCAACCAGACTGCCCGATGGTATTGCAACATCAATGCCGTAAAGCACGGGGCGCTTGTGATAAGTGACCGTGAGGTCATGGGTCTCTAAAGCTATTTTGTTAGCAGGTTTCATGAGTTTAGAAAT
>CBFHKM010000298.1:0-1145 GCA_965656385.1 Oceaniferula sp.
CGTTTCAATGCGGACCTTCTTGATCAAAAGTATGATCAGTGGTGCGAGGACCCTCAATCAGTTGAGGCCGATTGGTGTGCTTTCTTTGAAGGATTTGAGCTCGGCAATGCTCAGCTCAAGCAATCACAAGCGGCAAACGCGAAGCAGTCTGGTGAGGCTGGAGTTCAACCGAGCGGCAATCTTGAGGTGCAGTCCTCGGATGAGCATTATTTAAACTTCCGCGGCAGGGTCGTCAGCCTTCTCTACAACTACCGCACTCTCGGTCATACTCAGGCCCACCTGAACCCACTTGATGATGAGGGCGTGCCTAATCCTCGGCTACAGCTTGATCAGTTTGGACTCAATGAGTCTGATCTCGATCGTGAAGTTTCGACGCAGTTTTATCGCCGTGGTCAGAAGATGAAGCTTGGCGAGTTAATCGCATCTCTTGAAGAAACTTATTGTGGCAATGTGGGAACTGAGTTCATGCACATTTTCAACACTGAGATTCGCAACTGGATCCGTGAGCGTGTTGAACACCGTGATGAGCACCAGCATTTGTTAAACTACGAAGAGGGTAAGGTCCTTAAGTGGTTGCTCGAGTCTCAGTTGTTTGAGTCTTTTCTTGCTAAGAAATTTCTCGGTGAAAAAAGATTTTCCCTTGAGGGCGGTGAAGGCACCATGGTTCTGCTTAATACAATTTTGGAGAAATGCCCTGGATACAGTGTGAAGGCTATCGAGATGGGTATGGCTCACAGGGGCCGCCTCAACGTGCTCCGCAATTTTTTGCGCAAGTCATTGACGACACTGCTTTACGAGTTCACGCCGAACTATGTGCCCGACCTTGTTGCTGGCGATGGTGATGTCAAATATCATCTTGGCTATGAAGGCAATCGTACCCTGCTCGACGGCGAGGTGCATGTATCTCTTGCGGCAAACCCGAGCCATCTAGAGGCCGTGAACGCTGTGGTTGAGGGTAAGGCTAGAGCTCGCCAGCGACTCATTGGTGGTGAGGAGCTCAAAGAATCTGAGCGGACAGTTACGGGAGAGCACCGAGGTAGGGTGTTGCCTATTCTGTTGCATGGTGATGCGGCTTTTGCTGGCCAAGGCTCTGTCGCGGAAGTTCTTAATCTTTCTCAGTTGCCCGGCTACCACACTGGGGGAAC
>CBFHKM010000299.1:0-1128 GCA_965656385.1 Oceaniferula sp.
CCCGCCCCTAATGAGTTTGCTCATAAACTTAAGCAATTGCTGCGAGCGGACCTGAACCATGAATGGAGTTTAAAATATGCTGCTTGGCTATTGGTAAATGATACGTCTATTTCCACCAGCTCTCAGCGGGCCATACTCAATGCAGCCCAAAGCCATCATCTGAGAAGTTCTGAATTGGGGCCTTTATGTGTGGCAATGATTCATCTCAATGACCATGGGGAACCAGCTCCCAGTGGTAAAGTGCCGGTGAGATCACAAGGCATGAAGCTTCTTGAAGAAATTAAAAAAAGTAATCCGAATCCAGAAGTTCAAGGGCAAGCAGCTTTGGCTCTCTCGATCATGCAGGGGGCACTTGGTGATGATCCGCGTATTATGGCGAGGCGTATTCAAAACTTACGTGAAGCCATCATTAAGAGTGCAGACATACGTATGGAAAATACTTCGGTAGCAGAGATGGCGCGTGATGAGCTTTTTAAAATCAATCATCTATCCAAGGGGCGAACAGCACCTGATATAGCAGGGGTTGATTCAGGCGCTCGGCCAATGAATTTGAGTGATTTCCGTGGCAAGGTGGTGATGCTCGTTTTCTGGTCGAGCTGGGATCCTCAGGCAGGTCGGGCACTCGAGCTTTTACGAAGCAATGTTGCTGATCACATTAATGCCCCATTTGTGATGCTGGGAGTGAATCGTGATTCATTGACTAATCTACGAGCTTTGGAGGCAGATAGAATAGTCACTTGGAGGAATTTCACAGATCCCGATCAAACAATAGCCAAGCAGTATAGAATGAATACGTGGCCCTATTGCATGGTCATGGACCAGCAGGGGGTTATACAATATAAGGGTGCAATCGGATCATTTGCCGATGCTGTGGTGAGTGATCTTCTTACCCATAATAAAGACTGAAAAAGGTGCGCCAATATGAGGCAATTACGGTTGGTTTGTATTTACCAGCCATAGCTTTAACCTCTCCCCACCTAGTTCTTGCTGTATAGGTTTGGCCCACGCTCTCACAGGTAGTTTAGCCATTGTCATAGAATGATTTACATCATTTACGTCATTTACGATTTGGCACAGTTGATTTCAATGGTTCCCATTTGAATTGGCCACGCCGACAATTATTTGCGT
>CBFHKM010000300.1:0-1120 GCA_965656385.1 Oceaniferula sp.
CTCTGCTTTGGGATGCAGGTTAATGACACGAGGGTCTGCTAGATGTATGGTTCCAAACAAGTAAGATGGCGTCTGCAGCGTTTTGCCTTCGATTTTGTAGAGGCAGGCTTTGACGGGATGCTTTAGATCGGCAAGCTCTATATTTTGCTCTGCTGAAGCAAAAAAAGGCAGTAGAGCCAGTGTGTATGCGATTGTTATTCTCATTCTCATTCTTATTTAGATCATGGGGATAGAGATCGGTGTGTAAACGAAAAAGGTGCCCGCCGACATTGAAAGCGCCAATAAAAAGCAATGACGAGAAGGTGAAGCCTAGAGCTAAAAAAGGTGTGCGAGGAACTCCCACACACAGAGTCCCCCGCACGGTTTTCTACGACATTTAAGCCGAGGAAATATTTTATTTTGCCCAAATGTAGCCAGTCATGGCATATTTCAGGCTTTGATTGTTAGATTTGTTAGACCCGCGCCACGTATGCACAATTTTGCTCATCACTGTCAATGATGTTATTTCTTTTTCTATCAATAATGAGCAAGCTGGAAATCGTGTATTTACTTTGTAATCCTTTATGGTGGGGCTGCTCCTATTTATATGTGCCGTTTGTATTTGCTATTTCGCGTGTGAAGTTTATCCGTCGTAAATATGAAATTCTTAATATCTATAGTGTCTCTATTGGTTGTTTTTTCTTCCATGGCTCTGAGCGGGGATGATTGGGGCCAGAAGGTTGCTAAAGGTCTCGAAGGAATTAGCGCTGTGAAGCCAAAGCAAGAGCGTAAGCTTTTGGTTTATTCGGTAACGCGGGGTTATCGCCACAAATCAATACCGACAGGTTTGGAGACGATGCGTTTAATGGCCCAGAAAACTGGGGCATTCGAGGTTATTATTAGCGATGATATGAACAATTTTGAACCTGGGGTGATCGATCAGTTTGATGCGATTTGTTTTTTGAATACCACCAAGGATGTTTTTAAGCCTGATAAGAAAGAGTGGAAAAAAATGAATTCTGAGGAAAGGAAACTAGCAGGCGAGAGAGAACTTCGCTTACAGAAAAGCCTGATGAATTTTCTGAAAGGGGGGAAAGGCTTTATTGGCATACATTCTGCGACCGATACATACTACTCATGG
>CBFHKM010000301.1:0-1111 GCA_965656385.1 Oceaniferula sp.
ATAGCAGCAGTCTGAATGATCGAAAAAATCATACGCTGAATGATGTGTTTCTTTTTGAAATGACCCACCTCATGAGCGAGAACGGCTAACAGTTCTTCGTTGCTGTGGTTTTCGATTAAGGTGTCGAACAGAGCGATCTTTTTGTGTTTACCGAAGCCTGTGAAGAACGCGTTTGATTTTGTTGATCTTTTGGAGCCGTCCATAACGTGAATTTCAGTGAGCGGAAAATCACATTTCTTTGCCATCGCTTGAATACTGGACTTAAGATCACCATCCTTCATGGGTTCAAATTTGTTAAACAGGGGGAGGATAACGGACGGGGCAAGGTAGGTCATGAGTAGCTGGAATCCTGTGAAGGAAAGCCAAGCCCAGAGCCAAGCGTTTTCGATCGAAGCAAATATCCAAATGATCAAAGCAAGTAGGGGGGCGCCCAAAATGACGCCCAAAACTATGCCTTTTATTTGGTCGATGATGAATGTTTTAGGCGTTGTTTTATTAAAGCCAAAACGTTCTTCGATGACGAAGGTGTCATAGACCTGGAATGGTAACGATAATAAACTGTTGCCTACAATGAGAGATCCGATAAACGCTAGGCCAGTCACAGTTTCGCCCCATCCCAAATCTCTCAGCCAGGTATCCAACCAGCCAAAGCCTCCAATAAACCAGAATACGAGAAGGACGGTAAGGCTGAAGGTAGATGTGATGATGCCGTAGCGCTCTGAGACTCGCGTGTATTGTTGAGACTTCGCATATTTATCTTGGTCGTATACGCCTTTGAACTCATCTGGCAGCTTTGGCTCCAAAGCTTTCAGGTTGAAAAGCGAGGAAATAAAATCCAAATTCCAGAGTGTGAATAGTGCCAACAATATAAAAAGGGCAATTGGGTTGTCCATGTGCAGATGGTCATGAGTCTGCCTGGATTAGTCAACTACTGACTGTGTCTGGCTTGATTGTTTCACAAACTAGAAATCCGCTAAATAGAAGTGTGCTCGGAGAGTATATTGGCAAGCTAGTCTTGGGGTGGATCAGGCAGAGCGACATTTAAAGGTTTCACAGGACACGAAAACATATAGATTATGTATTGTTATGCATAACTATTCATTTTTTTGCA
>CBFHKM010000302.1:0-1110 GCA_965656385.1 Oceaniferula sp.
ATCGCAGGCTGCTTGATGCTCCAGCTGCGCCCAAAAAACCAAAGAAGCCCTAGGCTTATAACACTTCGTGAAACAAACGAGACGAATCACGGAGCCGTTTACTGAAAAAAGCAAGGATGCACCCTAAAACAAGGATGCGCCCTGAACTAGGATGCGCCCTAAAACAAATAGGTGTTCTGCATTCAGACTCGGCTTTTTCAGACCGTTGTTGCCATAAAAATCTAACATGAAATACACATCAAAGACTAAAAAAATAATTTCAGCATGGGTCGCTTTACACTCCAGTGTTGCGCTTACCATTGCTGCGGAAAACTGGAGCGAGTTGCAGCTGAATTATGATGCTCCGGCAAAGGCGTGGACGGATGCACTTCCCGTTGGTAACGGCACGCTGGGGGCGATGGTCTTCGGGGGTGTCTCCAAAGAGCGGATTCAGTTTAACGAAAACACACTCTATGGCGGCAAACCTCACAGCTATTCGAGACCGGATGCGCATCAGCATTTGGAACCGATTCGGGGACTGTTGTTCAAAGGCGATAACAAACAGGCCGAGAGATTGGCCAGCAAGACCTTCATGTCGGACCCGATTACTTTTTCGAGTTACTTGGCTTTTGGAGACCTGGAGCTTGAATTCCCTGTGCCCGGAGCGGTCTCAGACTACCAACGTAGTTTGAGCTTGGATGAGGCCTTGGTGAAGACCGCGTTCAGCGCTGGCGGTGTTCGTTATAAGCGCACCGTTCTCGCGAGTTACCCGGACGGAGTGATTGTGGTCAAAATCGAGGCCGACCAGCCTGGAAAGATTCATTTTAAGGCGAAACTGACAAGCCCGCATACTCGATCAACGCGTTTGGCGAAGCTCAATGCGAATACGATTCTCATGAAAGGTCAGGCCGACGATGTGTCAGGAGGAAAACGATATCCAAACATGAAAAGCTTTTTGGAGTTCGAGTCTCGTTTACGGGTGAGCGCCGAAGGGGGCGAGGTCAAGACGACTGACTCAGGGATCGAAGTGAGCCATGCGGATGCTGCCGTGCTGACCCTGGTAGCGGCGACCAGTTTTGAGAATTTCAGGTCAATTGACGGGGATCCGGCCGCGAAGTGTGCTCAGATGCT
>CBFHKM010000303.1:0-1106 GCA_965656385.1 Oceaniferula sp.
ACATGAGCCACCGCATTCCAGAATGCTTCGACTTTCTGTGCCGAAATCATGGTTTCACCTCCTCGCCCGACGGCAGCAGAAATGATGATAGGCAGAGTGAAGTTATCTTCTTCAAAAACATCCTGGCAGGCGACGAGTGCGGCTTTCGAGTTGAGCGCATCGAAGATGGTTTCGACCATGAGGATGTCGGCACCACCTTCGACCAGTGCGCGGATCTGTCGTTTGTAGTCTTCGTAAACTTGGTCGAAAGTTACGGTACGGAAGCCTGGGTCATCTGGGTCGACGGCTGCATTGTTGAGGCCGACAGTCATTGGTCCGATCGCGCCAGCAACGTAACGTTGAATGCCCGTCGCTGCGGTGACTTCGTCACAGGCTGCGCGAGCTAGTTTGGCTGATTCTAGATTGAGCTCATAAGCAAGATCCTTGAGGAAAGGGTCATCCATGACCTTTTGGTAAAACGCAGGATCTTTTCGGCCTTTGCCAGATTCACGTGGGTCTTCGACAAAGAACTCGGACTGGGCTATGGAGGTCGCGGAGAAAGAGTTGGTCTCAACGATGTCTGAACCAGCCTCGAGAAAACGGCGGTGAATGTCGCTGATTACATCGGGGCGTGTCAGGCTGAGAATGTCACCATTGTTGAGGATGTCTTTGTCCGTATCCTTGAAGCGCTCGCCCCGGGCATCTTCCTCTGTGAGGCCATAGCCACGAATGGTGGTTCCCATGGCACCATCGAGCATGAGGATGCGTTTTTTAATGGCAGTAGTGAGGTCGGCAGTAGCGTCAGGGCGTGGCATGGGTAAAGTGTAGAAAGGTTACTGGCCGGAACTTAATGACAAAGCAGGGAAAAACAAGAACAAATCTACATATCTTGATTTGTTGATTTGTTTTGTTGTTGGTCCGTTATACTTCCATAGTTGCGTTGTTATTGCATGCCTGCTTCCTCCAGCTTTTGTGCCATCTCTTCTTTTTGTAATGCTTCCGTAACTTCGAAGAGGTCGCCATCAAAAATCCCGTCCATGTTGTGGGTAGTAAAACCAATGCGGTGATCGGTGATGCGTGATTGGGGGAAATTGTAGGTGCGAATTTTTTCGGATCGGTCACCTGAG
>CBFHKM010000304.1:0-1097 GCA_965656385.1 Oceaniferula sp.
CTCCACCTACGCCCTTTCCTCGACCGTCTTGCCCGTGGTGCAGAAGGCGAAGGTTCCTGTCGTACTGCTCAATCTGCAACCCGTCGCCCAGCTCGATTACGAGGCCTTCAATGCCCTCGGTGACCGTGGCAAGATGACCGGCCTCTGGCTCGAGCACTGCCAGTCCTGCTCCGTTCCCGAGCTCGCTTGCGTCTTTAACCGCGCCAAGGTGGACTACCATGTGGTCAGCGGTTATTTACAAGAGCAAGAAGCCTGGGAGGAAATCACCGACTGGGTGGAAGCCGCCAAGGTTGCCGCCGGCATGGCACAAAACCGCGTCGGCCTGCTCGGCCATTATTACAACGGCATGCTCGACGTTTACTCGGACCTCACCCAGCAGGCTGCCGCCTTTGGCAACCACTTTGAGATTCTTGAGATGTGTGAGCTCTCCGACCTGCGCAAAGCCGTCAGCGAGGATGATATCGCCACCAAGATCGAAGAATTTCAGAACAAGTTCGATGTGTCCGCGGAGTGCGAGCAAGCCGAGCTCGAGCGCGCAGCCCAAACTTCGGTCGCTCTCGACCGGCTGATTGAGAAACACAATCTTGGCTCCATGGCCTACTACTATGAGGGCAGTGGTGAGTATGAAAACATCGTCACCTCTGTCATTGCGGGCAACACCCTGCTCACCGGGCGCAACATCCCTATCGCCGGCGAGTACGAGGTCAAGAACGTGCAAGCGATGAAGATCATGGACCTCTTCGGCGTCGGTGGTTCCTTCTCCGAGTTTTACCTGACGGATTTTAAAGACGACGTTGTTTACCTCGGCCACGATGGCCCCGCCCACTTCGCCATTGCCGAGGGACGCGTTGGCCTGGTGCCAGTACCTGTTTATCACGGCAAACCTGGCAAGGGTCTCTCCATCCAGATGACCGTCAAGCACGGCCCGGTGACCCTGCTCTCCGTAGTGCAGCACGGTGATGGCTCGGTTTCCCTGCAAGTGGCGGAAGGTGAATCCGTGCCCGGCCCGGTGCTCCAGATCGGCAACACCAACAGCCGCTACAAGTTTTCCATCTCTGCCAAGCAGTTCATGAACGACTGGTCCAAGGGAGGACCAT
>CBFHKM010000305.1:0-1094 GCA_965656385.1 Oceaniferula sp.
GCTGCCTGTGATATGGCAGTTTGTCGCTCTGGCGCATCAAGCATGACGGAGTTGGCTTATGTGGCGATGCCTTCCATTTTGGTTCCTTACCCTCATGCAGCAGATGATCATCAGACGGTGAATGCTCAGGTTTTTAACACTTTTGGTGCAGCTTTGCTTAGACCACAAGACGAGCTGGATGCTGGGCAGTTAGTCACAGATCTCACTAAATTGATCGAGGATGATGAATACAGAAAAGCGATGTCTGAGCGTGCGGCGTCTCTCGCCGTTCGAGATGCGGCGGCTCAGATTTGTGATGTCATTACAGCAGATCTAATCACAAAGTAACCCTCTCTATTATAGGTAAATAAATGAGCATGAACATCGATGATCTTAGTAAACGATTAACTGATCGGGAAACTCCCGTGAAGGTTCATCTCATCGGTGTGGCGGGCTCGGGTATGAGCGGTTTGGCATTGTTGTTGCTAGGTATGGGGCATCACGTCAGTGGATCAGACATGGTTACTAGCGGCGAAACTCAGCGTATGCAGGGCCTAGGGCTAAACTTCTCGAGTCCGCACAGGGCAGACGAAGTCCATGGCGCGGATGTGGTAGTCTACTCATCTGCTATTCGTGAGGAAAATCTTGCTCGAGTGGAGGCTCGTGCTCATGGGATTCCCTGTATCAGAAGGGCTGAGTGCTTAGCCGCTATTCTACATACCCGTGATGGAGTCATTATTTCTGGTACTCACGGTAAAACGACGACCTCTGCTATGTGTGCACACGTGCTCAGGCGAGGTGGCATCATGCCCTGTCACTACGTGGGTGCAGAGATACCTGTGCTGGGTAGTAATGCACACTGGCAACAGGATTGTGAGGTTATGATTGCTGAGGGTGATGAGAGTGATGGAACCTTAGCGCTATATCATCCAAAACATTCAGTGGTGCTTAACATTGAGGAGGAGCATCTAGATTTTTATCGTGATATTGATCACATTAAAGAGGTCTTTTCGACTCTGCTAGATCAAACGAGTGGCAGGAAAATCTACTTTTCAGGCTGCCCTGTAGCTAATGAGTTATGTTCGAAATATGAAGGAGCAGTTTCTTATGGCTGG
>CBFHKM010000306.1:0-1083 GCA_965656385.1 Oceaniferula sp.
CGATTCGATCACCGGCGCAATAGGAGATGCTGCCGCCGTATTGATCGACTTTGATGGTGTCATCATCGATAGCGAGTGGCCCATCTATCAAACATGGCTCCATGTATTCCAGCGAGAAGGCCATGAGCTCTCACCAGAAATGTATATCCGCTGTATTGGGTCTGATTTTGATACCTGGTCACCTCCTGCTTACCTCGAGGAGCTCACCGGTAAAAGTTATGACTGGGATCAAATTAACGCTGAAAGACAAATAGAAATTATGCGTGAACTTGAGGATGCAGAGCCCATGCCCGGCGCGCGTGCATTACTCCAACAATTAGAATGTTCACTATCCGCGATTGTATCAAGCTCATCACATCACTGGGTAGATGAATGGATGAACAAACTCGACCTCATGCATCTGGTTAACACAACCGTTTGCAAAGGCGACGCCCCAAAAATAAAGCCAGCCCCAGATCTTTTTCTCGAAGCTGCACGACAATTAAATGTAAATCCATCCGATTGCCTCGTAATCGAGGACTCACACAATGGAATGCACGCAGCTCATGATGCTGGCATGAAGGTCATTGCCGTGCCAAACCGTCTTACCAGCATCCTTGATTTTAGCAATGCAGCATGGTCTGCCCAGTCACTGCAGGATTTGGTTGCTCCTTATTAGGCAGGGTAATGACTATTCTATTAACCCGTGGTTCTCAATCCGCTAGCAATTGCATTCACTGAGAACTGAAGCGAATTCAGCAAGGCGGCTGTCTCCTCCTCATCGTCTCCTTGCATCGCCTCGCGCCACTCACTGAGCAAGCGAATCTGTTGTTGATGCAGTAGATAAAGAGAGAACTCACGTGTTTCCAGGGTGCGCAACATTCTCGGGCGTCGCTCTGCAAATGGAGAGCCGAATACCTCGTCGATCATTTTTCCTGTTAGGGCAAACTCATTAGTTATCATAGTCTGGAAAAAAGTTCTTAATTTCTCATCTTTCACGAGTTCAGCATAACTGTTCATTAGTTTGAGATCAGCACTTGCTAAATTCGTCTCAACGTTAGTTAGAAGATAACGCAAAAACGGAGAGGTGTTGATCATCTCTTT
>CBFHKM010000307.1:0-692 GCA_965656385.1 Oceaniferula sp.
CAGGCTAATACTGATGGAGCTGGCTCAACTGGCATAAAAAACAACATCCCTGGAGTGAAGAATGTCATCGCTATCGCCTCAGGCAAAGGAGGCGTCGGCAAATCCACCGTCTCTGCGAACTTGGCCGTTGCTCTGGCAAATGCAGGTCACAAAGTAGGACTTTGCGATTGCGACCTCTACGGTCCATCGATTGCCCACATGTTTGGGAGCCGCGAGCGCCCCCTTGCCACTGAGGACAATGAAATCATCCCAATTTCTGCTCACGGGATACGATTAATGTCGATGGGGTTTTTGCTTGAAGAGGCATCTCCAGTCATTGTCCGCGGACCACTCGCTACGCGCTACACTCAGCAGTTTCTGCAAAATGTAGCATGGGGTGAGCTCGATTATTTGATTCTCGACCTCCCCCCGGGCACAGGTGACATACAGCTCACCATTGTCCAGACCATCGCTCTCACTGGCGCGGTCATTGTCACCACGCCTCAGGAAGTAGCTCTCATCGATGCGCGCAAAGCCATCTCAATGTTCGACAAAGTAAACGTGCCTATCATGGGACTGGTCGAGAACATGGCTTGGTTTGAGTGTGACCAAGGTGTCCGCTATCCCATTTTTGGTGAAGGCGGAGGCGCTGCTGAAGCCAAGAAGCTCAAGCTCCCCTTACTCGGCCAAATACCGATCAACATAACCACTCG
>CBFHKM010000307.1:702-1058 GCA_965656385.1 Oceaniferula sp.
CAAGGAGACAGCGGAGCACCTGTTGCTCTCACCGATCCAGCTGAGAATGATGCAAGTGCTGCCTTTGCGGCTCTGGCAACGAGCGTGGATCAACTGGCCCAACACTGAGTGATGCCCTTACCTAATTAGTAGTCTGCATCTTGACTCATGCTGACACCTATTGACAAATCAAGTATCAAGCAACATCCTTTGGGCGCATATCTCTTAGCAAGAAATGACTCCTGAATCCATCGAAGAAATCATGCGCCGGGTGCACCTCCTTGAGATCAAGGCGAGGCGACTGGCTCGTGAAACATTCAGTGGCGAATACCAATCTTCATTCAAAGGTAGCGGACTTGATTTTGAAGATTACAGAG
>CBFHKM010000308.1:0-1051 GCA_965656385.1 Oceaniferula sp.
GCTCCGTGGCCAGCAAGGATTAAGGGGCGCTCAGCTTTGTGAATCAATTGCAAGGCCTCGTCGATCTTGTCAGCGTCAACATGGTAGGAGGTTTCTGGCTTATAGCCGGGAAGATCAAGCTCAGGGTCCATGTCACCTGTAAATAGACCTGAGCTGATGTCTTTAGGAACATCAACTAGAACAGGTCCTGGGCGTCCAGTGGTGGAGATATGGTGCGCCTCACGAATAACGCGTGGAATAGAATCGGTCTCTTTGACCAGGTAGTTGTGTTTTACAACGGGAATGGTGATGCCAAAAATATCAGCCTCTTGGAATGCATCCTTGCCAAGCATCCATGTAACCTGTTGGCCACAAATGATAATCATAGGTACAGAGTCCATTTGAGCCGTCATGATGCCCGTAATGGTATTACCAGCTCCTGGACCAGATGTAACCAATACGACTGCAGGCTTACCTGTAGCGCGAGCATAGCCGTCAGCCATGTGGCAGCAGCCTTGCTCGTGACGGGCGAGGACGAACTTGATGTTTGTCTTTACCGTGACTAATGCATCAAATATGGGTATGGCAGCGCCACCCGAGTATCCGAATATGTATTCAATGCCGAGATCGTCGAGGGTCTTAATAAGTGCTTGGGCACCGTCTAGTTGTTTATTGCTCATGCGAAAATGGTTATTTCGCACGCAAAGTAGTTCCTTGAACTTGTTTTGTAAAACAAAAACAGCCCCAAAAAGAGCAAATATGCGTTATTTAACCCATGCTAAATAATTAAAATGAGCTTTTTCGTCAAAAAGAATACCTTCTAGAGCATTTCTTTGATCAAGTTTTCGAGTTTTACGATATCTGCTGAGAAGTTGCGAATTCCTTCGGCTGTTTTCTCTGTTGCCATAGCATCTTCGTTATACATGAAGCGGAAGGATTTCTCATCGAGGTGGATTTTCTCCGCGTCTGAAGCCTGAGCATTTGCCTCGGTAAGTTTTTGTGTGAGCTCTCCGGGTGTGTTTTGGAGCTCTTCTAAGAGGCCTGGGCTGATTGTAAGCAAGTCACTGCCAGC
>CBFHKM010000309.1:0-1049 GCA_965656385.1 Oceaniferula sp.
GCCAGTATGACCAAAGGCTTCGCCTTCAAAAGTTCGTCCGTCTTCGAGTGCTAGAATTGCTTTCATGGGAACATTCATTAGCTCGCTTCATTATCAGCGAGCGGGCGCACACTGAAGTGCTGTGCGACAAGATTCAAGTGTGAATTTATAGGTAGGGAGAATGTGTTGCTGGAGATGGTGGACTAGATGGCGCAAAATGTGTCTTCATCAGGATTATTGCCATGGTTGACCCCGGCCTGACCATTGGCCGAGAGGTGGGTGAGGCAGTGGTATACATCCTCTGCATTGGCGCTTATCGCTGATGCGATTGTCACAGCATTCCGGTTTTCCTTATTAAGCTGCTTTTTTACCTGCCCTAGGAGTTCAAGAAACATACCAGCAGCTTTTTTTCCAGCTTCGACACCAGGTTGGTGATACGCGTTGATGTTGACGAGAAGGGCATAGATGGAGACGGCTCGTTCAAAAAGAGCAATGAGAGAGCCGATGCTCTGGGGTGTCACCTCTTCAATAGAAATTGTAATCGACTTGCGGCCACTTTCGTAGAGAGCAGAGCGGCTTCCTCGAAGGAATCCTTGCAGATAGTCGCCAGCGTTGGTGTCAGGATCGACCTCGACGCTTGCGCCTTCGCGGGATTTTCGAACTTCGATGAAGGTGGCAAAAAAGTTAGCAACTCCGTCGCGAAGCTGCTGCACGTATGCATGTTGATCAGTGGATCCCTTATTTCCGTATACTGCGATGCCTTGGTGCACGGTATTGCCATCGAGGTCGTGCTCTTTGCCAAGTGACTCCATGACCAGCTGCTGCAGGTATTTGGAGAAAAGGACAAGAGAATCCTTATAGGGTAGAACCACCATATCTTTCTCGCCCTTGCCATTGCCCGCATGGTGCCAGGCAAGTGCGAGCTGCATTGCAGCATTTTGTGAAGTATTGCTTGAGCGTGTGTGCTCATCCATTGTTGCCGCTCCCTCAAGTAGGGCATCAATATCGATGCCTTGCAGTGCTGCAGGAATAAGGCCGACCGTAGACATTACAGAAGTACGTCCACCAAC
>CBFHKM010000310.1:0-1048 GCA_965656385.1 Oceaniferula sp.
TGGTCTTGTATGGGCCGAATCATTTGCAAATTAGTTCTGGGCGTGGTTGGGGCTCCATTTTGGTAGCCCAGTTTAAGAGTCTATTAGTGCTGTTGCTTCTGACCGCGGCTGTGTTGGCATTTGCTTTTCACGATTGGGTGGAGGGGATAGCTATCTGCGTGGTGCTTTTGCTTAACGGTGCGATTGGTTTCTTCACTGAGTTTGGTGCGGTTCGCACTATGGAATCGTTACGCAAGTTCAACAAGACGTGGGCAACGGTCCGGCGTGACGGCAAGGCAAAGAAGATATCTGCTGAGCATCTTGTGCCGGGTGATGTAGTTCTGCTAGAGGCGGGTGATATTGTAGCTGCGGATATGCGCATTGTTACCTGCTCGCGGTTGCAAGTTGATGAGTCAGCGCTCACTGGTGAGTCGTTGCCAGTGAGTAAGAATGAGGAAGCTGTCAGTGAAGATGCGATTTTGGCTGAGCGCAGCAGCATGCTTTACAAAGGGACCTCGCTAACGCGCGGCTCGAGTATAGCGATAGTGGTGGCTACCGGATTGAAAACAGAGTTTGGCGTTATTTCCTCTCTGGTCATGACGACACATGATGATGAGACTCCTCTTGAGAAGCGATTGGCAAGGCTGAGTCGCAAGCTTATTGTTGTTACCTTAGCAATCACGGCATTCACTCTTGTTGCTGGATTATTAAGGGGGAGAGATCTCTACCTTATGATAGAGACATCTATTGCGCTGGCAGTGGCTGCGATTCCCGAGGGCCTTCCCATTATCGCTACCTTGGCGCTTGCACGTGGTATGTGGCGTATGGCTCGCAGTAATGCTTTAATTAACAAACTATCTGCGGTTGAAACTTTGGGAGCAACCAACATTATTTGTACCGATAAGACAGGAACGCTAACCGAAAACAAAATGGTATTGGTGTCTGTATTAAGTGCAGCTGGTTCTGATGATTTTAGAACACACGAAGACCCTCTTCCATTGAGCAGAGAGCTGCTGCAAGTGGGAGTGTTATGCAATAATGCTGAGCTTGCTGATGCCCAAAAGTCACT
>CBFHKM010000311.1:0-1040 GCA_965656385.1 Oceaniferula sp.
CGCCTTTTTCAAATGCGCTTGGAGAATCGGCTTGGACGGCGGACTCGGGAAGCTCCCGTGAGTTCGTCATCGGTACCGGGGTCAATGCCAAGGGCTATGACATCAGCGGGATTCAATCGATTGCGGCGTGGTCAGATGCCGGGTTCATAAATCAGAAATACGACATCTATCTTCGTTCACTGGGAGGCTCATTCGGGCTATATGCGACGGTTGATTATCAGCCAGCAAACGATACTGACGAAGGCGGGGCTACTAAGGTCAACGTCACAGACGACATTGGACTGCTGGGCAGCGGTATCGATGCAATCCGCTTTGATTTCCTCGACACCGTGAGCGACGATTTTGGCGGAGCTGTCTATCGAGAGATCGATGTCTTTGGTGTAGCAACTGTTCCCGAGCCTTCCTCTGCCGCCCTTCTTGGCCTTGGCGGACTCGCCTTGACCCTTCGTCGCCGCCGCGGCTAAGCCGTTGCCTGACTGAATCATTAACCAAGCATTGTAAGCCATCGCCGTCGTGATTGTCGGTTTGAGTGGGCTGGGTCTGCTGTGTCTTCGCAGACGCAACTCGTTTTCGGAAAGTCGTTCCCGCATAGCGGTCTTATTTTGCGCCTTAATCTCTAATTTTATACGATGAAAAATTTTACAAAACAATCAACTCTACTGTTTCGAGCAACATCGCTGGTATGTCTATGTTGGACTTTATGTCCCTCGCTCACTGCCGCCACCTTACGCATCATGCCGCTGGGAGATTCGATCACGGCAGGTTATACCGATAACCCGACTTGGAACGAGCCGTTTGAATTCGGCTACCGTAGCGGGCTTTACACCCGGTTGACAAATGCAGGCTACGACTTCCAGTTTGTCGGAGCTTCAACGGAACCGTGGGGGCCGCCTCCGCCTTTTGGTGATCCGACGAATGGGGGCACTCATACGCCAACCGTCGATCTTCGCGACTTTGGCCAGGATAATCATCGCGGCTACGGCGGCCGGGACGCCAGCTTCCTCAACGCAAACATTGCTAGTTGGCTGACAACCGACAAC
>CBFHKM010000312.1:0-1031 GCA_965656385.1 Oceaniferula sp.
TATCAGGCCGTCAATACCACCAAAGTGATAACTTACACTTGCCAGATTCACACCCGCCACTTGGGTAACATCCCGAACCGACACATCCTCGAAACCTCGATCCGAATATAGCTCCCATGCGGCCTCCAATATCTGCTCTCTCGTATTCACGCAGTTTTGAGCTTAACTAATCAAAAGCAGCAAGGTCAATATCAAACGGTCGTATGAACGTAATCCTGACTTTTCATTCCATGTCACATGTGACCATCTTACTTCATGGCAACGCGCATCGACTTCCTCCATCAAGATTGCCTCATTGGCATGAAGGCGATGCCCTCAAGCTCAATAGATCTGGTCGTCACCTCACCTCCGTATAATTTAGGCATCAAATATGATACCTACCAAGATCATGCCGATCGCTCCACATTCATCGAATGGTGCCTGGAGTGGGCCACCGAGCTCAAGCGAGTGATGCACAATGACGCTTCTTTTTTTCTCAATCTCGGCGCAGCACCACAAAACCCACTATTACCACATCAGCTACTCATCGCCCTGACACAGGCAACAGACGAACCCCTCTTTGTTCTCCAAAATACATTCCATTGGATCAAATCCATATCGGTAGAAACCAAAACAGGTGATACCATTAGCGCTGGGCATTTTAAACCCATCAACAGTCACCGCTATGTCAATGACTGCCACGAGTATGTTTTCCACCTGACCAAATCAGGCGATATCCCACTCGATCGACGCGCTGCAGGGGTCCCCTACGTCGATAAATCAAACATCGATCGCTGGGGCCATACTGAAGGGCGTGACAAGCGCTGCCGCGGAAATAACTGGTTCATCCCCTACGACACCATCAAGAGCCGTGACAAAGATCGCCCGCATCCAGCGTCATTTCCCGTAGGCCTGGCTGAGCAATGCATTCGCATTCATGGCAATACGGATAAAAACCATATGCTTGATCCCTTCAATGGAATCGGCTCATCTGCCATTGCCGCCTACCGAATGGGCCTCGCCAGCTATACTGGCTTTGATATCGATGAGGG
>CBFHKM010000313.1:0-1016 GCA_965656385.1 Oceaniferula sp.
ACACAGTCAGTGCCTGTATCACCGCCACCAATGACGATGACCTCTTTGCCTGTGGCATTGAGATCTGGGTTAGTTCCATCGAAGTCATGGTCTAGCTGATACTGTGTATTTGTGGTGAGGAATTCCATGGCTTGGTAGACGCCATTGGCGTCACGTCCGTCGATGGGAAGATCTCTAGCCTTGGTAGCACCACAGCAAAGAATAACTGAATCAAACTCATTTCGAAGTTTGGCGGGAGTCCACTCGTTACTTTCTGAGACGAAAACATTACATTTGAACTCAATGCCTTCATCTTCCATGAGTTTGATGCGTCGATCGACGATTTCGTTCTTGTCGAGCTTCATGTTTGGGATGCCATACATGAGTAGTCCTCCAGGACGGTCCGCACGCTCGAATACAGTTACTTTGTGACCAGCTTGATTGAGCTGGTCTGCAGCTGCTAAACCAGCAGGTCCTGAACCAACGACAGCGACGGTTTTGCCGGTGCGCTCTTCTGGCGGGTTTGGAGTAAGTAGGTTGTTGTCCCAACCATGATCAATAATGGAGCACTCGATGTTTTTGATGGTCACTGGTGGCTCTATCACGCCAAGCACACAAGAGCCCTCGCATGGAGCTGGGCATACCCGCCCAGTGAATTCTGGGAAGTTGTTGGTTTTGCGCAGGCGCTGCAGAGCTTCATCCCAGCGATCTCGGTAGATGAGGTCATTGAATTCGGGGATGAGGTTGTTGATTGGGCAACCACTTGCCATGCCACTGATATTGATGCCAGTATGGCAGTATGGCACGCCGCAGTCCATGCAACGTGAAGCCTGCTTTTTGAGTGCGCCATCATTGCCATGGTCGTGGATCTCTTTCCAATCCTTAATACGTTCGAGCGGTGAGCGATCCGGTATGGTCGCGCGTTCAAATTCTAAAAATCCTGTTGGTTTTCCCATTTCGAGTAGAGTTAGTTTTAAGTTGTTTCGTATGAATGAGCGGAACGGTTAGTTTCCGACTTTCGCGTTTTCTTTGAACGC
>CBFHKM010000314.1:0-1016 GCA_965656385.1 Oceaniferula sp.
AGGAGTGGTGTGGCTTCGATGTCGAGGTTACGTTGCCTAATAGGGAAAAAGTTTCGTTCAGTGTGCCTGCACTTGATGCTGGGGTGACCCATATCCCCCTTGAGATACCCAATGTGAAGGGTGGTAAGTTTTATGTGATCAAAATTACGGCATCAAAAGACACAACGGGGGACTTTGCCATGGGGCTCGGTGCGGTGGTTGTTGAGGCGAGATAAATCAGATCAAAGCGGCTTGATGATGCAAGGGTCATTTGACCCAATGGACAAGATATCTATTGGGTGAGAAACAGTAGCTGGCCTGGTCTGAAGCAGAGGTATTATTCACTGCTTGAAAGCAGGCTATACTCAGGTGCCCAGTCGGGAATGCCCTTATCCTTGAGCTGTGCGCGGTAGCGTTTTTGCATGTGGTATTCTCCAGGCTCTACCCATGGCAGGTCCTCGTTGTTGAGGAAAGGGGTGAGGGTGTCCCACCACGTGTCGTAGGCATCGCTGAGTTGCTTGAGAACTTCTGGGTGCTGGTCCGCGACATTGTTTTTCTGGCCGGGGTCCGCGGAGATGTCGTAGAGCTCGGTGTTATTGACCAGGCGCCAGCGCTGGCTGCGCACGGCGCAGCCGCTGTATTTCTGCTCCTCGCGGCTGGTTTTGTTCCAGCGGCCGTCGTTCCAGCGGGCGCGGTGGACAAAGAGTGTGCGGTCTTCCCACTGGGCACTGGCTTCCCGAGGGTTTTCCAACAGGGGCAAGAGCGAGCGGCCCCGTGGCGGCATGGTGCTCTCTGGCACTGGAACTCCGGCGAGCTCACAGAAGGTACGGTAAAGGTCGAGGTGGCGCGTGAGTGCTGGGATGTCGACGCCTTCCGCTGTCTTGCCCTTCCAGTACCAGAATGAGGGCACCCGTGTGCCGCCCTCATCTGGTGAATTCTTACGCCCTTTCATGCCGGCGTTGTGAGCTTGGTGCTTCTTGCCGTTTATTTTGAAAGAACCCATCGCCATGCCGTTGTCAGTCATGAAGATCACCAGG
>CBFHKM010000315.1:0-1011 GCA_965656385.1 Oceaniferula sp.
ACAATACTCCCAGATCAGAAAGGCACTCCATACCTCGATTTGTCTCTACATAAACTGGAAGACTCGAACGCAGTTGTACATCCGAAACCCCTAATTCATCGCAAGCTTGGAAAATCACACCCAACATTTCACATCCGTTCATTCCCGGCTCAAAGCTCACCCCCGGCATCATTGCCCGTGTAGCATCCGTCGCGATGCCATTGCTAGCTGCAGACACTGCTTTTTCAGGGTGCTCGGTAGTGTTTGTAGATGTCGGTATCATCAGATGATTAATTTATTATCAGCCTCAATTTGAAGCCATTTCATTGGACATAATACGCTTCATGTAGATCCCTTGCGCTTTTCGCAATTTAGAAAGGTAGCGTGTTCTCTCTCTCATTTCTCTCAAACGAACTTCGGGTATAGCCCGCACCTCTAACATGGCTTGATTCAAAATCATTGCATACTGATTAATGCAGAAATCAAATCTGTCTAAGCTCTGCTTGGCCTCCGCAATGGTGTAATTATCATGGTGGCGACCAATATGGCTGATTATATTGTATGCTGCGCTCGCAGCTGTCACCCATGGAGCAGGATCGACGGAGTCTTGCATGCAGATATCGAGTGTGCGGCGCGCCAAGCTCAAAGCCGCATTCTCATCACTGGATGTTCTACCGAAACTTGATGTGAATAAGAACAAGTGATAATTACCGTAGTTGGTATAATTGGTGGGGTCTAACTCATACGCTAGCCTCAACTTATCTTCTACCTCCGCCTGAAGATACTGCCTATGAGCTACGGTGAGCGGCCTCTCATTAGTTTTACGGCGCGTATTAGCCTCCATTTGCTTGATCCTTAGCTGCACCCTCTTCATGAGAGGCACATCAGGCTCGACAGACTCCACCACGAGAGCATCTTGCGGACTAACATCACCTACTGCATATTTTGCATGGTAGTCACCGTGGTCACCGTGGTCACCGTGGTCGTCGTGTCCGTGGTGGTCGTCGTGCCCGTGGTGGTCGTCGTGTCCCT
>CBFHKM010000316.1:0-1003 GCA_965656385.1 Oceaniferula sp.
GGCCTTGAATTGACACAGCTAAGGGCCTCAATTTCCTTGAGGGTCTGCTTCAATAAGCCAAAGCGACAGGTATGCAGTTGAAACACCATATCAACAAACTCTGCGTCAGGCTCATCAGGATGAACCGGTGAGTGAGTTCCTGAGATACCAATGCCTGCATCAGCCAATACATTAGCAATTTCCGCTACCACACCGGGCTGATCATTTACATCAAAGCGCACATAGTAGGGAGTCTCAGTATCATCGATACTCATCACGCTACCCTCCTGCTGGTATGGCAGAAATCCTCGATGACAGCCCTCGTGGCCAAGGCCTAATGCTGCCTCAACAATATCAGCAACCACCGATGAAGCCGTTGGATCCTTACCAGCTCCACGGCCATAGAATAAGGAGTCACCCGCAGCATCTCCACGCACGGCAACTGCATTGAATACACCATTCACACTCGAGAGAATGTGGCTTTGAGGAATAAATGATGGCTGGGTACGAACTTCAATCACACCGTCAGGGTGTTCGCGAACAACACACAACAGCTTCACGACAAAACCTAAACGCTTTGCGAAATCAATATCAGTAGCACGCACCCTCTCGATACCGCGCACATAAACCTTTTTCGGATCAACAGTGAATCCATATGCAAGTGTTGCCAACAGGATAGCCTTATGGGCTGCGTCCCAACCATTGACATCGAGCGTGGGGTCAGCCTCAGCGTATCCTAACTGCTGCGCCTCACCCAGTGCCTCTGGGTATCCCAGCCCTGCATCAGTCATGCGCTCAAGAATGTAATTGGATGTGCCATTAATAATACCCACCATTGATTGAATATTATTGCCCACGAATGAGTCCTGAACCGTTTTGATAATCGGGATACCACCAGCGACAGCCGCCTCAAAATGAATAGGAGTGTCGCACTGCTTTGAGAGCTTGAATAGCTCCTGACCTCGCTCGGCCAATAGCGCTTTATTGCCAGTAACAACGGGTTTGCCGGCACGAAGAGCTGCGG
>CBFHKM010000317.1:0-1000 GCA_965656385.1 Oceaniferula sp.
TGAATGTTCCCATGAAAGCAATTCTAGCACTCGAAGACGGACGAACTTTTGAAGGCGAAGCCTTTGGTCATACTGGCACTACTACCGGAGAAGCCTGTTTCAACACTTCGATGACCGGTTATCAAGAAATCATCACGGATCCATCTTATCGTGGTCAAATAGTGACGATGACCTACCCGTTGATAGGAAACTATGGGGTAAATCCAGAAGACGCCGAATCCTCCCAGCCCCACGTCAGAGGCTTAGTCATTGGCGAGCTCTCACCAGTCTCATCCAGCTGGCGTTCACACCAGACACTGCCAGAGTATTTCGCAAAGCACCAAATTATAGGCATCGAAGGCATCGACACCAGAGCCCTCACCAAACACCTTCGTTCTGCTGGCGCCATGCGATCATGTATATCCACGGAACTTTCCAAAGAAGATGCAATCAAAGCAGCCCAAGAATCAGCTCCTATGGCTGGCTCAGACTTCGTCAAGGAAGTATCGACTCCAGAGCCTTATGTCTGGGAAAGAGAGTCTCGTGAATGGACTATTCCGAATGCCTCTACAGGTCAGGAAGGCACCTACATTGAACTACCAGAAATCAAATACAACATTGTGGCTTATGATTTCGGTATCAAATGGGATATATTACGCCACTTACGCCAAGGCGGATTCAACGTTACCGTAGTCAACTCCCGAACACCTGCTGAGGAAGTTCTTGCTATGAAGCCAGACGGCGTCTTTCTGTCTAATGGCCCGGGTGACCCAGCAGCGCTAGATTACATTCACGCTGAAGTGAAAAAGTTACTCGGAGAAACTCCAATTTTTGGAATTTGTCTCGGACACCAAATCCTCACGCATGCTTTCGGCGGCAGCACCTATAAGCTTAAGTTTGGTCACCGTGGTGGTAACCAACCCGTGAAAGACCTGCGCAATGGCAAAGTTTCTATCACAGCTCAGAACCATGGATTTGCAACTGATCTTGATTCGTTACCAGAGAGCGTTGAGATTACCCA